>JALFNQ010000228.1 GCA_022773965.1 Lachnospiraceae bacterium
GACGGAATCATTTCGTGAGGCGGTGGAGTATTACCGCAAGAAAAAGATGGATCGGAAATCTGAGGATGCATATGTATATGATCAGGGCAAGGAAGCGGGCGAGCAGATTGGAATGAAGCGCGGAATAGAGCAGGGCATAGAGCGCGGAATAGAGCTGGGAATTGAGCAGGGAATAGAAGTGTTCATACTTGATAATCTCGAAGAAAGTATACCAAAAGAACGGATTATCGAGAAATTACAGAAGCGCTTCGAACTGTCACAGACAAAAGCGGAATCTTATGTTGAACATTATATGGAGCGTGGAAGCATTGGTGACGGACACTTTAAAGGTAAAGAAACCAGCCGAAGAATTGCGGGAAAATGAATAAAACTGGCAGGGAGTAACGTTTTTCAGATGAATGCAAATGAGATACTCAAAGAATATTTTGGATATGATTTTTTCAGGGAGGGACAGGAAAGCGTTATCAATGCCATTATGGAGGGCAGGGATGTGCTTGCGGTCATGCCTACCGGAGCTGGTAAGTCGATCTGTTACCAGGTGCCGGCATTGATGCTTCCCGGAGTGACAGTCGTCGTTTCGCCATTGATCTCGCTGATGCAGGATCAGGTGAAGGCACTGAACGAGGCTGGTATCCATGCCGCATATATTAACTCATCACTTTCAGATCGCCAGATCAGTATGGCTTTAGAGGCAGCGGCCAATGGCCGGTATAAAATCGTTTATGTTGCACCGGAGCGCCTGGAAAGCGGAGAATTTATACGTTTTGCCACCTGCGCGGATATTTCTATGGTGACCGTGGATGAGGCTCACTGTATTTCGCAGTGGGGGCAGGATTTCAGGCCAAGCTATCTGAAGATCATTGACTTTATCAATCAGTTGAAAAAGAGACCAATTCTCAGTACCTTTACTGCAACTGCCACAGAGGAAGTAAAAAATGACATTGCATGTATACTGAAGCTTAGTGATCCGCATATTGTTGTAACGGGCTTTGACCGGGAAAATTTATACTACCAGGTTGAGCATATCCGGCGCAAGGATGATTTTATCGTATCGTACATAGAGAAGCATCCCAATGATAGTGGTATTATTTACTGTGCCACAAGAAAAAATGTGGATACTTTATATGAACTGCTTTTCAAGCGTGGAGTTCCGGTTACGAAGTATCATGCAGGTTTGGGGCAGGATATCAGAAAGAAAAATCAGGATGATTTTATTTATGACCGGACACCGGTCATCATCGCTACGAATGCGTTTGGAATGGGTATCGACAAGTCGAATGTGCGCTATGTGATTCACTATAATATGCCCCAGAGTATGGAAAATTATTATCAGGAAGCAGGTCGTGGCGGACGTGATGGAGAGCCCTCACAGTGCATCCTGTTATTTTCGCCACAGGATGTCATGATCAATAAATTTTTGCTGGAACAAAAGGATTTTTCGGAAGTGGAACCGGAGGATATTGATTTGATCCGGCAGAGAGATGCCAGAAGACTTCAGGTAATGGAAGGGTACTGTCGGACAACAGGCTGCCTGAGAAATTATATCCTCAGATATTTTGGAGAAAAGACAGGTGTACCGTGCGAGCATTGTGGTAATTGCGATAGGGAATATCGGGAAGTGGATATGACCAGTGAAGCGAAAACGGTCATTAATTGTATTTTTGAAGCGAAGGGACGGTATGGACAAAATATTGTGATCGGTATCCTGCTGGGTGCAAACAGGGCACGCTTAAAAGAAATCAATGCGGAAGCGTATCAGACATATGGGGCTTTAAAAGAGAAAAGTGAGGCCGAAATCCGGCTGCTGATCAGTCAGATGGTCTTAGAGGGATATATTTTCAGACGCAGGATCGCTACAGCGTATTAAAGCTGGGAGATATTACCCCGCTCAAAAATGAGAATACCCGTGTCATGATACACCTGTATCATGAAAAGGAACCGGACAGAAAAACGCGGTCAGCGAAAAGAAAGAGTACGGATGCACTCACAAGTGCAGGTTATGAATTATTTGAGAAGCTGCGGGCACTCCGTCTTACAATCGCGCGGGAGGAGTCGCTGCCCCCTTACATTATTTTTAATGATAAGACATTGATCGACATGTGCATGAAGCTGCCGGGCAGCAAGCCGGAGATGTTGAATGTCTCTGGAGTAGGTACTGCGAAATATGAAAAATACGGGCAACGATTTCTGGAAGCCATCGGCGACTATCGGCTGCAGCATCCGAGTGCGGTTGTCAGTATCACGGAAAATGGGGAAGAAGCGGCATCTGCACCTGAAATTGCGAAAGTAAACCAAAGGACGGAAAGGTGAGTTTTATCTTAGCCAGACAGATAGTAATAGCTTCAATTTTGCGGAATTATACTACATGAGTGAGATAAAAGATGAAATGAACCGGATCTGTACTGTTGAGGGTGTGAAAAAGATCACCGGTGTAAAGATTTCGGATTACCTGATCTTAGAGCATTTTACGGGAGAAAAGTAGAGCGTATCGTTACTTTTCACACAGTAGCCAGCATTTACTGCGGGCTACGTGCCATAAACGTACATGAGCCATGAATTTGGCGATTTTGCATGCGAAGCATCGCCAAATTCGTTGCAATTCACAGGTCAGCTGGCTGACTTGTGAATTGCAACAGCGTATCAATAAAACTTTAAATTCAATTGTATTTTGTGTGCAAATCCGCTATACTATCCGTAGTTAGGGTAGTATAGCATTTTGTCGTGCAGGAAACAGTGTCTCTTATATTTATTATGTATGACCAAAATACTTTACAAGGATGCACAAAGCACATTCTCTCTACTCAGGTGATAGCTGTGGCATGACAGACCGGAAAGGACATAGATGCATATGAAAAACAAAGTTGCTTCGCCGGAAGCACTGCAATTTATATTTACCGAAAACGGATTTTATCCGGATAACGAAAAATCAGGGATTCCGGAGATAGAAAACTGGAAAAAACGCTTTGAAGAGGATCGTTATCAGGCGCTTTACCAGATGGGATTTCAGGAAAAAGCCGCTGAGCCTTCATCTTCCGGATCGTATCTTCGCCTCTTGTCCGATACATTTTTGCGGGTGCTGACAGCCTTGCCGGAACTGGAACTGGCGCGGGATCAGATTGAACTGGCGCTGTCGAAAGAGGATCGGGATCAGCTGCTGGCAGCAGTACCATTTGCGATTGGTGCAGAGTATGTGACAGACCACTGGATCGACAGTGTTTTTGCGCATCTGCTAATGATTTTCAGGGAAGAGATTCGGGCATATGAAGGCACGGTGGAGATGTATCTGACAGAAAAAAGCCAGCATCTTCATGTGCCGGAACGGGTCTTTTTTCATCTGGTGGAAAATAAAGGTGACGAGCTGCCCTTTGCATTTCTTGCAACTTATGCAACCAGACAGGCAGATGGGCGTGTGAGACATGTTCCGCTGCGTTATGCGCTGACGGAGTATGCGAATGAAAGAGAGAAGCTGTTGGCACTTTTGTCATGTCTGAATCGTGCAGCTGAGGTGTCGGAGCTGATTGCAGGATTTGTGAACAGTGGAGAAATGTTTCACCCGCTGCGTTTGAGTGCAGAGGAAGCATATCTGTTTTTAAAGGATATAGAAGCGATTGAAAAAACCGGAATTTTGTGCAGAATTCCGAACTGGTGGAAGAAAAAGTCTTCCAGTGTTTCATTATCAGTGAGTCTTGGAGAAGAAAAAACGTCTGTGCTTGGCTTTGACACGCTCATTTCTGTTCAGCCGAAACTGACGGTGGACGGTATGACGCTCACAGAAGAAGATATTAGAACGCTTCTTGCCCAGACAGAGGGACTGGCCTTTTTAAAAGGAAAATGGGTAGAGGTGGATCATGAGAAGCTTCGCGAGCTGCTGGCGCGAATGAAGGAGCTTCCGGCTGAGGTTACGCTTCGAGAGGCAATGCAGATGGAACTCGGCGAAAAACAAGGGGTAGACATCGGCCCATTAGTGACAAATGGAAAATGGCTGTCCGAGCTCATGTTAAATCTGCGAAAGCCGGAAACGATTCGTAAGGCAGTGCTGCCGAGAAGTTTTCAGGCGACGCTTCGTCCGTATCAGAAAAGTGGATATACATGGCTGAACTATATGGACAAGCTTGGTTTTGGCGCCTGTCTTGCGGATGACATGGGACTTGGAAAGACCGTGCAGGTACTGGCATATCTTGAAAAACTGCGCAAGTCAAAAAAGGATGCGCGTGCGCTTTTGATCGTACCTGCTTCGCTGCTTGGAAACTGGCAGAAAGAAGCACAGAAATTTGCGCCGGAGATGGAGCTTTTGGTGCTTCATGGTAAGACGGCACCGGTGTTAGCAAAGCTATTGGCAGAAAAACCGGTATTCCTTACCGTTACGACCTATGGTATGGCGGCGCGTATCGAGGCCCTTCGGGAGATCAATTGGGATTGCATCGTTCTCGATGAGGCGCAGGCAATCAAAAATCCTGGTACAAAGCAGACCCGAGAGATCAAAAAGCTCTCTTCCAGAATGAAGATCATCATGACCGGAACACCTATTGAGAATGATCTCACAAACCTCTGGTCATTGTTTGATTTTCTGAATAAAGGTCTGCTCGGTACTTCCAAGGAATTTCAGGAATATGTAAAACGCCTGAATGAACACCCGGAAGGCTATATGAAGTTGAAAACGATGGTGTCTCCGTTTATGCTGCGAAGAGTGAAAACGGATAAAAAGATCATTGCAGATCTGCCGGAAAAGATTGAGAGCGTAGATTATGTGCCACTGACCAAAAAGCAGATTGTTCTGTATCGGAGAGTCGTGGCTGAGATGGAGCAGCTGGTGGGAGAGGTCGAAGGAATCAAGCGCAGCGGAATCATCCTGACGACGATCATGAAGCTGAAACAGATCTGCAATCATCCGGATCAGTATCTGGGTGAGACCGGATTTGCACCGGAGGAGAGCGGAAAGCTATTGATGCTCAGGGAAATCTGTGAGACGATTTATGAGAAGCGTGAGCGCGTGATCGTATTTACGCAGTTTAAGGAGATTACACAGTATCTTGCTGATTTTTTGACTGGAATATTTGGCGTGGAGGGGTATGTGCTTCATGGTGGAACGCCGGTGGCAAAACGCAGCAAGATCGTTGAGGCGTTTCAGGGCGAGCGTTATGTACCCTTTATTGTGGTTTCAGTCAAGGCAGGCGGAACCGGGTTAAATCTGACAAAGGCAAATCATGTCATTCACTTTGACCGCTGGTGGAACCCGGCGGTGGAAAATCAGGCAACAGACCGTGCATTTCGGATTGGTCAAAAAAAGGATGTCATCGTTCACAAGCTGGTGAGTGAGGGAACGATCGAGGAGAAAATTGATGCGATCATTGCATCGAAAAAGGAACTGGCGGAGAATGTGATCGGTTCCGGCGGTGAAAAGTGGATCACGGAATTGAGTAATGAAGAGCTGATGTCCATGCTTCGTTTGGGATAAGGGTGTATGGATGTCTGTATCGGAACTGTGAAGGGGCTGAAAAGTTACCAGCGTTCATAGAGATGCGCAGGTAGCAGAGGCTGAAAGGATGATGTAAGATTATGAGCAGATATTGGGACATTGGCACTTATAGTCAGCCAACGACCGGAGAATTACGCAAAAAAGTGGAAGTCAGCCGGAAAAAGGAAGCGAAAAAAGGAAATGTTCTGGAGCCTGTCATTGTTCAGGGAAGAATGATCGCAAAGAACTGGTGGGGAAAGGCGTGGTGCGATAATCTGGAGCAGTATGCTGATTTTGAAAGCCGTTTGGATCGGGGAAAACGATATGTGCGCACCGGAGCTGTGCTTGATCTGAAAATACAAAAGGGGAAGATACTTGCCCGTGTGCAGGGAACACGGAAGACACCATATAAGGTGGAGATCCGAATCAGTCCGCTATCGGAGGAAAAGTGCCAGCACATTATTGATAAATGCGGAAAGAAGCTGGAAAATGTGGAGGCGCTGATGGCTGGAAATTTTCCGGAAGAGATGCAGGAGCTTTTTCAGGGAAAGGATGGGCTTTTTCCGACACCGAGGGAGATCAGTTTTTCCTGCAGCTGTCCGGATTGGGCGCTCATGTGTAAACATGTGGCCGCTGCTCTTTATGGAGTAGGAGTGCGTCTGGATGAACAGCCGTTACTTTTTTTCGAGCTGCGGGGTATTGATGCGGGACGATTTATTGATGTGACGCTTGCCAACAGAGTGGAGCAGATGCTTGCAAACGCAGACTGCATAAGTCCGAGAATCATGGATGATGCAGATGTGATGGGGTTATTTGGCGTGTGAAATAGTTTGGGGTAAAAGATAGCTATTTGAGCTGATCGTAGCTACGGAGATCCGAAAAATGAATCATAATGAAGGAAGTAATGAACATGAGTACATCAAATAAATGGAATGAGATCGGGGAGGATATCCTGAATTCTGTAATACAAGCAGTAGATTCCGGGGATTTCACCGGTCTTAGTCAAAGTGTTGGTGACATGATCAATGAGACGGCGTACAGCATCAGCCGTGGCATTGATCATGTCGGCAAGGAGATTGAGCGGCAGGCGAAAATGCACGGTGCAAATATTTCAGATGCGGCGGGTGTCTGGAGTGCACATGGAGCCGCTGGGAGAAAAGGCGGAAATGGTGGTGCCGGCGGCATCGGCAGAAATACTGCTGCAGGCGGTGATAGCAGAAGCAGAGGAGCTGGTGTTTGGAGTGCCGGGACAAACCCGACAGCACAGCCACAGCTTCCTGCCCGCTACCGGAAATTTCTTCCTGGGCAGGCGGCTGGTCCTGCGTGCCTGGCGGTGGGGATTGTCGGGACGAGTATGTTTGGGATTGCGACGATTGCTACGGCAATCACAGCGGTATTTACCGGATTTTCTATAGGTATTCCACTTGGATTAGGTATCGCGACTGTGCCATTTATTGGTCTGATCACAAAGGGAGCCAATCTGAACGGGCGCAATCACCGTTTTCGGGATTATGTGCGTGTGATCGGAAATAAGGGTTACTGTGCCATTGAGGATTTGGCGCGTGCCACCGGAAAGAAAAAGGCATATGTGAAAAAGGATCTGCAGGATATGCTGAGGAGAGGTTATTTTTTAGAGGGGCACATGGACGCCGGACAGACAACGCTCATTGTAGATAACGAGACTTATCGCCAGTACGAGGAGGCGGAAGAAGCCCGGGTGAAGCGGGAGAAAGAGGAAGTCAGGTGGGAGAAGGAAACGAAGGACTGCCCGGATGAGGTTCAGAAGATACTTGCGGAGGGACAGACATACATTGCGCATATCCATGAGTGCAACGATGCGATTCCCGGTGCAGTCATGAGTGAGAAGCTGGCAAAGCTGGAAGATATTATGCGCCGTATTTTTGCGCAAGTGAAAAAGCAGCCGGAGAGTGCAGACGATCTGCACAAATTTATGACCTACTATCTGCCTACTACCACAAAACTCATTGATGCCTATCGTGATCTGGACGGGCAGCCGGAGTATGGGACAAACGTTGCCAATACAAAAAAAGAGATTGAGGACACGCTGGATACGATCAACGAGGCCTTTGAGAATTTGTTTGACAGCCTGTTTGAAGATACCGCGTGGGATATTTCTTCGGATATTTCCACGATGAAGGTCATGCTCCAGCAGGAGGGACTGACAAAGAATACAGATTTTAAATAAAGAATGGAGGAAATAACAATGACAGATTTTGATGCATTTACCGCTGAGGCGCCGACACTGGATTTCGGCGCGTTTGATACGCCGCAGGAAAAGGAAGTGCCTGCGCAAGCGGAGACACCCGCAAATGTGATCCCGACGCCGAAAAACGAGATGGATGATTCCATGCTCTCTGATGAGGAAAAGCGCATGGTGAATGAATTTGTGGAAAAGATCGATCTGCGAAATTCTAACGCGATCCTGCAGTATGGCGCAGGTACGCAGAAGAAGATGGCTGATTTTTCGGAAAAGGCGCTGGAAAATGTCAAGACGAAGGACATGGGAGAGATCGGAGATATGATCGCTGATCTCGTGACAGAGCTGAAAAGCTTTGATGTGGAGGAGGAAGAAAAGGGACTGGGCGCTTTCTTTAAAAAGCGTGCCAATAAGCTGACGGCGTTGAAAGCAAAATATGATAAGACCGAAGTGAATGTCAATAAGATCACATCTGCGCTGGAGTCGCACCAGATTCAGCTGATCAAGGATGCACAGATGCTGGATCGGATGTATGACATGAATCTGACCTATTTTAAAGAGTTGTCTATGTATATCATTGCCGGCAAGAAAAAGCTGCAGAGTGCCAGAGAAAATGAACTGGCAGAGCTTCGCAACAAGGCGTTGGTAAGTGGACTGCCGGAGGATGCACAGGCGGCGAAGGATTATGAGGGCCTGATCGACCGCTTTGAGAAAAAACTGCACGATCTGGAATTGACGAGAACAGTGGCATTACAGACAGCACCGCAGATCCGTCTGGTGCAGGGCAGTGATACCGTGATGGCAGAAAAGATCCAGTCGACCATTGTAAACACGATTCCCCTGTGGAAGAGCCAGATGGTCATTGCACTGGGTGTGGAGCACAGCACGCAGGCAGCGGAGGCACAGCGTGCGGTCAGTGACATGACCAATGAGCTCTTAAAGAAAAATGCCGACCGTCTGAAGATGGCAACCATCGAGGCGGCAAAGGAGTCAGAGCGCGGTATCGTGGATATCGAGACATTAAAGCACACGAATGAGTCACTGATCTCTACGCTGGATGAGGTTATGAAGATCCAGACCGAGGGCCGTGCAAAGCGCGCTGCGGCAGAGAGTGAGCTTCAGAGTATGGAAAATGAGTTGAAAGCAAAGTTATTGGAGATTAGATCGTGAAAAAGGCAGTGTTTTTTGATATCGATGGTACACTGTGGGATTTTTATAATCGTATCCCTGAGAGTACTGTGGCAGCAATCCGTGCATTGCGTAAAAACGGCAATTATGCCTTTATCTGCAGTGGACGTGCGCGCTCTTATATTCGTCATCCGGAACTTCTGGGCATTGGTTTTGATGGGCTGGTATGCGGCTGCGGAACCCATGTGGAGCTGGGGGGACAGCGAATCTATGAAAAGCTGATCGATCGTGAACTTGCATTACATACGGTGGAAACAGTGCGAAGCTACGGTTTTCGCCCGATTTTAGAGGGACCGGAATATCTGTACATGGATGATGCAGACTTTGGAAACGATATTTACGGACAAAAACTAAAAAGCGAGCTAGGGGAGCACCTTGTGAGCATTGCGGACAATTATGGCGAGTGGGTGATCAATAAACTTTCCTGCGCTACAAATGACGCAGACCGGGAGGGATGCTTTGCGGCATTGGAGCAGTATTATACTTATCTGATCCACAATTCTTCCGTTGTAGAGCTGGTGCCGAAGGGACATACAAAGGCGACTGGCATCGGAAAGATGTGTGAGGCGCTTGGGATTGATCGGGCGGATACCTTTGCAGTGGGAGATAGTGTGAATGATCTTGCCATGCTGAAGTACGCAGGCGTTGGCATTGCGATGGGAAACGGCTCGGACGAGGCAAAGGCTGTGGCGGACTATGTCACTACTGATCTGCAGGATGACGGGATTTATCATGCCATGCAGCACTTTGGACTCATTGATTCATAGTATGTTAGAAATATGGGTAGAATCGTTTTAGAAATGGGCTACGGGTGAATAGCAGCACAGAAGCAGTTTGGGAGATCCGGCTGCTTCTTTTTTGATGTAAAAATTATAAAAAAAGTATAAAAAATACAAAAATGAGAAAAAGTGAGAAAATAAGAGTATTTGAGAGTATAATTGAAAAAAATGAAAGAATCCGAAAGCTGTTTTCAGTTGCACATCAAACATGAAAAACATATTATATGAACTAGCAATTAGCACTCGGTATAAATGAGTGCTAACAAGCAGAAAAGAGATAACAACAGATTCTTTATAAGGAGGCATTTCACATGAAGTTAGTACCGTTATTAGACAGAGTTGTCATCAAACAGCTGGAAGCAGAGGAAAAGACCAAATCCGGCATCATTTTAGCAAGTTCCGCACAGGAGAAGCCCCAGGAGGCAGAAATCGTTGCAGTAGGCCCCGGCGGTGTGGTTGATGGAAAAGAAGTGACCATGCAGGTAAAGGAAGGACAGAAGGTCATTTACTCCAAGTATGCAGGCACAGAAGTAAAATTAGATGGTCAGGAGTATATCATTGTTCGCCAGAGCGACATTCTTGCAATCGTAGAGTAGGATAACACGCAGGCGGTTGAATACATTGTGATCAGAGATCAGAAAAGAAAAGTTGTTTTCACCAGACAGGATAGGGTCAGGGAAAACGCTTTGATAGAATAAAAAAGGAGAGTAATCATCATGGCAAAGGAAATCAAATATGGCGCAGAGGCGCGCGCAGCCTTAGAAGCAGGCGTAGATAAATTAGCAAATACTGTTCGTGTGACGATCGGACCGAAGGGACGTAATGTTGTATTAGACAAATCCTACGGCGCTCCGCTCATCACGAACGATGGTGTGACCATCGCAAAGGAGATCGAGCTGGAGGATGCATTTGAGAACATGGGTGCACAGCTTGTAAAGGAAGTAGCTACCAAGACAAACGATGTAGCCGGTGATGGTACTACAACTGCTACTGTTTTAGCACAGGCAATGATCAAAGAGGGTATGAAGAATCTGGCAGCAGGCGCAAATCCCATTATCTTAAGAAGAGGTATGAAGAAAGCAACTGACAAGGCTGTAGAGGCTCTGGCAGGTATGAGCAAGTCTGTAGAGAGCAAGGATCAGATTGCAAAGGTTGCAGCGATCTCAGCAGGTGACGAGGAAGTTGGAAATCTGGTTGCAGACGCAATGGAGAAGGTTTCCAAGGACGGTGTCATCACCATCGAGGAGAGCAAGACCATGCAGACCGAGCTGGATTTGGTAGAAGGTATGCAGTTTGACCGTGGATATATTTCTGCATATATGGCAACGGATATGGATAAGATGGAGGCAATTCTGGATGATCCTTATATCCTGATCACAGATAAGAAGATCAGCAATATTCAGGAACTGTTACCGATTCTTGAACAGATCGTACAGTCCGGCGCAAGACTTCTCATCATCGCTGAGGATGTTGAGGGTGAGGCTCTGACAACACTTATCCTGAATAAGTTAAGAGGAACCTTTAATGTAGTAGCTGTAAAGGCTCCCGGATATGGTGACAGAAGAAAGGCAATGCTTGAGGATATCGCGATTCTGACCGGCGGACAGGTGATCTCATCTGAGCTTGGCATGGAGTTGAAAGAGGCTACTATGGATATGCTCGGACGTGCAAAATCTGTAAAGGTGCAGAAAGAGAATACCGTAATCGTTGATGGTATGGGTGACAAAGCTGCTATCGAGTCCAGAATCGGCCAGATCCGTGCACAGATTGAGGAGACCACTTCTGATTTTGATAAAGAGAAATTACAGGAGCGTCTTGCAAAGCTGGCTGGCGGTGTTGCAGTGATCCGTGTCGGCGCTGCTACAGAGACCGAGATGAAAGAGAGCAAGCTGCGTATGGAGGATGCTTTAAATGCAACTCGCGCAGCTGTAGAAGAGGGTATCATCTCCGGCGGTGGTTCTGCATATATCCACGCTTCCAAGAAGGTTGCTGAGTTTGCTGCAACACTCGAGGGAGATGAGAAGACCGGTGCAAATGTAATCCTGAAAGCACTGGAGGCTCCTTTGTACTACATTGCAGATAATGCAGGTCTTGAGGGTTCTGTCATCATCAACAAGGTACGTGAGTCTGAGGTTGGCTTCGGATACGATGCAGCAGCAGAGGATTATGTAGATATGGTGAAAGCCGGTATTCTTGATCCTGTAAAGGTAACAAGAAGTGCATTACAGAATGCAACCAGTGTTGCTTCTACATTACTGACTACTGAGTCTGTAGTCGCTAACATCAAGGAGGATGCTCCGGCAATGCCTGCAGGCGGTGCTCCTGGAATGGGAATGATGTAATATATTTTTAAAATTTATGTAAAATATACAAATACAGCCGTTTTCTTTGACGAAAGCGGCTGTATTTTTGTGCAAAATGCACATTGCAATTAAAAAAAAGTATGATATACTAAGGGCGTAATAAGGAAAGAGAAAAACAAAGAGCGCTGCTTAATAGAAGAAGCAGTCAAACAGAAAGGAGAACTATTATGAAAGTTCAGAACATTAAAGACGTAAATGCATTTTTCAAGATGATTGACACCTGTGATGGAACCGTGGAGCTGGTGACTGGTGAGGGCGACCGCCTGAATTTAAAGTCAAAGCTCAGCCAGTATGTTTCTTTGGCAAACATTTTCTCCAATGGAGATATTCCTGAGCTGGAGATCGTTGCTCATGAGAAAGAAGATGTTGAGAAGATTCTTCACTTCATGATGAACAACTAATCAGATACATAGGAAACCCCGCAGACGATTGAAAAGTCTGCGGGGTTTTGTGATATAGAGGAATACATCGGCAGAAAAAGTATATTGAAATTCCCACTGTAAATAGATATAATCTATAATATCTTATTTTTGATGAGTAATCGATCGTACGGAGGGGATTATGAGCAGAGTAGCGATTTTGACAGACAGCAATTCCGGCATCACGCAGGCAGAGGGTGCACGGGCTGGTATTTATGTATTGCCGATGCCTTTTTATATTAACGATGAGATGTTTTTTGAGGAGATCGATCTGGGTCAGGAGGAATTTTATGGACGATTGACAGAGGGGGCACAGATCAAGACCTCTATGCCAACGGTTGGCAGTGTAACGGATATGTGGAAAAAGCTGCTGAAGAAGTACAACGAGATCGTGTATATTCCAATGTCCAGCGGACTTTCCAGCTCGTGTGAGACGGCATATGTGCTGTCCCAGGATCCGGAATTTGATGAAAAAGTGTATGTGGTCGATAACCAGCGTATTTCCGTGACGCAGCGCCAGTCTGTGTACGATGCAAAGATGCTGGCAGATGAGGGAAAGAGTGCTTTACAGATCAGGGAAATCCTGATGGAAGAGAAATTCCAGTCCTCCATTTATATCATGGTGGATACGCTGACTTACTTAAAGCGCGGAGGTCGTATCACACCGGCGGCAGCAGCCCTTGGCACGCTGCTCAAATTAAAGCCTGTGTTACAGATCCAGGGAGAAAAGCTGGATGCCTTTGCGAAGGCGCGTACGGTGAAGCAGGCAAAAACGATCATGATCGAGGCGATGAAAAAGGATTTTGCAGAACGCTTTCACGATGCTTCTGGTGCTAATATGCACCTGGAGATAGCATATACCTATGATCTGGAGGCTGCAAAGCAGTTTAAAGAGGAAGTACAGGCACAGTTCCCGGATCATGAGATCATCATGAATCCGCTTTCTTTAAGTGTTTCCTGCCATATCGGACCGGGGGCATTGGCCATCGCCTGCTCCCATAAGATCGGCACACCGGTGTGAATAAAAATCGTTACATTTCAGGCTGGGGTCTGAAATGTAACGAAAAATCCGCTCTTTACTTTAGCAGAGTTATCATGTATAATCAGAAAGTAAAAACGGTTGTTTTAGAGGACAGGTTTTTACACCTGTCCTCTTTTATGCAAATAATTATGCAGGACTGTTAGATCAGATCTGCAATACTTAGGAGGTACCAGAATGGTTAAAGCAGTAGTTGGAGCAAACTGGGGCGATGAAGGCAAAGGAAAAATCACGGACATGCTTGCAAAGGATGCAGACATTATCATCCGTTTTCAGGGTGGAGCCAACGCAGGACACACGATCAAAAATAATTATGGCAAGTTTGCGTTGCACACATTGCCCAGCGGTGTGTTTTACGATCATACCACGAGCATCATTGGAAATGGTGTAGCGCTGGATGTAAAGAAGCTGTTTCATGAGATTCAGGATATCACATCCAAGGGAGTGCCCACACCGAAGATCTTAGTATCTGACCGCGCACAGATGGTGATGTCTTACCATGTACTGTTCGATCAGTATGAGGAGGAGCGTCTGGGAGGAAAATCCTTCGGTTCCACAAAGTCTGGTATCGCACCTTTTTATTCAGATAAATATGCAAAGATCGGTTTTCAGGTCAGTGAGCTCTTTGACGAGGAACTGTTAAAGGAAAAGGTAGAGCGCATTTGCGAGCAGAAAAATGTCATGTTAGAGCATTTGTATCATAAGCCGCTGTTAAAGCCGGAGGATCTGTTAGAGGAGCTTCATGGCTACAGAGATATGGTTGCTCCTTATGTATGTGATGTATCTGCATATCTGGCAGAGGCATTAAAAGAGAATAAGACGATCCTGTTAGAGGGACAGCTTGGAACGATGAAGGATCCCGACCACGGTATTTATCCGATGGTTACCTCTTCTTCCACATTAGCTGCTTACGGTGCCATCGGAGCAGGTATTCCTCCTTATGAGATCAAGCAGATTGTGACTGTATGTAAGGCATATTCTTCTGCAGTTGGCGCAGGAGAGTTCGTCAGCGAGATCTTTGGAGATGAGGCAAATGAGCTTCGTGACCACGGTGGAGACGGTGGAGAGTATGGCGCAACTACCGGACGTCCGAGACGTGTGGGCTGGTTTGATTGCGTGGCAAGCAAGTATGGCTGCCGTCTGCAGGGTGCAACAGATGTGGTGCTTACGGTTGTGGATGCACTGGGATATCTGGATGAGATTCCGGTCTGTGTAGGATACGAGATTGACGGTGAGGTGACGACAGACTTCCCTGTGACCGCAAAGTTAAAGAAGGCAAAGCCGGTTCTGGAAGTACTTCCGGGTTGGAAATGTGATGTTCAGGGCATCCGGAACTATGAGGATCTGCCTGAAAACTGCCGCAAGTATATTGAGTTCATTGAGGAGCATATCGGATATCCGATTACAATGGTTTCCAATGGACCTGCCCGAGAAGATATTATTTATAGAAAATAGGTGACAAAAAAGCAGAGGTTTTATTCCTCTGCTTTTTTGTCATCATCATCTGATGGCTTGCTGCCATAATTATTTTTTAATAATTTGTAGATAAAAGTGTACGCCCAGATGAGTACAGGGACGAGGAAGGTGCAGTATAGTGAGGCACGAAAAACTGCCATCGTATTGGGATCATCGGTCAGTGCAAGCACGAAGGTGATGACATAGAGAGCAACTAAGAGAAGGATGCCGATGACGGCAAGGATTTGTTTTACTTTTTTCATGGTTGGAAAACTCCTTTGTATTCATTTATAATATTTATGTTAATAGGCAGGTGTGTGTTGCCAATAGTCCCGGCGGCGCTCATATTGTTCGTTCATCCAGTCACACGCAAGATCCAGACCCTCCTCTGTAAAGGGAAAATCCGCGTGGGTTTTATTTTCTTCCGGTGTGTTTTCAAAATTGTAAGGCTCCGGATACACAATGGCGCGAAGTACATCCGCGGCATCTTCGCTGTCAGATTCTTTTGCTTTGGTGATATAGTACCGCATTCCCTGATAACTGCCGGTAAAATGGGTTTTTTTGTAAAATGAAAGATGAAACAGATCCTTTCGCTCTATCATAAAATGCCTCCTTGACGCTGGTAGGAAAACTAACATTCAGTATATACATTTTTTGCATTTTCTGCAAGCAGATATGGAAGGCTTCGTCACATTTCAAGCTGGGGGTTGAAATGTAACAAGCCTTTTTTACTTGTTATTTCCGGCGCGATGGTGTAAAATGATGTAAGACTGGGAACAATCTAAAAAATAGAAAGATTGGGCGAAGCATATCTTTAGGAGGTTATTTACTATGGAAGACAATCGTAAATCTTTAAAAATAAAAGAGGATAAGATCGGTGAGATCCGTGTGGCGGACGATGTGGTATCCATCATTGCCGGACTGGCAGCAACAGAGGTGGAAGGCGTTGCCTCTATGGCTGGTAATATTACCAATGAGATCGTGGCCAAAACTGGTATCAAGAACCTGTCAAAGGGTGTACATGTGGATGTGATGGATGGTATCGTCACAGCTGATCTGAATCTGAATATCAAATATGGATATGCGATACCGGAGGTGTCCGGCAATGTCCAGGAGCGTGTGCGCACTGCCATCGAGACGATGACAGGTCTTACGGTAGGTACGATCAACGTGCGGATTGCAAGTGTTGATATGGGTGACAATAAATAAAACGATAACAGGGTGCCTGCGGAAGCTCTCAGGCACTCGTATTTTTAGTCGTATAGGAAACGGCGTCTCCTATACGCCGTTTCAGAGGGAGAACGTTATGACAAGAAGAGAAATTAGAGAGACGATCTTTAAGATGGTATTCCGTGTAGAATTCCACAATGAGGAAGAGATACCGGAGCAGTTGAGTATGTTTATGGATTCGCTGGAATCTGCCAGCGAAAAAGATCGCGCTTACATTGAACACAAAGTACAGGATATTCTGGCACATCTGGATGAGATTGATGAAATCATTGATAGTAGTGCGCAGAATTGGAAGACCAGCCGAATGGCAAAGGTAGAACTGACACTGATCCGTTTGGCAGTCTATGAGATTCGTTTTGAGGAGGATATTCCTACCGGCGTAGCGATCAATGAGGCTGTGGAGCTTGCAAAGGCATACGGAGAGGAAAATTCATCCTCTTTTGTGAACGGCGTGTTGGCACGTATCGCGTAGTTTTTCATGAATATGAAAAGAGAAAACAAAAATGTCTATTCCGTTGGCCAGGTCAATACCTACATTAAAAACCTGTTTGCGCAGGATTTTCTGTTGGAGCGGATCGCTGTAAAAGGTGAAGTGTCCAATTGCAAGTATCATACGTCCGGGCACATTTATTTTACATTGAAGGATGCAACTGGAGCGATTGCCTGTGTGATGTTTGCGGGCAATCGAAAGGGGCTTACCTTCCGCATGAAGGAAGGCGACAATGTTGTTGTGAATGGTTCCATTCAGGTATATGAGCGGGATGGAAAGTATCAGTTGTACGCAAGAGAGATCACGCTGGATGGTGCAGGTGCGCTCTATGTGCGTTTCGAGCAGCTGAAGCAGGAACTGGCGGAGATGGGGATGTTTGCCCCGGAGTACAAGCAGCCGATCCCGTCCTTTATCCGTACACTGGGTATTGTGACTGCGCCGACCGGGGCAGCGATCCAGGATATTCGCAATATCGCCCACAGGAGAAATCCGACAGTGCAACTGATCCTCTATCCGGCACTTGTGCAGGGGGAGGGCGCTGCACAGAGTATTGTGAATGGTATCCGGGCGCTGGAAACTCTTGGCGTGGATGCGATGATCGTTGGTCGCGGAGGCGGTTCCATCGAGGATCTGTGGGCATTTAATGAAGAAATTGTTGCACGCGCGGTCTTTGACTGTTCCGTTCCGATCATTTCGGCAGTAGGGCATGAGACGGATACAACGATCATTGATTATGTGGCGGATTTGCGTGCACCGACACCTTCGGCGGCAGCAGAGCTTGCTGTCTGGCAGTTGGAGGCAGTGGAGGGGCGTATTGAGCTTTTGCAGAGCAGTCTGAATCGTCAGATGGAGCGTCATCTGACACTGGCGCGTGGCAGAATGGAGACACTTGCATTACGACTGAGGTATGTGAGCCCGCAAAACCAGCTGAATACAAAACGACAGTACGCGGTGGAGCTGGAGGATCGCCTGACGTTTCATATGCAGCATGCACTTCGGGAGTCAAAGCACAGGCTTCAGCTTCTGGCGCAGCAGATGGAAGCCCGTTCTCCACTTAAAAAGTTGAGCGAGGGCTATTCGCTGGTGACAGATGAGCAGGGAAAGACAGTGCGCATGTTTGCACAGATTGAGACGGGAATGAAGCTCACGATCCGGATGCTCGAAGGAGATGTGATGACCCGTGTGGAGGGAAAGCAATGCAGAAAAGACCAGAAATCGGAGATATAAAACAGACAGATGCGCAGGACGAACGCAGTCTGGAAGAATTATTTGCGGAGGCAGAGGAACTGATCGGGCATATGGAAGAGCCGGAGCTTTCGCTGGAGGAAGCATTTGCAGCTTATGAGCAGGGCATGAAGATCATTCGCGCCTGCAACAGCCGGATCGATCTGGTGGAGCAAAAAATGCTTGTGATGAATGAAGAAGGTGATCTTGTACCTTTTGAAGACCATTAAGAAGACCGCAGTGAGGAGGTAAGATTAGATGGACACCGAAAAGATGGGACAGATGATGAAGGAGCGCCGTGAGGAAGTCGGGCGCATTTTAAAGAATTATCTGCCGCCAATTGATGGTTTACAGAAAACTGTGCTGGAGGCGATGGTATACAGTGTGCTGGCGGGGGGCAAGCGCTTGCGTCCGCTCATGATGCTGGAGAGCTATCGGTTGTTTGGAGGTTCGGAAAAGGTGATCGAACCTTTTGCGGCAGCGATTGAGATGATTCATACCTATTCGCTGGTACACGATGATCTGCCGGCAATGGACAATGATAAATATCGCAGAGGAAAGCTGACTACACACGCCAAGTATGGTGAGGCGATGGGTATACTTGCAGGAGACGGTCTGCTGACGTATGCCTTTGAGACGGCTTGCGCAGCGTTTTCCATGACAGATGAACCGGCGCGCGTTGGAAGCGCCATGCAGGTGCTGGCGCAGAAAGCGGGAATCTACGGAATGCTGGGGGGACAGGTGATCGATGTGGAGTCTGAGGGAACCAAAGACATGACATTGGAAAAGATCACACAGATACATACTTTAAAGACAGCTGCCCTCATGGAGTCATCCCTGATGATCGGGGCGATTCTGGCGGGTGCAACCAGGTATCAGATTGATCAGATGGAGCAGGTTGCAAGAAATGTCGGTATTGCGTTTCAGATTCAGGATGATATTCTGGATATAACGAGTACACAGGAGATACTGGGAAAGCCCATCGGTAGTGATGAGAGAAATGCAAAGACGACTTATGTCACGCTGAAAGGAATGGAAGCTTCCGTGTCAGAGGTGAAACGGCTTTCCCGAGAGGCAATTGAAATACTGCGGCAGATCCCCGGAGATACGTTGTTTTTAGAGGAATTGGTACGCATGCTGACAATGCGAAATAATTAACAGTCGGAGGATGTCGGAATGGCATTCGTGATGGATAAATTAAATAAAATTGAAAAGATAAATGATATAAAAAAGCTGAGTCCCTCAGAGTATGAGCCGCTGGCACAGGAGATCAGGGAGTTTTTGATCGAAAAGGTCAGTGTGCATGGCGGACACCTGGCATCCAATCTGGGTGTGGTAGAATTGACGATGGCACTTCATCTCGCTTTTGATATGGAGCATGATCAGCTGATCTGGGATGTGGGACATCAGAGCTATACCCACAAGATCCTGAGTGGTCGTAAAGAGGGTTTTGATACGCTGCGGGAGTTTCACGGAATGAGTGGATTTCCGAAGCGGCATGAGAGTCCTGCAGATGCCTTTGATACCGGTCACAGCTCTACATCTATCTCAGCGGGCCTGGGGCTGGCAGTTGCCCGGGATCTGTGCGGGGATACCAATAAGGTCATCTCTGTGATCGGTGACGGAGCACTTACCGGCGGAATGGCATTTGAGGCGATGAATAATGCTGCCAAGCTGGACACAAATTTTATCATTGTGCTCAATGATAATGAAATGTCTATTTCACACAATGTGGGTGGAATGTCTCAGTATCTGGACAGTATTCGCACAGCAGACAGCTATCAGGAGCTGAAAAATGATGTGATGGATTCCCTGCAGAAAATTCCCATATACGGCGAGCGCATGGTAAAACGGATCCGCAAGACGAAGAGCAGCATCAAGCAGCTCTTTATTCCGGGAATGCTGTTTGAAAATATGGGTCTGACATACCTTGGACCGGTGGATGGTCATAATATCCAGCAGCTGATACGCACATTCAAAAAAGCGTCAAGAGTGAACGGTGCAGTGATCGTTCACGTCATTACGAAAAAGGGCAGGGGCTATCTGCCTGCCGAGCGCCACCCGGCACGTTTTCACGGGACAGGGGCTTTCGAGGTGGAGACAGGACTGCCTGTGGCAAAGAAAACAAAGGCGGATTATACAGATGTGTTTGCATCTGTGATGAACATGTCGGCAAAAGAAAATGATCGTCTGGTGGCGATCACGGCCGCGATGGAGACCGGAACAGGATTGAAACGTTTTCATAATCAGTTCCCGGAGCGCTTTTTTGATGTGGGTATCGCGGAGGAGCATGCAGTGACCTTTGCTGCTGGTCTGGCTACCAGAGGGCTGATCCCTGTAGTGGCGATCTATTCGACGTTTTTGCAGCGTGCTTATGACCAGATCCTGCACGATGTATGTCTGCAGAATCTGCACGTGATCTTTGCGGTTGACCGTGCAGGCATTGTGGGAAGTGACGGAGAGACGCATCAGGGAATTTTTGATATCTCTTACCTGATGACGATTCCGGGGCTGGTTCTCATGGCACCGAAAAACAAATGGGAGCTGGCAGATATGCTGCGTTTTGCCTTTGACTATGATGGTCCGATCGCAATCCGTTATCCGAGAGGGGCAGCATACGATGGATTAAAGGAGTTTCGTGCGCCCATTGTACTTGGCAAGAGTGAGGTGCTCTATGATGAGACAGATATTGCTTTGCTTGCCTATGGAAGCATGATTCCAACAGCGCTTGCGGTGAGGGAAGAACTGAAGGATATGCATTACCAGTGTTCGCTGATCAATGCGCGGTTTGCGAAGCCGCTGGATGAGGAACTGCTGCTTGCATTGTCTGAGGATCACAAGCTTTTGGTGACACTTGAGGAAAACGTGATCACCGGAGGCTTCGGTCAGCAGGTGACACAGTTTTTGACTGATACAGGGCAGATAGTGAAGGTGCTTCAGATCGCGATCCCTGATGAGTTTGTGGAACAGGGAAGCGTTGACAGACTGCACGAAGAGACAGGGCTGGATGTGACTTCCATCGTGAAAAGGATCATTGTCGATTATATTGGGATGTAGGAATGATGCAAAGCCGGCCGAAGCATGTGAGCTTTGGCTTGTGAAAATATGGTTTAGGAGCGTGAATATTTGAAGGAACGATTAGATGTGCTGCTTGTGCAGCGTGGATTGGCACCCTCCAGAGAGAAGGCGAAAGCGATGATCATGGAGGGAAATGTATATGTTAATAATCAGAAGGAGGACAAGGCTGGTGCCAGCTTTGATACGGAAGTTCCTATCGAGGTGCGTGGAAATACTCTGGCCTATGTGAGCCGCGGAGGGCTGAAGCTGGAGAAAGCAGTGAAACATTTTGCCCTTTCTTTGGATGGTCTGGTTTGTATGGATATCGGTGCTTCAACCGGTGGTTTTACAGACTGTATGCTGCAAAACGGTGCGGCGAAGGTGTTCGCGGTGGATGTGGGCTATGGGCAGTTTGCGTGGAAACTGCGGCAGGATCCACGGGTCGTTTGTATGGAAAAGACGAATATCCGTTACGTGACACCGGAGGATATCGGTGAAATGCTTGATTTTGCGTCCGTTGATGTTTCCTTTATTTCTCTTACAAAAGTGCTTCCGGCAGCGCTTGAATTGCTGAAGGATAACGCGGAGATGGTATGTCTGATTAAACCGCAGTTTGAGGCCGGAAGAGAAAAGGTCGGGAAAAAGGGTGTTGTGCGGGATAAAAAGGTGCATCTGGAGGTGATCGAGACGGTCATTGCATTTGCCAGATCCATTGGCTTTTCCATTCTGCATCTTGAATTTTCGCCGATCAAAGGACCGGAGGGCAACATCGAATATCTTGTGCACCTGAAAAAAGACGGACAGGGCGCACTGGCAGAGGAGATCTCGCCGGAGCGTACAGTGGAGGAGGCGCACGGCTTACTGGATAAGCCGGAAAAGGCATAAAACTGACGGGGAAGAAGATGAAGCATTTTTTCATTATCGTAAATTCTTATAAAGACAAGGATCTGATGCTGACAAAGAGCATGCAGGATTATATTGAGACGAAGGGCGGTCAGTGCGGTTACTATGTCAGTCGTGGCGAGGAGAATGACAGCGATTGCGTGGATCTTGAGGTGTTGCCGGAGCAGTTGGATCTGATCTTTGTAATAGGCGGCGATGGTACGCTGATCCGTGCTGCACGCGATACCGCTAAAAAAAATGTTCCGCTGATCGGCGTGAATCTTGGCACGCTGGGATATCTCTGTGAACTGGAGGAAGCGACTGTTTATAGCGCGATCGATCAGATCATGTCCGATAACTTTATGCTGGAGGCGCGGATGCGTCTCAGTGGGTATGTGATCCAGTCCGGTGTTCAGTTAAAGGGGCAGACTGCATTGAATGATATTGTGATCCATCGAAGCGGTGCGTTACAGCTGGTGAGTCTGGTGGTCTATGTCAATGGACAGTATCTGAACACCTTTGACGGTGATGGTGTGATCGTGAGTACGCCCACCGGATCCACCGGTTACAATCTTTCGGCGGGTGGTCCGATCGTAGATCCAAAAGCGCGGATGATCCTGATTACTCCGATCAATTCCCATACACTGAATTCAAAGAGCATTGTTATTGGCGCGGAGGATGAGGTGGTGGTTGAGATCGGTGCAAGGCGTCGTGAAGGGGATGAGCAGGTGGTCGTGAGTTTTGACGGTGATCATCATGCCCAGCTGGATGTGGGAGACCGGATCGTGATTCGCCAGGCACAGAAGGACTGCCGGATCTTAAAGCTTGGAAAACTCAGTTTTCTGGAGATTTTGAGAAAGAAAATGCAGACCTATCATTAAATTTTGGGCAAGCGGGGAAACTATGAAAGCAACCAGACATACAAAGATCTTAGAATTGATAGAACGCTATGAGATTGAGACTCAGGAAGAACTGTCTGATTATCTCAGGCGAGAGGGATATCAGGTGACGCAGGCCACAGTCTCCCGTGACATTCGGGAACTGAAGCTTACTAAGGTAGCGCAGGAGAATGGAAAACAGCGCTATGCGGCATTGGCGGAGCCTGGCAGTGACATGAACGGAAAATATGTGCGTGTGTTTAAGGAGGGATTTCGTTCTGCGGACACGGCACAGAATATTCTTGTGGTCAAGACCGTGTCAGGGATGGCAATGGCAGTAGCTGCTGCACTTGACAATATGCAGTGCGATGAGATCGTGGGGAGCATTGCCGGAGATGACACGATCATGTGTGCAGTCCGCACGAGTGCAGAGGCGCAGAGTCTTCTGACCCGCCTAAAAAAACTGGCAACAGAGTAAAGAAATAAAGAAATGAGTGAGGAGGAAAAAAGGAAGTAATATATGCTGCAGACGCTTTATGTAAAAAATATGGCATTGATCGATGAGGTAGAGGTTGAACTGAGGGATGGACTGAATATTCTGACCGGCGAGACCGGAGCCGGAAAGTCGATCATTATTGATTCCATCAGCTTTGCTTTGGGCGAGAAGGTGGATAAGCACATGGTGCGGGACAAGAAAGAGGCTGGTTATGTAGAATTGATTTTTTCCCAGCTTTCAGATTCTGTGATGGCACAGCTGCGTGAGCTGGAGATTGAGCCGGAAGATGATACCGTCATTCTTTCGCGAAAGCTCACAGGTGGCAGAAGTGTGGCAAAGATTAACGGTGAGAGTGTTCCGGCGTCCCGACTGAAAGAAGCTGCGGCGTGTCTGATCGATATTCACGGACAGCATGAGCATCAGTCGCTTTTGCATTCGTCAAAGCATTTGGAATATCTGGATGATTATGCAAGTGCAGAACTGCAGGATAAAAAGCAAGAGCTGGCAGAAGCATATAAAGCTTATATTTCGTGTAAAAAGCAACTTGAGGAACAGTGCACGGATAAGGAAGAACAGGCGAGAGAACAGTCATTTTTAGAGTATGAGGTGTCGGAGATTCTGGCGGCAAAGTTGATTCCGGGAGAGGATGAAGAACTGGAAAGTGAATACCGGCGAATGACAAACAGTAAGAAGATCATGGAGGCTTTGCAGCTTGCAGAGCAGGCAGCCGGAGAAAATGGTGCTTCGTCCATGATCGGGAGAGGTGTGCGGGAGCTGTCAGCGGTGAGTACCTATGATGAGCAGCTGAACGGGCTAGCGGAACAGTTTTCGCAGATAGAGGAGCTTTTGTCGGACTTTCATCGGGAACTGACCGGATATATGGATAGTGCACAGTTTGATGGGGAGCGTTTTGCACAGGTAGAAGCGCGGCTGGATGCCATCAATCGTTTAAAATCAAAATATGGATCTTCGATCGAAGCAATCCTTGTGTCCTGTGAAGAAAAACAGGCGCGTATTGACCAGCTGAGAAATTTCGATACATATGAAAAACAGCTGCGGGAACAATATGAAAAAGCGACTGAGCAGGTGGATGAATTGTGCAGTCAGATCAGTGAAATCCGGAAAACAGCTGGTGTGACGCTTCGTGAAAAGATGCTACAGGCCTTGCAGGATCTCAATTTTCTGGATGTGCAGTTTGATTTGCAATTTACACGGACGGCAAGATACAGTGCAAATGGCTTTGATGCCATGGAGTTTTTGATCTCGACAAATCCCGGTGAGCCGCCCCGGGCGTTAAAGGATATTGCATCCGGCGGTGAATTGTCGCGTATTATGCTGGCATTGAAATCAGTGTTGGCAGAGAATGATGAGATTGATACACTGATCTTTGACGAGATCGATACGGGTATCAGCGGACGCACAGCGCAGATGGTATCCCAGAAGTTGCATATGATCGCCCAAAAGCATCAGGTCATTTGTATTACGCATCTGCCGCAGATCGCGGCCATGGCTGACGCACATTTTTATATTGAAAAAAATGTCATCGATGCCTCCACGGTGACGCATCTGACCCTGCTGGATGAGGAACAGAGCGTTGCAGAGCTTGGACGTATGTTGGGTGGTGTAGCGGTGACTGATAAGGTAATCGAGAGTGCCCGCGAAATGAAAAAATTGGCGATGCAGGCGAAATAAACCGGATTGCAAAATTGAAAACGGTTCATACTAAAAGAGAAGAACACTTCGTGTCTTCTCTTTTTTTCGTACATTTCAATTAGGAGGCAGCATCGTGAAAAAGCAAAAGAGAAACAGGGCAATCAGATGGTACAGAAGTATAGGAATGCTGGGGTGGATCGTTTTTTCCTACGTACTTTTATTTGCATATATACCGGATGAAATTTATGTATCTAAGGGGAGTGAGCAGGAACAGTTTGCACAGGGACTGCCCATCACTGTGTATGAAGTGGAGGCTGCGCAGCCGGTCTTTGGCGCACAGCGCGTTGGTGCGGCAGCAGGAAACGATGGCGTGCTGGTCTGCCGTCTGTTTGATCTGATACCGGTGAAACAGGTCGTTGTGCATGATACAGACAGGCAGATGGTACTGGCGGCGGGGACAAATATCGGCATTTACTTAAAAAATTCCGGTGTGTTAGTTGTGGAGTGCGCAAGTTTTACGGATCAGAGCGGTGCCCTGATCTCACCGGCAGCATATCGCATCCGGAGCGGGGATATCATACACTGTGTGGATGGTGAGAAAGTACAGTCCAAGGAAGACCTGATAGAAGCGGTGGAGGAGAGCGGGGGAAGACAGCTGGTGCTGAAGGTGGAGCGGGGAAAAGAAATGATCGATGTGGCAGTGACACCGGAGGTGGCAGCTGATGGAACTAATAAGCTGGGATTGTGGATACGCGATGACATTGCGGGTATCGGCACACTCACTTTTGTCACCGAGAGTAATGATTATGGGGCACTTGGGCATGGGGTGAGTGACGTGGATACCGGAGAACTGATCAGTATAGACACTGGAAGTATCTATGAGACAAAGATCACCAGTATATCGAAAGGCAAACGTGGCGAGCCGGGGGAGGTGACCGGACTCATCCGGTTTTATCCGGCTGCCTGTCTGGGAACGATCGGAGAGAATGGGGAGAATGGCATTTACGGAAAACTGGAGCAATTGCCGGAGGCACTGCAGGAGATAGAAATGATGCCCATTGGCTACAAACAGGAGATCACACAGGGCAGTGCCCAGATCATCTGTTCTGTGGAGGGTGAGCGGAAGGCCTACCAGATCGAGATTGAGCGGGTGGATTATCATGCGAAGGAGGAAAATAAAGGGATCCGTTATCGTGTGGTGGATGAAGCGCTGCTGGATGCGACCGGAGGGATCATTCAGGGGATGTGAGTGAGTTATAATTAGGACAACACAGGAAAGCCAGTAAAATCAAGGGTTTGCGGTGTTTGTCTTTTTTATTGACCAGTAAAAACAGACGAAAAAGTGTGAGGACATATTTTTATAGCGGAGAGGAGGTGTATGATCGGCGCGATTATTTTGTTGGAACCGATTGAAATATAGGGTGGTTGATGGTATACTGGTGCAGAACAGATGTTTTGCTTGGTTAAGAATGGAGATGCGAAAATGAATCATATTTTTTATAACGAGGATTGGGAGATTGCTTCTGATAATGGGCAGGTTGTTTTGTGTGGGTTTTATCATAGATACTGGAATCCTGACAAGACACGCAATCAGGCATTTGATATGTTCAGTGGAAGAATTTTGGATGTAAAGGATAAGAAAGAAAAGGGTATTTCGTATTTCTTTAACCAGCTGGATGAAGAAATATGCAAGGATGTAACGATTTGCGTAGTACCTTCCCACACAGAAGGGAATCATAACGATTCCGGTATTGCGGAACTGGCAAGAAGGCTTGCCAAGAATGGCAGAGTAGATAAGGTAGATTTTCTAATAAGAAAAAAAACGATTGATAAGCTTGCGTATGGAGGATGCCGTGATATTCGTGTACAGCTTGACAGTTTGGGTGTAAATGAAAATATGACGGTTGAGGGTGATGTGGTACTGATCGTGGACGATGTGACTACATCAGGTGCATCGCTTGAGGCGTGCAGAGAGATACTTTTACAATCTGGTGCAAAAAGAGTTGCAATGCTGGCATTAGGACAGTCGGTATAAATTTCGATCAGCATCATGGTGAGGAAAGGAGTGGTGAGTCATGTGGGAAATCAAATCTTGTAAGAAAACAGATGCATGCTATCCAAATGCTATGAAAGGTTTGACTTCTGCTCCGGATGTACTTTATTATGTGGGAGATATTGGCATCTGCAACAATGTTGTTATTGCCGTTGTGGGTAAGCGCGAGGCGGAGGAAAGGTACTTACAGATTGCAAAAAGGATTGGTGAGGTGCTTGCAAAGAAAGGGTGTACGGTGCTTAATGGCTTAGCTGTCGGGATTGATGCCTATGCTCTGGAGGGGGCGGTCTCTGCGAATGGAAAAACGGTTGCGGTTATGCCGGGTGGTCTGGATGAGATTTATCCGAAATCAAATAAGAAGCTGGCTGATAAGATCGTTCAGAATGGCGGATGTCTAATCAGTGAGTATCCGAATGGAACAAGGCCAAAGAAGTATACATTTGTTCAGAGGGATAAAATACAGGCAATGTTATCGAATAAGGTATTTATTGTTGATGCGGAGAAGGATGGTGGCACGATGCATACTGCGGATTATGCAACGAAGCTGTCAAAACCGCTTGGATGCTTTGTTGAGGTTCCTGGCAGGAGTTCCCCATCGGGGAATCAGTTTCTGGTAGATATGCACAGAGCCAGTGCAGTACGTGATACGGATGGTTTGATGAAGTTTTTAGGTCAGCCGGAGTTCGAACAGATGTCGTTGTTTGACATGGCAGATGAGGGGTGTCACCCATAAAGGAAGTAAATAACGAATGATGCATGTAAGAGGATGGAGTAATCTGTCCTCTTTCTTTTTGTCTGCATACCGGGAGCGGTGCAATTTACTCATTGAAAGGCAGAAAAGAGCGGCAGTTGATGCTGCAGAAAAGTGAAAGGAGAGGATGCCTATGAGTAAAGGAGTAAAGACAAGAAACCGTGCATTGATGCACAAGCATATTCCATACCTGCATTGCTTTGAGGAGGATGGAATGATTGAAACGGAGGCAGGAGTTTATACCAGAGGATATAGGATTTTGCCGCCGGAAGGGGACGTAAAGGGTAATTACAGTTCCAAGGTGACGCGGATGCTGATGGAGAAGATGCTGGTGAGGCTTGCCGCAAGTTTTTCTTTTGAGTTTACGATCAGAAACTGTTACATCGATAAAGAGGAATACCTGTCGAAGATCATGCTTGATGAGCGGGAGGATGCTTACAGGCATTTGAGAAGCCTGTACAACAGGCTGCTTCAGGAGAATTGTGATATCGGACATAACAACTTTACAAGGGAAGTTTATCTGACTGTATCCACGGAGGCAGATACGCCGGATGAGGCATTGCAGTGCTTTGAGGAATCGGATGAATGGATGGGAGATTTGTTTGAGGCAATGTATGGTTTGCGTATGGAACCTCTGGAGCTGCCGGATCGGCTGGAGCTTTTATATCACATGTATCATCCGGAGCCG
>JALFNQ010000229.1 GCA_022773965.1 Lachnospiraceae bacterium
AATAGGAGGTCTGTATATCAATCAATAGTAGATTTTGAAAAAGGGCTTTTCGGGAGCTTTATTAAAGTTACCCTTTTTGACCATCGATACAAAAAAGAAATTTTTTGCTAATTTATACTTGACTTTTCATAGCTGGTCTCCATTGATCTCAGGGAAGTCCATTCGTTCCCACATTTTGCTTGACACATTGCAATTACCTGCTTTTACATCTACAGCATTTACAGGAAACGCATCTGAAAACATATCATTTACAGATATTCCTTTTCCGCTTATCTCTAAAAAAACTTAGGAAAATGACAGGGTATCTCCTATATTCTTTGTCAAATTGACATTTTCCTTCACTGCAATATTATTCAATATTCCAAGTGCCTGTATATCCATACTTTTAAACCTCCTCGTTTAAAGCTTTTGGCTTTCTATCACGTTCTTACTAAATGTACTTATTGTATCCTCGTAGGCTGATACAGCAGAGGCAGAAACACATGCTGACTGAAAAGCCGACATATTTACAGTGCCCTGCTCGTTCTGCATTTTTTCCATGAAAAAACTCTGCAATCTCTGCCTACTTTCCAACTGACTTTGGAGAAAATTTTCCTGTGCTTGTGCCCTGCGTGCCTGGGCCCTTTTAAGTGCTTCTTTTTCCTGCTCCTCTAACAATTCTTCCATTTTTTCATGTCGTTTTTCCCACCACGATTTCTCATTACCTGAAATATTGGAACTACTGTTCCCTACTGGTCCTGCATATCCATAACATTCTTCCGGCGATGCTCCGATAACATCATAGCTGACATTATTTGATCCGGCAGACAGACTGCTTACTGAATATGCTGAACGAACCCGGTTCAAAACATAGTTTTCATACTCCGGATCATTTTTCATCCTTTCAAATGCTTCTTCTTTAATTACTGTTGCTCCCGATGAAAACGTAGAACGAACCCACGCACTTACAGGCATCTGTGACATTTCATTCATAACCCACTGCTTATATTCATCCATTGTCATTTCCTCTTTAGACTTATTGGAAATGGAGCTATCATATGTAAAATTACTATAATTTGGCGGATACGGAATGACCATATCCCCCACCCATGCAGAGGTAGTTGATGTTGTGTTCTGACTTTTCTCTGCCTTTTGTACTTCACTTGCAAAATTGCTCTCCTCTGCTGTTTTCTTACTACTGTTCATATAAGCGTAGGCAGTTGCGCCAATACCATTCACACCACTAACAGACATTTTTTATTCCTCCTGTCAAGATATTTCTATCTTCTGCAATTCCTCTGTCAATCAGAATTGCCAATGCTTTCTCGTTATAAGTCCAAGCATCTTAAATATTTTCTATCACGCTCTTACTAAATGTACTGATTGCATTTTCGTACGCCGTTACCACAGAAGAAACAACCGGTGACTGACTAACAAAAAAAATATTACTCGTATCAAACATCCGATTTTCCAAAGCATCTGCCATCATCTGCTTTTGCTCATACTGCTTCATCAGTAATCTTCGCTTCTCTGCTGCCTCTGCGCTCTGTTTCTGATACTGTTTTTTACGCTTTGCTTTTTCTTTCTGTTCTGCCTTAATTTTGGCTTCTATTTTTGCCCGCACCTCCGGCTTTAAATCCCCACTAATATAATGGGTGACCGTACCGTCCGGATGAATCACGATGCCGGAAGAATGGATCTCATGTCCCATTGCCGATAATTCTGCCTCATATCGCGGCACCGAATCAAAATAATTCTGTATCTTTTCTTCGTAGTAAGCTGCTTTTTCCGGATCATTCGCCATCTTCTCCAAAATGTTCGGTGCAATCACAACATTTCCCGTTCCTGCAGTTCCTGCTCCCAACGCATCCATACTTTTTTGATCTTTTCCAACGCTCTTAACTGCCACACTGCCATACTTTGACTTGAGATACTCTGTATAAGCATCTCCCCCTGTTGCACCTACTTCCTGTGTGTTCTGCAGCTGTTGTGCAAAATTAGTTTTGCTTGTTGCCGCTTCCTGCGTTCTGCCGGCTCTTATGGATGCTTCATACTGATATGCCGCCAAAATGCTGTTTACATTACCGATACCCATCTTCGTTTCTCCTTTCATTTTGCGAAACCGTTCAGTACCTTCACAGTTCCGATGCGAAAATCCATGAAAATCGTCTTCGACGATGGGATTTCCGCACTCTTGAATCATGTAATTACGGTCTACGCGGTTCCGCTCCGACCTATTCCAAATAGTTACCATTTTTCATCATTACGGACAAAGTGAATACTTTTCCATCTACTGACCAGTCCACCGCTCCATGATATTTTTCCGCGGTATGTTTGATATTCAAAAGTCCGATTCCATGTTCCCTTTTATCTGTTTTATCCGTTACCGGAAATTCAGACTGCTTTTTTTTCACTACTCTTCCATTAAAACTGTTTTCCACCTCAATAAAAATCATTTTCCCTTTTTTGAATGAGGTCAGGCGGATGAAAGTTTCCGCCTCCGGATCCTCCGCCTTTAATTTCCTGCACGCTTCCATTGCATTATCTAACGCATTTCCTATCATCACGCCTATGTCATAGCTTTGTATGTGCATTTCATCTGAAAACAGCAACCTTTCTGCATCGATTCGTATATCCGGTATTATGCGGATTGCCTCATGGTATTTCATGTTTAACAGCGTGTCTACCACGGTATTTCCTGTCTTAAATTGAAATTCCAGATTGTCAAAGTTCTGGTTTAACTCCGACAGATAGGTCTGCAATTCTGCTTCCTCTCTCCCGGCAAGCTGCATAATGACCGCAAGGGTGTTTTTCATATCATGCTTCATACTGCGTATTCCGGAATATATACGCTCCATTTCTTCCATATGCTCCTGCATATTCTCTATCTGCTTTTCCAAAATGATCCGGCTGTTCTTCTCCCGATTCAATGCAATCATATCCTGAAATGTCTTTACCACATAGAGAATAGACAGCAGGGACAGACTCAGAATTGCCGGAACAATAATGATTAAAATCGGGAATCTGTCATAAAGCAGCTTCGGCACATCATTCTCTATTGTTATCATAATGGTTCTAAGAAGCACGCAAATCAGCAGCCCAACCATCCCCGGCACTAAAAGAAAATACAGTTCTGTCCTTTGAACCCTGTAATCCTTATCCCTAAAACTTTCGTTTATCTTCCTTAAAGCAAAATACAACAATACGATGAATATTCCATAAAAGAACATCTGTAACACGACAGCGGTTATCTGCACAAGACCTTCAAGGGTATCAGCAGAAATATAACCTTTACCCAAAAGCCATACCCACAATTCAAACAAATTGCCACTGATCTGCATCAGCATATAGGACAGGAAAAAAGTAATCTCACTTACTGCCATATAGGTAATCGCAAGGAAAGCTGTGATTCCGTAAATTCCTTTATAAAACAGAAGTGCTAACAGGACGATAGCCACAAATATTACTGCAACCTTCAAAACTGTCCTGATACTGTCATAATCAGACGGAAGGATAAAATTGATACCTAATCTCAGCGCTCCATACGAAGCCGTTACCAGCAACCCGTTGATATGTCTGTCCTTCCCCCTGCCTTCCAGAAAACTTCCCAAAAAGTATTGCAGGAGGTACCCCTGCCCCAATGCGGTAACTACTTCAAGGCACACGTTTAACACATCATACACAAACAATCCCTCCGTTCCGCAGATACCGCATATACTCCTTCACAAATTCGTTATAACGCTCCTTCGCCATGAAGATCTTCTCTCCATTACTCAGGCCAATACTGTCATTTTCATATTCTGCGATATGTGCCATATTGACAAGATACCCTCTGTGACAGCGATAGAAGTTTCCACCTAACTGTTTTTCCAAGTCGATCATGGAGGCATACGTTTCTATGACTTCATTGCCGGTATGTATTTCCACCTTTTTCCCTCGGTTTTCGATATACAGGATATTCTCCCGGTTAATGGTAAAACTCCGGTTTCTGGTCTTGATAAAAACAGTTTCCTGCCTCTGCTTTTTTCTCTTTTCCACTTCCTTTTTTGCCCGTTCAAAAACTTCCGAAAACTTCTTTTCTTCTACAGGCTTTAACAGGTAATGGAACGCCGATACATCAAAGGCTTCAAACACATATTCCTTTACTCCGGTAATAAAAATAACCACCGTATCTTCCTGCTTTTCCCGCAAGACTCTTGCAGTATCAATGCCATTCATACCCTCCATTTGAATATCGAGGAATACAATGTCTGCCTTCTTTCCCTCTGTCAAAAGTTCCTCTCCTGTTTCATAGGCTTTTACATTGCAGTTCGGCGCATATCTTACGGCCAGTTTTTTGATCTGCTCCCTGATTACTTTTTCATCATCTACGATTGCTATCTCCATAAATTTCACACCTCAAATCCTGACAAGTCTTATATACTCTGTCATTTATTTTATCGGCAAAAAAAGAAGTTTCTTCCGCGAAATGGAACGAAACCCCTTTGAAATGGAACGAAACCGAAAAATAGGAAAAAGCAGATAGATCACTACCTGCTCTTTCCCTCTTAATCACTCCCCCATATACGTAATTGATTTAGGAAATTACTGCATTCTGTCTCCTGTATGTATCATTATCTTTCTGGCTTAACTCCCCCTCTATCTGAGCCAGCTTTTTCTCCAATTCTTTCATCTTCTCTTCATCACCTGCCGCAACTTTAATCTGCTGTTCAAGCTGTTTCTTATCCTCCTTGAGTCTCTCAATCTCTCTGTCCACATTATCTGTATTTGTCGTACATTTTTCAGCTTTTTTCGCTGGCTTCTCCTCTGCTTTCACATCTTTCGTTTTCGGTACTTTTTTAGGGTCTTCATACAATACTTTTGCGTCATTCGCATTTTGCATAGAAGCATATAATCTCCCCATCGTTTTTTCAAAGCATTCTTCATTGATTGGTTTTATCAGATAATCATATGCCTGCACTTCAAAGGATTGAAAAACCATTTCCTTTAGGACTGTTATAAAAATCAGGTAGCCCTTATCATTTTGACTACGCAGCTTCCTTGCAGTTTCCATCCCATCTATTCCGTCCATTTGAATATCCAAGAACAAAATATCTATATCTTTGTTGCATCTTAGTAATTCCTCACCACATCAAGGCTCAGCAAGCCCAGACCTTTTGAATTGCGGCTGACTTCCACGGTGTAGAATCGGTCAAACAGTCTTCCCAATGCAACAGTGTTCAGATCCTGTGCGGTGTTGCTGTCAAATTGATAAAAAGTGCAGCCCCGCACCAAAAGCTACACTTGATTTTGTATGTCAAGCCAAGGGACAGTTGTAGCGAATATAAACATTAAAACCGCTGTGATCTTTTTCGCCGTTCTCACCAACTGGTGCCGTATGCCACTGGGTGGACACCAAAATAACATCCGGCTCATTGGGATTTACATAGACCTCATAAGCGCCCTCATTGCTGGTCAGAGCGCCACGCGGGATTGTGTCATGCCCAGAGAACTCCGCAATGCCAGCAGAAACAAAACCATCAGGGGCATCGCCCTCAATGCGAATGCCATAGATGCCCTCCATAGTGTCAAAATATTCGTTGCTGACATCAGGTGAATCACCAGAGGGCTCTGCGCTCCACATGGAGATGTAATACTCACCATTGTAGCAAACAATATCTTTTCCCCGGAGCCTTATATCCACATATCGCACATAGGCATTATGCGGATCTGTTCTATTCAGTGTTCCGGTTGCATCAACCGTGCCATCAGTCATAACCTCTTGGTAAACATAGACCCATTCCGGCATATCGGGATTTATAAAGTAGAGACAGCCCTTAAATCCTCCAATATCGGCTTCTCCGGCATGCACAAATCCATCCGGTAATTCGTCCGACACTGCCAGATATGACGAGATCAAATATTTATTTCCATTCACGACAAGCGAAGATGGACCGTCACTGGGGGCAATCGTATCATTGGGCGACTCTGCAGGCTGGAAAAATACAGCTGGAATAGCAAAGACTACCAGCAAACACAGGCAGGCGGCAAGAGCTACCCGTTTTTTCTTCGCAAGCCGCTTCTTCCGGCGCAGACCTTCCACGCCCTGAATCATGTCATCATCAATCCTGCCGAGAGAATCGATCACTCTGTCTTTGCTCATAAATCAAAGCCCTCCTTTACAAGATACGCTTTCAAATTCTGACGGGTACGGTACAACATACTCTTTGCCTTAGCCTCACTCATACCACAATACGCCGCCACATCTTTCAGCGGATCAAAGAAATAATATCTTCCGATAAATGTGTTTCGGGCATCATCAGAAAGTGTGCACAAAAAACTGTTGATGGCCTCATCCAGCAGCTTGGCGTCCAGCGACTGCTCCGGTGTGGTACCGTCAGAAAAGGTGTCACCCAGTTCCTCCAGAGAAATGGCATACTCCGAAGCATAGCGCTTGACGCTGTTCCTCTTCCGGAACACATCAATAGATAACTGCCGGGCTATTTTGCCAAGGTAAGTTGAGAGGACGCTGGGCCGGTGTGTCGGCATTGAGTTCCATGCTTTCAGGTATGTATCATTGACACATTCCTCACTGTCCTCAAAGTCTGAGAGAATGTTGTACGCAATCTTAGACAGATACGCGCCGTACTTCTGCTGTGTCTGGCAAATCGCTTCTTCCTTTCTGTCCCAGTATAGCGCAACAATCTGTTCATCCTGCATGGGCGCACCTCCTTTCCAATTCGTTGTTATGTAGGCGCCTTCACTATATATCCCGTAAAAAAGTCTGTTTGGTTTTATGAGCAGCAAAAATATTATAGCGTATGATAGCGCAATTATAAACAAAAGTTCCAAGTGAAAAGGCGTAACTCCCTATGGGAAGCTACGCCTAAGAACTCTTGTCATTACTTATTCACTTTCTAGTATTGTCAACATTCCCTCCATGCACCTGATACAGATCCTCCAAAGTGACCAGCATGATCTTATTTTCCTGCGCGAACCAACGTACTTC
>JALFNQ010000100.1 GCA_022773965.1 Lachnospiraceae bacterium
AAGAGACGCTTCTGCCCGATATCTACGCCGTTCTGGCGCAGGAGCTTTGCGAGGTCGCCGATCAGGATGGAACTGTCGCTTGCTTTCACCGCATCCGCGAAGATTTCCTTCGGCTTCATGCGCTCGTTCTCCTCAATCAGTTTCTTGTTATCTTCTTTCAGAGTGTCGATGGTTCTGTCTGCGAGCTTCAGCGCCCTTGCCATCACCTGCTCCGGAGTGTTCCAGGCCTTCTCCAAGTCGATGAAGTACTGACGATACAGTTTACCTTTCTCGGAGCGCTGAATCATGCAGATCTGTTTGGCCATATCTACGGAAATGTTATGATCTATAGTTCTTCCACCGTTTTCTAAATTTTTAGAAAACGTGAAATAGTCCATATTTTCAACAAATCCATATGCTGACATGTTTTTAAACCAATCAGCATACTTGCTTTTAATTTCCAGTGCTTCATGCAGGTCTCTCGCCGATACTGTCGGCTGTTCTCCTTCGTAATTAATAGGAATCAACATCTTTTCCATGTAATTCACCTTCTTTCTTTTTTTCTGTCATCCTGCTTCTGACTTACCATCGCTTCTCCCATGCCCAGAAGGTAGCCCTTGTCAAAATCAGACATTTTGGGGATTGCCGTTGCGATTGTTTCCAGAATCTGTTTTTCTCTTTCTGACATCTCGTTTCACTTCCTTTCTTGGTTGGTATATTGCAATTATATGCTGGTTAATTTCATTTGTCAATAGCATTTTTGATGTTTACCAACTTTTTGCAATTTACCAACTTTTTATATTGATTTTCTATTACTCCTGCGTTATAATCAAAATCAAGAAAAGAGGTGAACACTTAAATGTATAAACGTCTCAAAAAATTAAGGAACGAATTGGAAATGACTCAGCAAGAATTTGCTGATGTGTTAGGAACAGCACGAGGAAACATTAGTGCTTATGAAGTAGGAAAAAATGCACCCAGTGATGCCGTCATCTCTCTTATATGTAAGACAGACTTCCCAAAAGGAAGAGTCAATGAGACCTGGCTACGCACTGGTGAAGGGGAAATGTTTATCGAAGCGTCCCGTGACGAACAGATCGCCGCTTTCGTCGGCAGCATTCTAAAAGATGAAGAAGACACTTTTAAGAAAAAGTTCATATCAATGCTGGCTGCGTTAGATGAATCCGACTGGGAATCCCTGCAGAAAATGGTTGAATTATTGCAAGAAAAAAAGGGCTGATTACCTCAGCCCCAAGATCGCTTTAACATACGTATAGATCAGGAATAATCTCCTATCATCGGCATGATCAAGCATTTCAATTATAAGTTTCTTGTAATCATCCATAATATGTACCCTCCGATCTGGTATTATTATACTAGAACATTTGTTCGATTTCAATATCTTTTTCTCGAACACTATGTCCTTTTATATAAATTACGGATCAGAAGGTCGAAAATTAGCGAAATTTGGAAATCGTCTCTAATTGTGGACACTTATTTCCACGGGCTGTCGTACAGGTTCTGCATCCGAACCTGCAGCCCCTTCGCGATCTGCTCCAACGTATCAAGTCTCGGAACACTGCCATTGCATAACTTTCCTAGTGTGGACTTGGGGACGCCGGTCAGAATTGATACCTGCCGGAGCGATAGATTTTTTTGAAAGATGATGTCTGCAATTAATATTTTCATGCGGATATTATCTGCAAAGAGTAAAAAATTATTCTATATTTTTTTGAGCGTAAAAAATGAAATCCTTTTTTAAACAATTAGAACCCTGCAGCGGCGTTCAGGAAAGTGCCCTTCGAAAACTCGAATGCTGCGATCCTCTTTTATTTTCCTTTGATTCTGACCAGCATGCTATTCGGATTTTCGACCTCGATCATCAGCTTCTGGGCGTTTGTCAGAAAGACCTTGTTCCAGAATTTCTGAGTTTATCCGCTCAAGATAGGCAATTCAGCTTTTCCGTTGAAGAAATCAAATACGAGCAAAATGCAGATGGAATTATGGAGCCGAAAATTTTACTTAATGTTGCTGCATATGCTCCAGGAGAAGTAGAATCAGCAGTGGCAGACGTTGCTTGCCGTTTAAACTTAAAAGTGTAATTTTTTAATATTTCACACGTATATATATGGGGTGTTTTACCATAACTAAATAATTTTCAAAGGAAAAAAGGAGGAATCATTATGGCAAAGAAAATCAAATGCCCAGGACTGCTCTGTGGAAGCACAGACGTTACACAAATCGGAGAAAAGACAAGAACAAGTGTCAATCTAAATCCATTACATCCATTTACACTTGTTAATACCAAATCTGCAAAAAAGCAGAAATTTCATTGCAATAAGTGTGGAAGGATTTTCACGGCTAAAATCTAAACACAATTAAAGTCTAAAATAAAAATCCGCCCCGGTGCGCCAACACCAAGGCGGGGTTGCATCCAGATAATGGACACAGGTACCATCTGTATATTACCATTTTCTGGAACAGGTGTCAAAACGAACATTCGTTTCCCGATGCCTGTTATTTTTGCACCCTTTTTCAGAAAATGGAGGTATAGAACATGGCAAAAGCAAAATATACACGTCAAAAAAACGGATATTTCCAGGCCCGCGTATGGGACGGCACCTATCAGGGGACCCAGAAACACTATATCACGATCCGATCAAAGAAGAGCAGCAAAGATCTGGAAGTCAAAGTGCAGCAGTACAATGACCGGATCAATGGACTGCGCGAGGTTGTCAATCAAAATGTTCTTTTCGGTGATTTTGCCCAGAAGTGGCTTACCGTCTATAAAGCAGACCTTGCCAAGCGAACCCAGCTCGGATACGCTCAAATCATATCCGCTCACTTTAAAATGATCGCCGATATCAAATTGGTTGATATCCTGCCTCTGCACTATCAGCTTATTCAAAACGAATCTGCCGGAAAGAAAGGAACACAGTGTCAGATCCGTTCCTGTTTCTATCAGATCATGAAGGCCGCCGTACATGAGCGCCTGTATCCTATGAATCTCTATATGGATCTGCTGGATGCCATGCCATACATCAAATACAAGCCTGCCGAAAAGCGACCGCTTACTATCAATGAAAAAAATGCCATTGCCGCCGCAGATCTGTCGCCCTCTGACCGAATTTTTATTGATCTCTTGTATGGAACCGGCATCCGACGAGGAGAAGCTCTGGCGCTCTCCAGATTTGATATTGACTTCTCAAAAGGCGAAATCAACATTAATAAGTCTCTGGCCTTTGATCGGGACGGCAGCCCTTATATCAAAGAACCGAAAACCAAAAACGGATACCGGAAAGTTCCAATTCCGCAAGCGATATCCGTGGAACTCGAAAACTATGTAAAAAACGAAATTTCCGGAACTCAGCTCTTTACCAATCGGAATGGATCCCTTGTTTCACATTCCGGCTATAAGAGCATGTGGCGGCGGATTCTGAAGAAGCTGAATAAAGTCTCCGCTGAACCTATCATCGGTTTGACCGCACATACCTTCAGGCACAACTATTGCTCTGCGTTATGCTATCAGATTCCTAAAATTTCCGTTAAAAGAATAGCAGCACTTTTGGGAGACAATGAGAAAATGGTTTTGTCCGTATATAATCATATCCTGATGGAAAAGGAAGATGCCGAAGGTGCCATTTCTGCCGCTTTGTTTTGAGTCTCTGAGTGTGACACGAAAATGACACATTCACTTTTTATCACATATCTTTACATTACCAAAATTTCACAGAAAAAATCCTCATCATAAACCACAAAAAAGCGCCGGAAACCCGCTAAAATCAAGGGTTTCCGGCGTTTTCTATTTCTCTGTATTTTACTCAAAAATTTTCATGACATATAATGTCTAAAAAAGTGTCCTTATTTGCACTATAACGATGTCATTGATCGTATCCATCTGCATCCGTTCGCTCTTCTTCTCCTTCAGCCGCACCGGAGTTTTTGCTCCATGGGATAATTCAAGAAACGTTTTCACAGGAAATTATGGTAAAAAAATTCCGCAGCACTTCTGTGATTGAGGTGCTGCGGAACTTTTTTACATTTTAGGCTGATATCTCATGTTGGATACATTATAAACTGTGATAAACGCTTTCGGATCAAGTTTGTTGATAAAATTCATCAATTTCTGGTATTCTGTCTTGTCTACGATCGTGATGATTTCTTTGCGCTTCTGCATGTTGTAGGCACCATAGGCTTCGTAGATCGTAGCACCGCTGTGCAGCTCATGAAGAATAAATTCTCGAAGTTCTTCTTCCTTTGGAGTGATGATACATACCCGGCGTTTGATATTATGGTCAAAAATAAAATGATCCAGAACAATTCCGTTAAAATACGTTCCAAGAATACTCAGGACTACCGTTTTTTTGTCGTAAACAATTGCTGCAGACAGGGCAACGCACATACCGGACAGCGACATAGCTTTTCCAAGCTCCATATGAAGATATTTATTCATGATCTTTGCTACAATATCAAGTCCGCCGGAAGAAGCATTTCTGTTAAAAAGAATACTGAGCCCCACACTGACTACAAGTGTATAGCACAGAACATCCAGCTCCTGACTGTTTGTCATCGAACCAAAATCCGGGAAGATTTTTTCAAAAAGTCCAAGAAAAACAGGAAGCATGATACTGGTGTATACGGTTTTTACACCAAATTCTCTTCCGCAGGTAAAAAAGCCGATGATCAGAAGTACTACGTTCAGAATCATGGTGATGGCGGAAAGGGGCAACGGTACAAAGTTGGAAAGTACGATACCAAGACCCGAAATACTGCTGACAGAAGTATGGCTTGGTACCAGAAAAAAATAGACTGCCGCTGCAATAATAGCAACAGCTGCTGTCAGGATCAGGATTTCCAACAGAATCTGAGTATCCTTCAGTTATTTTTTCATGTTAATTCTCCGTATCTTATTTTTTATGGATGGGAAGATCCCTTCCTTATATTAATGGCATTTTGAAGATATGTAAACCCTTTCCAGGAATCATTCCAACATATTTGTGTATCGTTGTTGCTTTTCCGTCAGCTTTCTGTAATACATATCCTTCCTCTGTTGGATAATAATTCCCGGGCTCACCAGAAAGGAATCCTTCTTCTTTTAATAAGATGTTCATTTCCTCTGCTGTCAAGCCACACCTTTCTCCTAATCGTTTTGCTGATAATGTCATGTATCGTCCTCCTGCGTTATTTATCTCGGATGTTCTTCTGCCAATTTTCGTTCTTCTTCATCCCATCGTTTCTGAACTTCTTCAAAATATTTTTCACTTTGTTCAGAAAATGTGCCACGCATATAGCTGATTTCATCCATCAGGCCTTGTCCCCATGTTACATCGATTAGCTGTTCATGATGATATGTTGCTTCACTAGTACATCTGGACAACACCGTATTTCCTGAAGCATCCAAAATGGAGTACGGATATTGATACTTCAAGATTATGTTGTTCTTATTGAGTACATCTTCCTTAATATCTCTGTCCCAACAAAGTATAAGAAGCTGTAGACTATTGAACCTAAATACATACGATAATGCATAATTCTCAAACTCTTGTATTTCCCTCTCCTCTCGCAAGGTGATATGCCCTGTATTATACCTGAATCCGTGAAACTCATATTTTTTATAACCAGCCTGCGTAAACAGACTGGTGTTGATTGAAACTCATGAAGTTCCTATGGGTTTTCACAGAATATATGATTGTTTTCAACACGTTTTTTCTAAAAATGGGTGTAGAAAATAAAGCTGTATGACAGCCTTGTTTTTCTATTCTGTTACAGCAGTAAATTTATGGAATACATCTGCAAAAATATGTCGCCATACGTTGCTTTTTCCAAGTCCCATGATGACCTGACGTGCATGTGTAGTGACATGGCTGGCCATCATGATCAGATTGCTGATTACGGTACGGAGTCTGCGGCGTTTGACATCCCGTTTCTGACGGGGAGTGCGCCCTCCGATCGTTTCCTGCCCGATCATCCGGAGGATATTGTAGGAAATGATGGCGAGTTCCAGTATCAGGGAATTCGTGTCGAATTTTCCTGATGGCAGCCGTTCCAGATCCATATCAGTTTTGATCTCACTATGGAACTGTTCACATTCACCATGGGTGTGGTACAGATCAATGACTTCCTGATCTCCGAGACCAAGATTTGTCCACCATGTATTTACCTCGATATCGGGCATTAACAGGAACTGTCCGTGTTTATCAATGGTACGCTCCATGATTTCATACCCGGCACGCAGGGTAAACTCTTTCTGGAATTCTTTGCTGGTGACTGTTTTCCAGTCGCTTCCGATATACACGGTTTTTCCATCTCTGGGGGTGGTAATGTTCAGGCAGCATTCTTTTGCCATTTTAAGCCAGTTTTCTTTGCCTTCACGGCGAAGATTCCGCTTGATGATAAAATAGCATCCTTCCTCTATGAGAACAGCAACATTATCGATGGAATCATTCCCGGAGTCCAGGCGGATCAGAAGAGGCTCGCCGGTCAGCTGTTTGCAGAGTCGGACAGTTTCCCTGATAAACTCAACCGTTCCGTTTTGACAGTGCTGTTTACCGGCACGCAGCTGGAAATTTACAGCATAGCCTTCTGTGCCGATATATGCCATGATGGGGGCATAGCCGTCATAACCTTTATAGGTACGGGAAACACCCTCTTTTTGGGTTTTGGAGTTATCCATAGGAGTTACATCGATATCCACAGGGACAAATCCGTTGGGAAGCTTTGTCGGTCTGATCTGATTTGCAGTCAGCATCCGGATATTTTCCTGCAGGATCTGCTGACGCAGAGTATCACCAATATCATCCATTCTCTGACGGAGAGTTTCTTCAGAAGGGATACTGCGGGTGATACCTAAAGCCAGTTTATAGAAATCCGGGTCATCATCCATTTCATGGACTGCTTCAAAACCCGGTTTTCCCATACAGAGCATTCCAATGTAAGTGAGAATGATATCACCATTTTTGATCTGATGCTGGGAACGGTTTTTTGTAACATCCATGCGGTTTAACCGTTTGGTAAAATCACTTTTTCCCAAAATGGCACCAACAACAGAAAGCCCGCTGGCAGGAATAATCCGTTCATTTGTAAATTCTATTTTTATATTTTTATTTGAGTTGAGCGTAATGCTTTTTTTCATGTTGAAATCGCTCCTGGAAATATATGAATCAAGTTGATTATAACAGAAAAACAGTTCACCCAACAGGTGAAACAGCAAAATATAGAAATAGTGCTGTAACCATTGCAATCACAAGGATTTTAGAGAATCATGAAGTTTGAACTTCACGGATTCAGGTT
>JALFNQ010000158.1 GCA_022773965.1 Lachnospiraceae bacterium
TAGAAGTAAAGGAATTAACAAAGAAATATGGTCAGGGTGAATCAGAAGTAATCGCGCTCGATCATGTTTCTTTTTCTGTTGAAAGAGGAGAATTTGTGGCGATCGTCGGCGCTTCCGGGTCCGGAAAGTCAACGCTTATGAATATGATCGGAGGCCTTGATCATCCAACCGGTGGCTCTGTCATCATTGAAGAAAACGATATTTCATCCATGAGCGAGGATGAGCTTGCAATCTTTCGAAGGAGAAATCTGGGGATCATATATCAGTTTTACAATCTGATCCCTACGCTTACCGCAGAGGAAAATATTGCGCTTCCCTGGAAGCTGGATGGCAGGAAAGAGAATAAAAAACGCCTGGCAGAGATCCTGCAGCTACTTGGGTTGGAGAAAAGGGCGAAGCACCTGCCGGGGCAGATGTCCGGTGGTCAGCAGCAGAGAGTGTCGATCGGAAGAGCACTGATCAATGAGCCGGCGTTCATACTGGCGGATGAACCGACCGGAAATCTTGACAGCAGGACCGGCATGGAAATCATGGATATCTTAAAGCATGCAAATCAGAAATACAATCAGACGATCCTTTTGGTCACACATGACGAGAGGATTGCATTGCAGGCTGGACGGATCATCACCATCGGAGACGGAAAAATCGTAAAAGACGAGGTGATGAGATCATGAAAATAACATCACAGCTCGCACTCAGTCAGATCAAATTAAATAAAAAGAGGACGTTCGCAAGTATTTTTGCAATCGCACTTAGCACGGCACTTGTCACAGCCGTTATGTGCTTTGCGACAAGCGGCAATCAGATGCTGATCGATTTCCTGGGACCGGGATATGGAGATTATGCAGGTGCATATTCTGCGATCGCCTTTGTACCGGCTTTGCTTTTGGGACTTTTGATCGCATTTATGTCGGTGACCGTGATATCGAATATTTTTACAGCAAGCGCAAATAAAAGGATTCAGGAATTGGGCATTTTAAAATGCGTAGGCGGAACAAAAAAGCAGATCAAAGCGAGTGTCCTGTATGAGAGCCTGTGGCTTTGTCTGGTCGGTATTCCACTGGGACTTATTTTAGGGACGCTGATTGGCTATATTGGCGTAAGGATCACAGGACATTGTGTCGCTGATATCAATGAGCTTGCAAGAAGCATTATCATGCGCCCGTTTTCGTTTTCTCTGTCATTTCATGTATCTGTATGGACGTATCTCTTTGCCGCAGTCTTTTCTCTTGTGATCGTGCTTGTCTCTGCCTATAAACCGGCAAAAGCAGTCGGAAAGCTGACTGCGATACAGTGTGTAAAAGGCATGGAAGCAAGTTGTGATCTGAAAGACATTGAAGTGAGAGATGGTTTTGTAGAGAAAATATTGGGATGCGAGGGTGCGATCGCCTACAGGAATATCAAGAGAAATAAACAGGGCTATAAAGCTACCATTCGTGCACTGTCACTTGGCATATTACTTCTTCTTTTGACGGGTGGACTTTCCGGTCAGGCAAAGGATTTTAAGGATTGGATGAATCCGAATTCCAGAGAAATGATGGTGGATTATTGCTCCATCCGCGATATTGGGCTGAATGGTCATACCGGAAAGGAAGAGGAAAAGATCGTTGCACCGATTCCGGCTGCCACTTATCATGAGATTGCGGAAAGATTATCGGCATATGGCACGAACGTTTATGGCGTGGGAAGTGACGCCTGCACGTACCATGCGTTGTTGGAAAGGGATGTTCTTTCAGAAGAAATGCAGCAGGTTCCGGATCTTTTCGATGAGAATGGGGAGGTAAAGGTTGACCTTGTAGCAGTTGATGAGAAGTTATATAAAGAATTGTGTGATAGAGCAGGCAGTGCATACGGTAGTAACCTTCTGATAAATACTTATGAGTATAATGATGGCGGAAGAATAAAAACGATCATTCCTTTCGCTGAAGAAGTAACTGAGATCACGCTGATCACTGCAGCGGACGAGAAACAGACACTTCCGGTCGGAGGTATTCTGAGTCAGGATGACCTGAAAGAACAAGGTTTTCAGGTGATAAATCCATATCCGGTCAGAATCGTTGTGCCTGACATTGATGCCAGAGCTTTTGACTGGTTTTGTACGCCGGATGATGAACAGGCATACACAGAATATGCCAGAAGGATCATGGATACG
>JALFNQ010000174.1 GCA_022773965.1 Lachnospiraceae bacterium
ACTTTTCACACAGTAGCCAGCATTTACTGCGGGCTACGTGCCATAAACGTACATGAGCCATGAATTTGGCGATTTTGCATGCGAAGCATCGCCAAATTCGTTGCAATTCACAGGTCAGCTGGCTGACGTGTGAATTGTAACAAAAACAGGGCGCGCCACCACCCTGTTTTCGTTCTTTTAATTTTCTTTAATAACATCCTGTTTACATAACAAAAGTTCCCACTTTTTGCCATGACATTCTTTATTTTTTTCGCTTTGAGTCTCTTCTTTGGACCCTTAGTCGGTCTATATGTAATACTTGAAATCATTTGAAGCTTTTACTTCATCACTTATACTTCATGTAATTTATCAAAATGTAACTCTTTTAACACCCCCTCCGACTCATCATATACATAATCTCGCATATAGCAGGATTCTTCTGCAGCACAGACCGCATGTGTCACATGCTCCGGTGTGCTGGGACTGCCGTCTAAAAAGAGTACGATACCCTGATCTGCAATAGACTGCAGTTCCACATATAATTGATTTCTATTCTCTTTCATATGAATATTCCTCACTCTTCCAAAAGGAGTATATTTGTGAACTATGATTCCTCCGGCAATCCCGTATAGAGCGCAAGAGGTTCCTTCGTCTCCTCCAGATCCTCCTGTACGGGCTGCTCCAAATCATCCGTCTCTTCCGGCTCTTCCAGCAGAAAACGCTCCAGATTCGTTTCCAAAAGCTCTCTTCGCTCCTGTTCTTCCTCCACCACAAACAGCTCCACAATATTTGGATCCCATTGCAGCAGCCGAAACACTGCCCGGTTTACCGGATAATATGCCTCTGCGGCAGGCTGAAACTCACCCGTATACTGCACTACATACAATCTGGTATCCTCATAAGTCTTTGTATCCACGCAGGCGGCCTGATAACGCAGCAGCTCTTCCTCCAGAAGACGCAGCTGCAATGCCAGAACCTCTCCCGCATCATCCCGTATGATGCGATACACGCGCTTGTGCCCTACAACAAGATAATCCTCTCCATTCGGAAACACGATACGGACATCCAAAAACTCGTTCTCACGCAGCGTTTGCGGCAAATCAAGCTCACGCAGTTCAACGCGGCGTTCATCGTCCGCAATTGGTGCACCCTCATACACAATATCTGTACTCAGTGCAGCGCCTTTCGTAAGTGACACCTTCAGCCGCCTGCCGATCAGATCCTCCTCTGTGAGCAGCTGCGCAGCTGACAGATCTTCCGAGGACTGTACCCGCTGCACCTGAAACATGTCGGCAGTCAGTTCCTCCCCCGCCGCCACATCTCTCGTCAGGACATAAAAACTGGCATAGCTGTACTGCTCATGCAGCTTTTCATAGTAGCTCAAGCTCTCTTTTGCCTGCTGCGCGCTCTGTCTTTCATACATAAGCATGCCTGTCAACGGAATTCCCACAAAAAATGCACCTGCTGCCACTGCACCTATGATCCTTTTATATCTGGCTCTTAGCTTAATTGTCGTTTCCTCCTATATTAATTCCTGAAAAAATGACAGCTGGTCTTTCGCCAGCCGAAACGGATCGGCAATAAAAGGGATCGTCCGCACCGGCACATGGTATTTTCGCTGGAATTTCTTTTTTTCGTATACACTTCCCGTGACAGTAAGCAACGCGGTAAAATAATTTTTTGAATGATCCTTCTCATGTAAATCCATGAATTCTTCCGCTTGCCGCATGCGCCAGGGACTAAAAGAAGCGACCACGTATTTCAGATCACAGCGCAGAAACTCCTGCCACCCACTCCCATCACAGCCCATATCCAGCATTAGATATCGATATGGGCCGTTCAAAAGCCGTGGCATCTGCGCAGGCTCTAATTGGGGGTAGTAACCTACACCGTCTAGTTCAAAGCAACTGCCATCCTGACTGCACAGATCCAGATCTCTGATGCACGGACGGCTTCCTAACTCTGCTACCGCCGCCGGAACACCCCACTCATTCACCGCATAATTCGCTGCAGCAATTGCTAAATGTGTTGTTCCGACACCGCTGTCTACACCGTAAAACCCGATCGTCTTGTGCTCCTTTTGCTTTTTTGCCAACCGTAAAAAAATCATCTTCACCACCTTTCTTTTCTCTGCAGTGTCTCAAAAAACTGCCGCTTTTCTTCGGAAAGAATCGTAGGATCCGCATCCAGCGGAAAGCAGTATACGCTTCTGCGCCAATGCTTTGCGTAATAGCCTGCCGCCCATTCATTTCCATAATTCACGATCGGTATCAGATGCTTACGCAACCGCAATTTCTCATACAGCTGCGCCGCCTGTTCCATCTCCCATTCTCTGCCGCCCAATACCAGAAAAATCCCGTCACATGTCTCTAATTCTATGTCTGTTATTTCAAATGTCCCAAAATCCCGGATCAGACAGCCCTTCTCCCGCTCCATCCATTCCCTGCCCTTTCCCTGAGAGGCAGTTCCTAGAAAATCACCGCAGGAGATACCATCCATCCTCCGACCCCATCGCATTCGACCGCTGTTTGCCATGCGCCGCAGATCACCCTTTTGATTCTGCTCCACATACAGACAATCAGCCCCGGTCGCATTCAGATAGACATTACAGGAGATTGCCACATGCGTGGCACCTATACCGGCACGCATGCCGATCACTGCCAGATTTTTAATCAGATGCTTTTTCCCTTCCGAAATCTGATCTGTTTCAATAACTATTTCCTCTTGCAGCTGCTCCAGCAACAACCCGACCGTCTCAAAACGGGCTTCCATATGATCTGCCAATGCCCGGCCGATCACTGCATCAAGGCGTGCTGAGTGCTCCTCCGGCGGCAAAAACTGTACCAAAAACCGAAGAATTACGCCGATACCGTAAATGTCCGTTCGCACATCACAAGGCAAGCCCAGCCTTTTTTCCGGTGCGGCATAACACGCGGTTCCATAAGACTGGTATGGATTTCCGTCTGATGAAACATAGGATGCGATGCCAAAGTCGACTATTTTTATCTGATCGCCATATACTATAATATGTTCCGGCTTCAGATCCTGATAGATCACCGGAGTCGGCAATGCATGCAGATACCCTATGATATCGCAAAGCTGCCTGCCAATCTGCAATATAAATTTCAGGGAAATAGTTGTCTGATGAAGCACATAGGCTTCGAGTGATTCACCCCGGACGTATTCCTCAACAATGTAGTAATACGTATCATCTTCCTCAATATCATAGATAATGGGAATACCCGGATGCTTCAAAGATTTCAAAAGTGTTGCTTCCGAAAGGAAGCATGAACTGTCGGGCATAGACTTGGGAATCCGTTTGATCGCCCGATCCTGTTCTAAAATCCGATGTCTGGCGAGATACACCTGACCGTTGGCGCCGGCTCCTAAAAGCCCGGTCATGATATATTTGCCGAACAGGATTTGCTCCATAATTCTCACCGCGCTTTCCATTTTCTAAAAACCGGTGGAAAAAGCATCTCCATTTCCCTTATACCACATGCATTTAGGTTTTGACAACCGCTTTTTGAAAATTTATACTTTTTTAATAATTTCAATCCCACATTTCCCATCATTTCTATTGACGGGAGTAAAAAAATTTTATATACTTTCTGTACTTTTTAATGGATTTTTGAATTGGAACTTTGAAATTTCTGGACAGTTCCGATTATTGAATCATATATTTGAGCAAGTAAGGAAATGATATTATGAAAATAGAACGAATCAACGACAACCAAATACGCTGCACACTGACCGGAGAGGATCTGGCTAACCGTCATCTTCAGCTCTCAGAGCTGGCTTATGGCAGCGACAAAGCCAAACGACTGTTTCGTGATATGATGCAGCAGGCCTCCTACGAGCTGGGCTTTGAGGCGAACGATATTCCCCTCATGATTGAGGCAATTCCCCTTTCAGGCGGCTCCATTATGCTTAATGTGACAAAGGTAGAATATCCGGAGGAGCTTGACAGCAGATTCTCCAACTTTACTGATTTTGGTGACGCACTGGAAAATTTTGATACCGATAATGAAAATTCACCTGCTCTGGAAGGTGCAGATACGATCCTGGATCTGTTCCGGAAGCTGAGTGCAGCGGCCTCTTCTCTACGGGATACGGATCATTCACCCGATGCTGACAATTCTGCCAGTCACCAGCCCGCTCAGGATGCTGTCTCTGTGGCAGATTCCCTGCAGCCGGAAGCTCCCGTTGAAGTTGCAGCCGACATGATCAAGCTCTTTTCTTTCCGAAATGTGGATCATTTGATACGGCTGGCACATGTGCTGGATGGTTTCTATACCGGTGACAACTCGCTGTTTTTAGATACTCCTGAACGCGTCTATTACCTTGTGCTACACAAGGGTGATCATACTCCCAGCGAATTTAACAAGGTGTGCAATATTTTATCCGAATATGCACTGCAAAACCGCTATGTTGAGTCTGCAGAATCTTACTTTGGAGAACATTTCAAGTGCATTACTGCGCATAATGCACTGCAACGTCTCTCTCAGCTGTAAATCATTAACATACCCTAAAAACAAAAATCCCATGTGACCTAAGGTTCTCTGATCAAATCTGACTGTCAGCTGCCTCCGCCACATGGGATTCTCTTTTCCGGATCATTCTATCACAATCTCAGCAGACGATGCTTTGACCTGTTATGAATAGATCCATTTTCTATTTTTCAGCAATTTATTTCTCATGCTTTAAAAATGTGTTGATCTGGTCAACCAATGCATCCGGCTCAATACCGTGAACCATTGCTGCCTGCTCGATCGTCTCCATCTGGGATGACGGACATCCGAGACAGTGCATTCCGATACCGAGTAATACCGGAGCAATGCTTTCATCTATCTGAAGTAATTCACCGATCATGGTGTCTTTGGTCACTGTTGCTGCCATCTTCAATTCCTCCTTTAAAATGTGAAATATTTACCGAGATTCATTATAAACATTTTTTTTACACTTGTCTAGTATCTATCAAGCATCAAAAGTTATACACGACTAATTCAAGGTACGAATTTTTATACACATTTTCATCGACTACATACTTGTTTTTCCACAATATCTGTAATAAAATAGACACATAACTACAGTTATTGTAGTAATGCGAAAAATAAGGAGGATAATCAAATGGCTTACGTTATTAGTGATTCTTGCGTATCTTGTGGAACTTGTGAAGGTGAGTGCCCCGTTGGCGCTATCTCTGCAGGCGATGGAAAGTATGAGATCAACCCTGACAGCTGTGTTTCTTGCGGAACCTGCGCAGGTGTATGTCCCACTGGTGCAATCAGCGAGGGTTAATTGCTATTTTGCGAAATCGAAAAGAGACTGCTTTTCTGCAGTCTCTTTTTTTGTCTATTCCATACCCGGCGCTGTCTTTAACGCACGCTTTGGTTGTTTCTTTCTCCGGATACTCTTCTTCTGCCGCTTTCCATGGCTTCGAATCGCCTCATCCAGTTTCTTAAAACGCTCTTCCTCCTGCTCATCCTGCATGCGCATCAAATAGTTCATTTCCTTTAGGACACGTTCACCCACTTCTGTCCCTATTTCTTGACTTAAGTCTTTATTATTGTCTGTCATTGCATTTCGGACGATTTGCGTCATTAAATTCTGGAACTGCTCCATGCGCTCCTGTGGTGACATCTGCAAAGGTGCAGCCACCGGATCCGGCTGTTTTTTCTCCGGCAAGTGCGCGGCAGCCTCCATACGTGCTGTCTCTGCCACCGGCTCAGGAATCGCCTGACGGGGCTTCGTTACATGCTCCGCCGCTGCCGGCTGCTCCTTATGTAAACCAGCCTGCTTTTCCTGCTGTAACATAATCTTGATTGCCTTCAACTGATATCCCTCTTCTTTCAGCTGCTTGATGCGCAAAAACTGATCGACATTCTCCTGTGTATAGTAGCGGTGCCCCAGCTCATTGCGGGGAACCGTCAGCTCCAATTCATCTTCCCAGTAACGTAATACATGTGACTCCACTGCCACAATATTTGCAGCGTCGGAAATCATATAACGCACCTGTTCCAACCAATCGACCTCCTTTTTTATTTACTATGTCTATATTATAGTCAACCCGAAAAAGAGGTACAATCTTTTTTCGCCGCAGGTTTCGACAAAACATCAGGGCACATGTACGTTTTTGGCACGTTACCCGCAGAAAATACTGACTACTATCTGAAAAGTAACCAGGCCGCGCTCATTTTCTCCGCATGGCGCGGGAGTAAAAAGTTCATCATACGGAGTGCCAAATAGGTCGTTTTCGACAAAAACGGGTCGCCAAACGGGGCATTTTCGTCGAAAACAGGTCGCCAAACGGCTCATTTCCGTGAAAACGGGTTACAAAACGGGTCATCTATGCTATAATAGATAAAATTATGCGTAACTGTCCCGTGTTATTACAGTTTCCATAGGTAAGGAGGATTCATGAGTAATCGTTCAATTAAATTTAAAGGCAGACTCCGGAGTTATCTGTGTGCACCCCTGTACCTGATCGGTGTCCTGGTGCTGCTTCATATTCCTTTCTATCTGATAGATACACGCGCAGGCGTTTGCATGAGCGGCTTCACCGGAATATATTCGGTCACAGTGATCGTGACATACTACCGCAACCGGCCGCTTTTAGTCAATGAACTGGTCAATTTTGCCACACAATACGGGAGTGTCCAGAAAAAGCTGCTCAACGATTTTGAGATTGCTTACGCGCTGTTGGACTATAACGGCAAGCTCCTGTGGGTAAATAAGCAGTTTGAGCAGATGACCGGAAAGGACAAGAGCTATCACAAATCCATTACGTCCCTGTTCCCCTCCATTACAAAGGAGCTATTACAGGGTGAGGAATCCCTGGAGCTGAATCTTTCCATGGAAGAGCAGCATTTCCGGGTCTCCATGAGCCGTATTTATTTTGATGCGATCATAAGCGAAACAAATATGCTGGAGATGGACAGCGATAACAATTATCTGACTGCAGTCTATTTTTTTGATGAGACCAGACTACACCACTATATTCAGGAAAATGAAGACCAGAAAATGGTTGTTGCCCAGGTCTATATTGATAACTATGATGAAGCACTTGAAAGCATTGAGGATGTCAAACGTTCCCTTCTTGTTGCACTCATCGACCGAAAGGTAAATGCTTATTTTTCCAAGGTGGATGCCCTTGTCCGCAAGACCGAAAAGGATAAATATTTTATAGTGTTTCGCCACGAATATTTGAAGGAGCTCAAAGAAGATAAATTTAGCGTCCTTGAGGATGTAAAAACAGTCAAAGTCGGCAACACCATGGCTGTCACCTTAAGTATCGGAATCGGTGACACTGCCGCCACCTACAGCCAGAATAATGAATATTCCCGTATGGCGATCGATCTGGCGCTGGGCCGCGGCGGCGATCAGGTTGTTTTACGTGAGGGAGAAAAGGTCACCTACTTTGGCGGCAAGGCACAACAGGTAGAACGAAACACCCGTGTCAAAGCCCGCGTCAAGGCACATGCACTGCGCGGTATCATTGAGAGCAAAGAGCGCGTCATCGTCATGGGACACCAGATCAGCGATATGGATTCCTTTGGCGCTGCCATCGGCATTTACTGCGCTGCGCGCACGCTGGACAAAAAAGTCCAGATCGTCTTAAACACAGTCAGCTCCACGCTACGCCCCTTCCGGGAATGCTTTACCGAAGAAAAAGGCTATGCACCGGACACTTTTCTGACCAGAGAACAGGCGATCGAAGTATGTACACCGAACACCGTCGTCATGGTGGTAGATACCAACCGTCCGGGCAACACAGAATGTCCTGAAATATTAAAAATGACAAAGAATATTGTCGTATTTGACCA
>JALFNQ010000238.1 GCA_022773965.1 Lachnospiraceae bacterium
GGTGGGATCGAGGTAGCCATTCCGACAGCGATACCCTCCGCTCCGTTGATGAGGATGTTGGGCACCTTGACCGGAAGCACTTCGGGCTCTTTTTCCGTCTCATCAAAGTTCGGCACAAAATCTACCACATCTTTATCCAGATCTGCCAGATATGCTTCCTGGGTGATCTTGTGCAGTCTGGCCTCCGTATAACGCATGGCAGCCGCGCCATCTCCCTCGATAGAGCCAAAATTACCGTGACCATCCACCAGTGGCAGACCCTTTTTGAAGTCCTGGGACATCACGACCAGTGCATCATAGATCGAACTGTCGCCGTGGGGGTGATATTTACCCATCGTGTCACCAACGATACGCGCACTCTTACGGTAAGGCTTGTCATAGCGGATCCCCAGCTCATACATATCATAGAGCGTTCTCCTCTGAACCGGCTTTAATCCGTCTCTTACATCCGGCAACGCGCGGGCAACGATCACGCTCATCGCATAATCGATATAAGACTTTTGCATGACCTCTGAATACTCGGTCCGTATCAGTCTCTCTTCTGCTTCCATATATTTAATCTCCCTTTAATATTCCAAAACTATTCTGTTTGTTTGCTGCACTTCATACCATTTGGGGCGGCCACAAACAGATATCTCTACGATCATATCCGATTATATATCCAACTCAGCATCTCTTGCATGCTCATAGATAAAAGCTTTCCGGGGCGGCACATCCGTACCCATCAGCATCGCCGTCACGTCACTGGCCATGCGCCCATCCTCAATCTCTACCTTCTTCAGCATACGTGTCTCGGGATTTAACGTTGTCTCCCATAACTGGTCGGCATCCATCTCGCCGAGACCCTTATAGCGCTGCAGGGTAAAGCTTCCCTTATGGGTCTTTCGGTATTTTTCCAGTGCCGCATCATCATAGAGATACTCCTCCTCACCCTTCTTTGGCATCGCCTTATAGAGGGGTGGCATTGCAATGTAAACATGCCCCTCAAAGATCAGCTCTGGCATGAACCGATAGAACAAAGTTAAAAGTAAAGTTGAGATATGTGCACCATCCACATCCGCATCTGCCATGATGATGATCTTATCGTAGCGCAGCTTACTGATATCAAAATCGTTCCCATAGCCCTCGGAAAAACCACAGCCAAAGGCATTGATCATCGTCTTGATCTCCGCATTTGCCAGCACTTTATCAATGGATGCTTTCTCTACATTTAAGATCTTTCCACGGATCGGCATGATAGCCTGATACATACGGTTACGCGCCATTTTGGCAGAGCCTCCCGCAGAATCTCCCTCCACGATAAAGATCTCACATTTGGATGCATCCCTGGATTCACAATTGGCCAGCTTTCCATTGGAGTCAAAGGAAAACTTTTGCTTCGTGAGCAGGTTTGTCTTTGCACGCTCCTCGGACTTGCGGATCTTTGCCGCCTTGAGTGCGCAGTCGATCACTGCCTTTAGCGTCTCCAGATTCTTATCAAAATAAAGCTGGATCTCCTCGCCGGTCACCTTCGCAGTCACTTTTGCAGCATCCTGATTGTCCAGCTTTGTCTTTGTCTGTCCCTCAAAACGGGGATCCGGGTGTTTGATCGAGATCACCGCAGTCATACCGTTTCGCACATCCGTACCGGTGAAATTGGCATCCTTCTCCTTTAAAATGCCCAGTTCTCTTGCATACTGATTGATGACGGTCGTAAACACCGTCTTAAAGCCGGTGATATGCGCACCGCCCTCCGCGTTATAAATATTGTTGCAAAATCCTAATATATTTTCATGGAACTCGTTCGTATACTGGAAAGCGGCCTCCACCTCGATGCCATCGCTCTCACCCTTGAAGTAGATCACATCGTGGATCGTCTCGATATTTTTATTCAGATCCCGAACAAATCCAATGATCCCTTCCGGCTCGTGATATTCGATATGCTCCGTGGTCTCTCCGCGCTTATCCTCATAAATAATTGTTAAGTCAGGATTTAAATATGCCGTTTCATGCATACGGCTCTTGACATCTTCTTCTTTGAATCTGGTTTTTTCAAAGATCTCCGGATCCGGAAGGAAATTGATTTTTGTTCCTGTTTTTCTTGTTTTTCCGATCACCGGAAGCAAGCCATTTTCCAGCGGGAGCACCGGGTTTCCACGCTCATAACGGTCATGGTGCACAAACCCGTCCCGGCTGATCTCCACATCCATATAAGTAGAAAGGGCATTCACAACTGAAGAACCGACTCCATGCAGACCGCCGCTGGTTTTATATGCCTCATTATCAAATTTACCTCCGGCATGCAGGGTCGTAAATACCAGCCGGGCTGCCGATATCCCTTTTTCATGCATTCCCACCGGAATTCCCCGGCCGTTATCCTCTACCGTACAGGATCCATCTGCCTCCAGCGTCACGCGGATCGTGTCACAAAATCCTGCCAGATGCTCGTCCACAGAATTGTCCACGATCTCATAGATCAAATGGTTCAGACCTTTTCTTGATACACTGCCGATGTACATACCCGGTCTTTTACGTACTGCCTCCAGTCCCTCCAACACCGATATGCTGCTGGCATCATAACTGCCTTTTGCCATAATCCTTACTACTTCCTTTCTTTATCTCGTACTACTTGGAAGATTATAACACAACCGTTTGTCAAGCGTAAAGGGATTTTTCATTTTTTGCAAACATTTGTTCGTATTCCAGGTTTTATCCACAAAAACTGACAGAAATTCCCAGTTTCTTTTCTCTTATAAAACTGTTACAGTAGTTTTGGAAATTAATAAAATTTCTTGTCAAAATTTTACATATTTATACTGTCTTTTTTTAAAAACTATGTTACAATTATATAAATATCTGTTTAGATATCATATCTATATTTAGGGGGTATATATGGAAAAAGAAATGATTGCCATGCTGTTAGCTGGCGGACAAGGCTCCCGGTTATATGCTTTAACCGAGAAGCTTGCAAAACCTGCCGTTCCTTTTGGCGGCAAATATCGTATCATTGATTTCCCGTTGTCCAACTGTGTAAATTCCGGCATTGATACCGTTGGTATCCTGACACAGTACCAGCCGTTAGTGCTGAACGAGTACATAGGCAACGGACAGCCTTGGGATCTGGATCGACTTCACGGTGGCGTACATGTTCTGCCTCCCTACCAGAAAGCATCAGGCTCTGACTGGTATAAGGGCACGGCAAATGCGATCTGTCAGAATATTTCGTTTATTGAACGCTACAATCCCAAATACGTCATCATTCTTTCCGGTGACCAGATCTGCAAGCAGGATTACAGCGATTTCCTTCGTTTCCACAAGGAAAAGGATGCAGAATTCTCTGTTGCAGTCATGGAAGTGCCGTGGGAGGAGGCATCCCGCTTTGGACTGATGGTGGCAGACGAGACCGACCGCATCACCGAATTCCAGGAAAAGCCCAAGGAGCCCAAGTCAAATCTTGCATCTATGGGTATCTACATCTTCAACTGGGACATCCTGAAAAAATACCTGCTTGAGGATGACGCTGATCCCAACTCCGAGAATGATTTTGGTAACAACATTATTCCGAACCTGCTGCGCGATAACCGCAAGATGTACGCGTACCACTTTGATGGCTATTGGAAGGACGTGGGAACTATCAGTTCTCTCTGGGAGGCAAACATGGAGGTTCTGGATCCGGAGCACTCCGGTATCGACCTGTTTGATGAAAACTGGAAGATCTACAGCCGCAACAGCGGTATGGCCGGTCATCACATCAGCGAAACCGCAGAGGTCACCAACTCCATGATCACAGATGGCTGCAAGATCAGCGGTTCTGTGAAACACTCTATCCTTTTTGACGGTGTAACCGTAGAGGAAGGTGCAGTCGTAGAAGATGCAGTTGTCATGGGCGGAACGACCATTCACACCGGTGCGATCGTAAAGCACTGCATCATTGCAGAAAATGTTACCATCAACGAAGGTGCCATTGTCGGAGCTATGCCCACTGCGGAAGAAAAAGGCGTCGCTACAGTCGCTTCTAACGTGTGCATCGGCAAAGCCGCCAAGGTCGGTCCCAATGCAATGGTAAGAAATAATGTAAAGGACGGTGAAGAAGAATGGTAAGTTCAAACGCAAATGCAATGGGAAT
>JALFNQ010000079.1 GCA_022773965.1 Lachnospiraceae bacterium
GTCAAATTATCAGCACCTTATAAAAATCAGCACCTTTTTTCAAATGTCAGCGTTTTAACTGAATTCAAGTCGAAAAGGTGCTGATTTTATTTCTGCCCTTCGTTACCATACTGTATAACACTATTTTACAGGAGGTAACGCTTATGATTTTTTCTTTTTGGCAAGAACATCTTGATGAGTTCCTTGACAGCATGTGTGAACAGGGATTCTGTACAAAAGTAATCTCTGCTCACAAACGATTCACACTATCCTTAGAGGAGGATGCGACTGTTCATGGCTGGCAAACCTACGAGGATGTGCGAAATTACTACAGTCTGCTTCCGGGCCTGAAGGACAAGACCAGGTGGTTTAAGCTCTCTATTATCAAGAAGCTGGAAGCTTTTCATCTGCTTGGACAAAAACCAGAGCATCGTATTGTTAAGGAACATGTTCACGTTACTGCACCAACACGAAGCAAGGGAAGACTTAATCTTTTTCCATTGCGCGATCAATTAGACGATTTCCTCGCTTTTTTTATTCAGCAGGGACGCTGTGATGAAACTGTATTATCCACCCGCCGGACAGTCTCTTACATTATCACAATGTCCGCCTCTAACTCATGGGATACCTATCAAGATATCAAAGATTGGTATTTCGAGAAAAAACTTACAACCAAGTACCTTGATAAAATATACCGGATTATTGACCATATGGAGTACTGGCAGCTGAATGGCACCCTGATTGGTTGGGATGACCACGGTATGGTCAATGTAAGAAAACGAAGGTTTCTCACCGTTCCAGATGAAAAAATGTCCGTTGAGCCAAGCCTTGGAGATTTCGATCTTTCCTATGTCCAGAGCCACTTAGATGAGTTTCTGGAATGCATGAAGGATAGGGGCTATAGCGAATCTTCATTGAAAGTAAACAAGAATAATCTAAAGCGTATCATCATGCTTTCCAGGAGCATCAGATGGGATTCTATCGATGAAATCCTTGAATGGAATGAACGCCGCCCAATCAGCACCAGTCATATGGACTCCACTAGGAAAACCCTTGAAAAACTCTCATGCTGGCTGTCTACAGGGGATGTCCCAGAGCATCCATCCATTCAAATGAAGCTTGAATCACGAGTACAGAGCCTCGGAGAGCTTGATCTTTCATTCTGGCAGGATCATCTCGATGGACTGCTTGCATACATGAAAGATCATGGATACTGCGAGGACTATCGCAAAAAATTGTATTTCCATACCCGCAGGCTTGTCATCCTCTCACGTGAAGTTGAATGGAATTCTTACGAAGACATCTGGAACTGGTTTTCATCACGCAGCTTCGGGAAATGTTATCTTCATGATATCCGGAGCATCCTTGGAATCCTCGATGAGTTCCACCGCCTGGGTATTATGCCCAACAACAGAGCAACGCAGAATCCGCTTTGCCCACGTGGGAACTGTTATTCGAAGCTTGTTCCCGAATACAAAGCTCTGGTGGACTATGCCTGTGAAGATGAAAAGCGGCGTGGTCTTAAGCCTAATACCATCAAATGTACGAAAACAAAAGCATCTTCGTTTTTATATTCTCTCCAGCAGAGGGGAGTTGAGCGGTTGATCGATGTGGCTGAAGAAGATGTACTTGCCTTTTTCTACACGGATGGAGTTTACCTCCGCGGACATTCAACCGCATCCAGGATATCCTTGTTTTTCCGTACATGCGCCCCGTTAAATCCTAAGGAGTGCAGGAGGATTGGAATGTACGTTCCGAAGTTCCATTCCAGCCGGAAAACAATACAATACCTCACAACGGACGAGATCCACAAGTTCAGGAAGGCTCTTAATGACGAAGGCAACGGCCTGTCCTACAAGGAGAGAGCCATAGGCACCATCATCTTCTATACAGGCATGCGATGCTCTGACGTTTCATGCCTGAAACTTGATTCGGTAGACTTAAAGCATCGGACGATCAGCTTTACGCAGGAAAAAACAGGAAATCCCGTAGTCCTTCCACTCAGTACCGTGGTAGGGAATGCCATTTATGATTACTGCACTATTGAACGCCCGCGCACTGACAGTCTCTACCTCTTTCTATGTGACACGGCTCCTTATAATACACTTGGAAAGGGCGGCATTGAATGGGCTGTTACAAAAATCATGATGGCTGCAGGGATCCGTCAGGAGGAAGGCGATCGCAAGGGCGGGCATATCTTCCGCCACCATGCAGCTTCAACCATGGCGGCTGGGAACATCCCTTCTCCTGTGATCAGTGCTACATTGGGGCATTCTTCTCTGAAGTCGTTGGATGCCTATCTTTACGCAGATATGGAGCACATCCGGGAATGCTCGATCAGTCTTAAAAAGTATACTGTGTCGAAGGAGGTGTTCTCCCTTGGCTGAATACAGTAAAGAAAGAGCTTCTATCTTTGAGCTGTTCATCAGGTATCGAGTCGCATCGAACAACTGGAATGAAGTTTATTCACAAACGCTCCTGTATTTCGACCGTTTCTGTTCCGAGAACTATCCCGGTGTGAAAGGGATAACGCAGGAGATGATTAATGGATGGTGCATTCAAAGACCTACGGAGCAGAAACGTTCTTTTATTGACAGATGTCAGTCCGCTCTTAGGCTGATAGAGTATTTACAGAATCGCAACCTTACATCTGTTGTAAAACCAGAAATGCCACCGGCACCGCCAAAGACACACATACCACATGCATTTTCCGAAGAAGAACTCTGTCGTTTCTTCAGCAGATGCGATGAAAATGTCAAAACTGCTCGCGACCAAAGCAGTCGATTTATTGCCCTTAGCGTATCCGTGGAATTCCGGCTATTGTATAGCAGCGGTATGCGGCCAACGGAGACCCGCCTTCTTCGCACAGAGAATGTCGACCTTGCAAGAGGCATAATCAATGTGAAAGAAACAAAGGGAAATCAGCAGCACTATGTGGCTTTACATGACGATGCCATCCAGTTGTTGCGGGACTATGATGCTGTTGCATCAAAGCGCTTTCCATCACGCATTATTTTCTTTCCTATGAATTCGAAGAATCCAGACATTCCCATTTCACCTGACATGCTGGATTATCATTTTCATAAGGTGTGGGATAAGGTTAACGGGTCATCAGCGGTTCCTTATGATTTCCGACATAATTATGCGATAGAAAACATCAATTCATGGATTAATTCCGGATTTGAGTTCCATGATAAGCTTGTGTTTTTGAGCAAAAGTATGGGGCACACATCCCTTGAAAGCACCAAATACTACTATTCCACCGTCCCTGCACTGGCAGATATTTTACAGAAAACAACCGGAGCCGGGTTCGATGAGATCGTACCGGAGGTGCCGGATTATGAGTAGGATCAATTCAAAATCTTTTGACCTTGCACGTGCCATATCGGAATTCCTTACGGATTATGCACCAATGCACCTTACCAACAGCGAGCACACATTGCATTCTTATGAGACGACCATAACCCTATATATCGGGTATCTTGAAAACGAATGCGGTATAAAACCGGCAAACTTCAGCCCGCAGTGCTTTGAAGAGACAAAGGTTGAAGGCTGGATGGAATGGCTTTCGAATGAGCGAGGTTGCAGCCCGCAGTCATGCAACACGAGGCTTTCCTCTTTCCGGAAGTTTATAAAATATCTTTCGTCAAGGAATCCGAAATATCTGTATCTTCTTGATGAGGTATCGAAGGTTCCTCTCCGCAAAAAAACCAAGAAAAAAGTATCTGGACTTAGCCGTGAGGCAATAAAGGTAATTCTTGCCGAACCCGATACCACACATAAAACGGGAATTCGCGACCTTGCCTTAATGGTCATTCTTTATGCGACAGCGGCGCGGATTGACGAGATCCTTTCTATCCGTATAAAAGAGCTGAAGCTGGATATCGAAAAGCCTTATGTCGTAATCATCGGTAAAGGTGATAAAGTACGGACACTTTATCTGCTACCCAAGGCGGTGGCGCATATCAGGCTATATATAAAGGTTTTTCATGGCTCGAATCCAAAACCGGATTCTTTCCTGTTTTTTTCCAGGAATAAAGGAACTATGGAAAAGCTGTCCCAGTCAGCAGTCCGGAAGATGATGAAGAAATATGCCAGTGCCTGTCATGAAAAGTGTGCAGATGTTCCCTTGGACCTCCACGCGCATCAGTTTCGGCACGCAAAGGCTTCACACTGGCTTGAGGATGGTATGAACATCGCACAGATTTCATTCCTTCTTGGCCATTCGCAGCTTGAAACAACCATGATTTACCTGGATATAACAATGGAACAGGAGGCTGCGGCACTTGCCACCCTCGAAGATGAAAGTGACCGCAACGCTGTCCCGAAGTGGAATCCCGACACTGATAGTTTATCTTCAATCTGTGGTTTGAGAAAGTTGCAGTAAAATTAATCATGATATTGTCAATATTGGTTGACACATTTATCTCAAAGATATCACTGACTATGCAGCCAGGTCCAAAGATTGATAGTA
>JALFNQ010000208.1 GCA_022773965.1 Lachnospiraceae bacterium
GACCGAAAGTGGTACCCACAGAACCTATGTATTCTACTGTGACCCTTATGTCTCCAATCAAAAAGGGCGTTTGGAAAAGAACCACGAATACATTCGCTATGTTATTCCCAAAGGACGCAGTATGTATCGCTACACACAGGAGGACATCAATCTGATGACCAGTCACATCAATTCTACCGCGAGAGACAGCTTAAATGGCGCAACTCCTTTTGATTTGGCTGCCCTGCTTCTTGATGCAAAGATACCAGCTCTTGCAGGACAGGTTAGAATTCCAGCTGACGGTGTCTGCCTGAAACCTTCTCTTATTGAAGACAATGTTTCCAAAAGAAACAAAGCGTCTACGGAAGGTGGTGATATCAATGGCTAAAAAATACAAAAAGAAGTATAAACGCCTGGAAGAACGCTACGACATTCTCAACGAGCACACGCTTGACATAACGGATGATAATGAGCAGTATCTCAACGATTTACGCTATCTTGAAGCCTTTATAGATTGGAAAAATCTTAATGAAGAATTCCTGTATTTTAAGAATAACGCATACGAAAAGTATGACGAAGATTTACCATTCTCAAGGCTTACTTTATAAAACAAAAATACCGTCCAGCAAGTCGATATTTGTCTCCCCAGACGATTGACCCTTGCCAGCCGGTATAATCATAAAAGAAGCAGACAGATAACCACCCGGGACGACGACCAATCTCCCAAATCCAGCTTCATTTCTGACGTTAGACGGGTGGAATTTATTTTTTCTCAAACTGCTCCAGTCGTCTGTTTGCCATGCAAACAAACAGACTTCATAACTCGGATTATAGCACTTTTCAGGGTACTTTTGTATAGGGTATCTTCAAAAAAGTTGCTCAAAATCGAAAATACGAGTTCAAATCAGTTTGAACTGGAATTTAGTTTTTCATTTGACCTTCGATTTGTGAATCAATATTTTTCTATCTAATACATAACTGGAAGAGACAGAGGAATTACCTTCCTCTGCCCCTATTCCACATCTTATCTTCTGCTTTATCTTTACCAGCATCTCTACCAACACTCTCATCATAAATTCTCTGGAATTCCTCATACATTTCGTCTCCATCCAGCTTTATCCCAAGCCTTTTCATTACATCCGAGAACAACCATATGCTCCCACTAACATCAGCAATATCAAATCCGAATATATCAGCCTTAACAGAATCACTAATATTCTCATAACCACCAAGCTCTGATATCCTCCTGACAATCCAGCCAGCTTTGTCCACAGACACTTTTTCTTCAGATTCCATAAATTCACTTTTACCTGTTACATCAGTAATATCTTCATCCCTTCTTGCCGTATTTACATCAGACGCATTACGAATATCTGGCATTACAGACGTATTGTTCTGATTATTGTCTGGATTCACTACCTCAACATTCGTCTCCGGCTCAACAGCCACATCTTTCTCTGACACAGCCTCCTTTTCCATCCCCGGTATATCAACATCCCTGTCTGCAACGATTTCTTCTTTCCCAGACACCACATAATAAGCTGTATACAAATCTTCTTTCACAATGCCATCAGCAAGCTGCAACTGCTTCTTAATCCCTCTTTTCTCCTGCTTCAATTTGTCCAGTTCTTTCTGCACTCCCACATGCCATATCTGGTACTCACGATACTGCTCCTCGTTCTTAATATTCCGTTTCCGACTAGAACTTTCTCTGTATATCTCCTTCTGTCTGTCCTCAATCTGCTGGATCTTTTCTTTCTGCTCACTTATGAAATCCACAAGCTCCACAACACTTTTGATGTCATTATTTACAAGCAGCAGATATTCGTCCTGTAACTGATGAAACCTTTTCAAATCCTCTGTATACTTTGCTCCACCAACCTCAAAACGCTTCTGCTCTACAATCCTTAATCTGTATAGCTTTGCATAAAATTTCTTCTGATATGGTGACAGCTTCACTCTGTGCAATCCCATGATATCCGACGAATAAAAGTAAGGCTTTGCCATCCAAGGCATATCCACATAATGCCGTAACATATCTTCTGAAAACATCTCGTCCAGCTTTGCCAGTTTATGATAATATCTAAATCCCGGTGCCTGCACCTCCATCCACGCATCTTTCTTGAATACATATCCCAGCCGTTTCATCAGATATTTAAAATGCTCTACATTCCCTGCTGCATACGCACACATCTTGGCATCTCTGAGAATTATCTCTTTCATTGACATTTCTCTTTCCCACTTGTCCCTGCTGATATTCTTAGGGTTCCTGCTGTACTCCGCCGGCATTATGGAAAGTCCAAGTTCATCACAATATTTATTTGTAATAGGCTGGAGATGATTCTTCCAGTTGCTTTTAGGTGAATTGTATTTCTTGCCAGTTGTCATACTGACACTATTCCAGATCAGATGTCCATGCATATGCTCCTTGTCAGTATGAACCGCATACACAGCCTCATAATCATCTCCCAGTAAATTCTTCGCAAAGTGCTCCAGCACATACATTGCCTGCTCTGCACTTACTTTTTCTTCCGGTGAAAATGATATGATCACATGATAGCCCTGCCTTTTACCCGTCTTATGAAAAATATTCTTTGTCTCTTCCATCTGCTCAAATGCTGTGTCCGCCAGGCAGTTAATACCGCCCACCAGTACACATTCTTCTGTCTTATCCGGGTTCTGGATATATTCCAAGGCATTCTTCAAGTGCGATGCCGGATTTCTGCCCTCTGATTCCTGTATATTTAAGATCTTTGTAATCGCCATACTTCCAGCACCTCCCCAAATGTTTTCTTTACATCATCCAGACTGTTCTGCAGCTTGTCAATGTCGCTGTAATACAACCTCCCATGTGAATTGCCAAGCTTTACCGCCTGATTAATATTATTTGCAATACCGGCAATAACACGGATTGCTCTTGCCCTGTCCTCAGGATAACTTGTATCTATATTGCCTCCTGTCCGGATTAATTCTCTTATATAGGCACTTGCTGTCATTCTCGTCCGTTTAAGTGCCGCTTTCAGAATATCCATATCTTTTTCTGACAGCTTCACCGATATCTTATAATCTTTCCTGTCAGACTTGTATCTTCTCTTTCCATCTGCCATACATTTCTCCCCTTTCGTAATTTTTCAATGCTGTATCAAACCAATCTCTTTTTATCTGTACCATTGCTTTTCATCCTTTCCAAAAGTTCTGCTTATAGGTTTTGCAAGATGCGGAAAAGGTCGGACCTTTTCCCGAAAAAATATAAACGCATCAGCGTTTACATAATTTTTCGTCTTGGCAGGAGCTCCTGCACCCTGTATATGATATGTGGTGGTTAATGTACCACCACGATTACTGATATGGTGGTTGAAGTTCCACCAGAGTTGTAAAGTGGTGGCACTTTTTGCCATCACTTTATTGTTTTGGTGGCATTTTCCGCCACCACTTTTCCATTTTGATGGCACTTTCCGCCACCATGACTTTTTTCACTCTGATTTGAGTGGTGGCGCTTTTTGCCGTCACTTTGCTGTTTTGACGGCGCTTTTTGCCCCCACTTTTGCATTTTGACGGCACTTTTTGCCCCCACACTAATGAAACTGCATCACCACATCCATAATAACGATTTCCTCTGCCATCATCCTGGTCTGTGTTCTTAGCTGTAACTGTTCCGTAAAGGAATTTGGATTCTTAGGCTTATGCTTTTTCAGCCACTTAGCTTCAATATCATCAAGCAGCTCATATGCTGTTTCATTGACTTCATTTGCTCTCTCTTCAAGCTCGCCGAACCTCACCAGGCTTTTATATCTCATTGGATATTCTTCCTTGATATATTTAATCCACATACGCCCATACTTTCCTGCATCTATATCTGCCTTTTCTGTTCCTGCAACAAGCACCGGATAAAAGATTCCATCCTTTTCTTCATACGGAATACCAAGCTTTTCAAATGTTGTTTTACTCATAATGATTACCGCCTTTCTCATCACTCTGCAGGATATCAAGCACATGCTTTAATGGAACCAGCAGTTCTTCAACTTCTATACCTCTGTCAGATTCATCTAACGTCTGTAATTCTTCCAGTATCGTATCAAGATGAACCTGTACTTTCTTTGCCACCTTTATTCCACCAACAACCTTGATTTCATGCTTCAGCAGACATTGGATGATATAATCCTGTTTTGAAAGTCCGCTGAGTGAAACCTTCACATTCAGCTCCTGCGCTTCCTCCGCTGACATCCGAAATGCTACCACAACATTTCTCCATCTGTTCTTGGCATCCAGCCTTTTCTCGCTCATAATAATCTGCTCCTTCCGATATAAAACCTTTTACTTAAGTCCACATAACATCACATCCATACATAATGCAAAACTCTCGCCGGCATGATTCATAATGTTTCGCATCGCCATTATCAGACTGCCTTGTACTTATCAATACTTATAATCTTTTCCGCAGCCGCATCCATATCAATCATAGGTGCTGTTTCCTCTGTCTGCATGATTTCTACATCATCATCCTGTTCTTCACAATCCTCAAAGCTCGCATTGACAGCATCAAGTCTGTCCGCCATTGCCACCTGCTTTGATGGAAACAGATGCGAATAACGATATGTGATATCAATGCTCTCATGACCTACCCTGTCAGCTATTGCAACTGCGGAGAACCCAAGGTCAATCAGATGTGAAATGTGCGAATGCCTTAGATCATGGATTCTGATTTTCTTCACACCGGATAATCTGCATCCACGCTCCATCTCATGATGAAGAAAGCTCTTTGTTACCAGAAAAATCCTGTCTGTTGGTTTTTGGTCATATAACATTGCAAAATATTCCTGCATTTCTTCCGCAAGGAATTTTGGCAGCTTGATTGTTCTGTTGCTCTTAGGTGTTTTCGGTGTTGTAATAACATCCTGCCCCTGCAGTCGCTGATACGATTTATTTATTCTGACTGTGTTCTTTTCAAAATCAAAATCTTCCATCGTAAGAGCAAGCAGCTCACCTAATCTCATTCCCGTCCAGTACAGCATTTCAAATGCATAAAATGAAACCGGCTTGTCAATCACCGCTTCGGAAAACTTCTTATATTCTTCAGTTGTCCAGAAAAGCATTTCCTTCTTTTCTTCCCTGCCCATATTTCCGGCCTGTCTTGCCGGATTTGATTTCAGATTATAAAACCTGCACGCATGGTTAAATATCGCACTTAAGATGTTGTGCATTGTCTTCTTGTAAGTCTGGGAATAACTCTTCCCATTCTCATTACGAAATGCAACCATCTCATTCTGCCACTTGCGTACATCTCCCGGTGTAATCTCATTCATCTTAAGATTCTTAAAATATGGAAGTATCTTTGTATCCACAATGTGTTCTTTTGTAAGCCAAGTGTTGAGTTTGACATAATTTTTCACATCCTCTGTATACAGCTTCCAGAACTCTCCAAATGTCATATCCAGATTATTCTCCTGCCGTATTTTGTAATTACGCTCATAATCCAACGCTTCTCTTTTTGTTGCAAATCCTCTCTTCTTTATCTGTTTATTTTCCCCGGTCCAGTCCTTACAATAGAATTTGACGAACCAGGTGCCTGTCTTACTGTCTTTATAAGCTGGCATATTCATCATCTCCTTCTTTTCATATGCAAAAGCAGATGCCTAAGCCGATATAACTTTTGCACCTGCCTCTGTCTCAATCTTCTTACCTGTTGCTTATCCTGCATCACTCATACCATAAATGCGTTCTTCAAAATATTTTCTGCTTACTTTTCCACGGATTACAATGTAACCCTTCTTTTCAAGTTCACTGTTGATCTGTCTCATAAGCTTGTATGCTGCGGATCTTGAAATTCCAAGAATCTGCATCACATCTCCTACTTCTAAAAACTTTTCGTTCATGCCCTTTCACCACCTTTCCATTAAAATTTGTTTTGGCGTTTCTCCATACCAGTTCTGCTGATGTCACAACCAGCCTCCTTACCTGAGATGATCTCCTGTAATACCGCCCGCTCCTGCTCGAGGTACTCGGTCCGCTTGGGGGAGTGTCTACATTCGCTCGATTCCTATGAATGTCCTGGCAAATGCCTGTTAGATTTCTGATACCGCTCATTCAGTTGTTTTTTCAATACCATACCGTATAGATAATTGAATTGGTATTATTCTATACCGTGTGGTATTGAATTGTCAAGTAGTTTTTCTAATGCTTTCGTATAGAAAAACTTCCATTTTCATTTTTTCCGTGTTATACTGTCTTTAACAGTCCATCAGGGACAGATAAACGGAGGTAACTACACTATGACAATTGGTGAAAGAATAAAGAAAATACGGGTATTCCGTAAAATGACAATGGACGAGCTGGGCGGTGCACTTGGATTTGAAGGCAAAAATATGTCGGTCCGTATATCCCAGTATGAAACCGGTGCCCGCATTCCCGGTGAAGATATGATTCTAAAGCTTGCTGATGCTTTGCACTGCAATTACAAGGCAATCTCTGATTACAGCCTTGGTGCTGCTGAAGATATCATCGAAACACTTTTCTGGCTTGAAGAAAGTGCCACATCTCTCCCGGCACGTGGAAAAGGCACAAGATTTCCAGAGTATACAGCTCCCGGCAACCTGATTCATCTGACTGCAATGACACCTGCAAAACCTTCCGAGACTGCCAGACCAACTTACAATGAAGATGATTATGACAGTGCAGGCTCACCTGTCGCATTAACTTTTGAATATGGATTGGTAAATGATTTCCTTTCGGAATGGTGTGAAATGAAAACGAAATTAAATAATGGAGAGATTTCTCCTAACGAGTATTTTGAGTGGAAAATAACATGGCCTCATGCGTGAAACATAATGTCATCCGCTGTGCACCATCTCGATTCCGCTTCGCTGCATCTCGATGGAGGGCGTTCGCCCTATATGAATAGAAACCTGCTGTCTATGGAATGCAAGCATTCCAAGCCATCAATTTTCTATTCCCGCACAACTCACTTTAGTACCAAAATAGTACCAACCGGCAAAAAACAAGCTCGCAAATGCCCATTTTATAGGCTTTTGCGAGCTTTTGAAAATTATTCAAACTCAATCGTTCCAGGCGGTTTACTCGTCAAATCGTAGAATACTCGATTGACTCCCTTCACTTCATTAATAATACGGCTCATAACTTTCTGGAGCACTTCGAACGGAATCTCTGCAGCTTCAGCAGTCATGAAATCCACGGTATTGACTGCACGTAGCGCCACAGCGTAGTCGTAGGTTCGCTCATCTCCCATGACACCGACGGAACGCATATTTGTCAATGCTGCAAAGTACTGACCAATGCTGCGATCCAGTCCTGCATTGGCGATTTCCTCGCGGTAGATGGCATCTGCCTCCTGCACGATATGGACCTTCTCAGCAGTAACTTCGCCGATGATGCGGATGCCAAGTCCCGGTCCGGGGAAGGGCTGGCGGAACACCAGATGCTCCGGAATACCAAGCTCTAAGCCGGCCTTGCGCACCTCATCCTTAAACAGATCACGAAGCGGCTCAATAATCTCCTTGAAATCAACGAAATCCGGCAGTCCTCCAACATTGTGATGTGACTTGATCACAGCGGATTCACCGCCGAGCCCGGACTCTACCACGTCAGGATAAATCGTTCCCTGTGCCAGAAAATCAACTGCACCGATCTTCTTTGCCTCTTCCTCAAAGACACGGATAAATTCTTCTCCGATAATCTTGCGCTTGCGCTCCGGCTCGGTCACGCCCGCAAGCTTCCCATAGTAACGCTCTTGCGCATTCACGCGGATAAAATTCAAGTCAAAAATACCGCCCTCACCGAAGACAGCCTCTACCTCATCGCCCTCATTCTTCCGCAAAAGACCATGATCCACAAACACACAGGTCAGCTGCTTTCCGATCGCACGGGACAAAAGTCCTGCTGCCACGGAAGAATCCACGCCACCGGACAATGCCAAAAGTACCTTGCCATCTCCGACCTTCTCGCGGATCGCACGAATAGACTCCTCTACAAACGTATCCATCTTCCAGTCCCCTGCACAGCCGCAAACACCGCGCACAAAGTTTTTAATCATCTCTGTACCGTTTTCTGTATGCAGAACTTCCGGATGGAACTGGATCGCATACAGCTTCTTTTCCACATTCTGCGTAGCCGCGATCGGACAATCTGCCGTGTACGCTGTCACTTCAAATCCCGGCGCCGCCTCAGAAATCCGGTCAAAATGACTCATCCAGCAAATAGATTTCTCCGGCAGTCCCTGGAACAAAACTCCATTTTTCGCATAAGTGATCTCCGTCTTTCCGTATTCACCTACCTCCGGAGTGATGACCTTTCCACCTAACAGGTGCATCATCAACTGTGCGCCATAGCAAAGTCCGAGCACCGGAATTCCCAGCTCAAACAATTCCTTTGTATAAGACGGTGAATCCGGCTCATAGCAGCTGTTCGGTCCCCCGGTCAGGATGATACCCTTCGGGTTCATCTCTTTGATCTTTTCTATGTCTGTCTTATAGGAATAAATCTCGCAATATACATTGCATTCTCTGACACGGCGCGCCACAAGCTGATTGTACTGTCCGCCGAAGTCGATCACAATGACTGTTTCTCTTGACATGTTCTTCCTCCTGTATTTTATAGCGATTCCCTATCTTCTCTGTTTCACAGCTATGTAACGTAACTGCTCAGTTTTCTTAAAAAGATATAAAGACCGGACGAGTGATCATCCAGTCTTTTACATCATATCAAAGGAAAAAAGGAACGACAACCCTTTTTCTCAATTTTTTCACTTAAATATCAGAGATATTCTGTTTCAGCGCATTACTGAACATCTTTTTCTCTGTCCACGACCGCCTTTGTCACCCACTTTCCCTGTAGCACACGGATCACATTCACAAGACCGGTCAGCGTCCATGTCAGTCCGTTTGTATACCAGACACCCCACATGCCAACAGAAGGGATCATCATAAATAGAAATGCAAAGCCGATACGTCCGATCACCTCTGTCACACCATTCATCATTGCAAAAAAGGCATCGCCAACACCGTTTAACATGCCACGCATTACATAAATCAGTCCCAATCCAAAATACATCAAACTTGTAATACGAAGTCCCTTTGCTCCAATCGCGATCACCTCAGGTTCATTGATAAATATCCGCATGATCGGTTCTCCAAACAGCCACATGACAATGATCATAAGTACACTGAAAATAGCAACCATCCAGACACTCTTTTTCACGCCATCGCGCACGCGGTCATACTGTCCCGCCCCCGCATTCTGACCGGCAAATGTAGATACTGCCAATGCCAGGGAATTGTAAGGCTGCTGCACAAGCCCCTCCACACGGCCTGTCGCTGTATAGGCAGCCATTACGGTTGTTCCGTAACGGTTGACAACACTCTGTAACGCTACACAGGAAAAGGCAATCAACGCATTCTGCGCAGCTACCGGAATGCCGATGCGAAAACTTTTTTCCACGATCTCACCGCTATAAGCCATATGGCGCTTTTCCAGGCGAAGATACTCGTTTTTCTTATAGCCGAATGCAATGGAGCCCAGCATGGCAAAAAACTGCGCAATGACTGTCGCCCACGCTGCACCTGCCACTCCCATCTGCATGGGAACGACAAACACAAGATCCAGCACGATATTGAGTACACTGGCTACACCAAGGAAAATAAGCGGCGTTTTCGCATCACCAAGTGCGCGCAAAATCGCTGATATCGTATTATACCCGGCCACAACAACTGTGAACCCACAGACAATACGCATGTAGGTCAATGCATCTGCAAAATTTTCTGCAGGTGTATGCATAAAATGCAGAATCGGCTCCGCAAAAACCGCACCACAAAAACTCATCAGCGCACCGGTGGCAAGTGTAATATAGAGCGCATTCGCAATGATCTTTTTCACATAATCATCCTGACCTGCGCCAAAATATTGGGAAATCAGTATTCCAATACCTGATCCAAGTCCCAGACACAGGGAAAAAAACATAAATGTTATACTGCCGACAGAACCGACTGCTCCTAGCGCATTCGTACCGACAAAGCGCCCTACAATGATCGAATCTACCATATTATAAAACTGCTGAAAAATATTGCCCACCAGCATTGGCATTGTAAAACGCAGTAGCAGATTCGTCACATTTCCTTTGGTCATGTCCAGAACATACTCTTTTGCCATCGCCATACCCTCCTGTTTTGCTGTCTTTTTTCAGGTCATAACAAGTTCTTGCGCCCGTCTGATCCTTTCAAAAAATTTCCTCTTATAAAAGTCGAACAGATATGACTATAGCATAATTTACGTGAAAATCAAGCCCTATTTAAATGTTTTTTCATGCAAATATTTTTCTCTCGTTGCAAGCCCTCCACGGATGTGCCGCTCGGACTTATTCATGTCCAGAACCTTACGCGCTTCAGCCGCCAAAGCAGGGTTTATGAACACTAACCGCTCTGCTACATCCTTATGTACCGTAGATTTCGATATGCCAAACTGTTTTGCAGTCTGACGCACGGTCGTATTATGCTCGATGATATAATTCGCGATATCAATTGCCCGCTTTTCGATATACTCTTTCAAACAAAGACCCCTCAAGAATACTTTGTTTCAATATATGAGTATCCTTGAGAGGTTATTCCTTTTTAGAAATGTATAAAGGATGAAAAAAATTCATATATTGTTCCAAAAGAAAATAAGCGAGTAACCTGTCTTGAACGAAAAATATCCTTTTGTCAACCCGCCGCTTCCCTATGAATACGACGCCATGGAGCCATATATCGACACACAGACCATGCGGCTCCACCATAACCGTCATCTTCAGACCTATGTGGATCATCTGAACGACATTCTGGCTAACTATCCACAATTTCAGTCGCTGACATTGGAGCAACTGCTGATCGGCACCCCTTCCATGCCTTCTGAAATACAAACAGGAATCCGCAACAACGCCGGTGGCGTGTACAATCACATTTTTTTCTTCATGAACCTGAAAAATCCCAGTTCAGATCAGCCTCCCTTTCCTCTGGAATCCTACCTTAACAATACGTTTCACGACTACGGGACATTTCAACAGAAATTTACGGAAGCAGCCCTGTCTGTGTTTGGTTCCGGGTATGCATGGCTCGTTATCGACAGCTTTGGGAATCCACAGATCGTGACGACTCTGAATCAGGATACTCCCTGGTCCACCAATATGTTTCCACTTCTAAACATCGATGCCTGGGAGCATGCCTATTACCTCAAACATTACAATCGGAGAGACAATTACATCAAAGACTGGTTTTCTGTCATCAACTGGGAACGCGTGAATCAGAGTTTTTTGAATTTTTCCAAGCGGTACTTATTATAACTTCTGGAAACACTTCTTCCATCCCGAGGAACATCCATTGTCACGCATGGCAATGGGTGCTCCTCGTGGTCAAAACGTTCCTACGTGAAATCATACCGGATCACCTGACAATTTTTCACGCCAAAAGCTGCGTACTCCTTATTCGACATATCTGTAAAATATGACTGCACCACTCTTGAAATTCCATTGTGCGCAACAAGAATATACGTCTTTTTGTCTGATTCCGCTTTGATATCATCCAACAAATTATAAATTCGCTGAGCCATCTGCAGCATAGATTCTCCGCCTTCATAGCGACAGGCAAAGTCCTCTTTTGCCTGCTGAAAATCAGCTCCATCCCGCGGTGTGGACTCCCACTTGCCAAAATTCTGCTCCTTCAGACGCGGCTCCATGCGCATCGGAATACCGGTAATCTCTGAGATATGACGTGCAGTCTCTGCCGCCCGGATGAGTGGTGAATAAAGAATCTCATCAGCATGAATGCCCGCTTCCAATATCTTTTCACCGGTATCGATTGCCTGCCGATGACCCAGCTCTGTCAGTTCAATATCTGTTACGCCACAGATCTTATTCTCCACGTTCCAGACCGTTTGTCCGTGTCTCACAAAATAAAAATGTCCCATGCTTCCTCCTTATGCAGCGATACCTGATCATTTCTCCCCATCTTCATACCAGCCATAGCTTCCTTTGCCCTCTGCCTTTACACGGTAAAGCGCCTGGTCTGCCAGCTGACACAACTCTTTAAATGTAGCTCCGTCCTGCGGATATCTTGCACCACCGGCACTGAAGGAGAACTGTACCTCGCCAGCTCCATCCAGTTCTATGGAGGAAAGTTTTTTCTGCAATCGTTCCATTGCTCTATCCACAGATTCCTTTGACGCGGTATGTTTTAAAAATACTGTAAATTCATCTCCACCATAACGCCCAACAATCCCGTTTTGCAGAAATTCTTCCTGTAACTCAATGGCAACTTTTTTCAGAACAATGTCCCCATTCAAATGCCCGTATTTATCATTGTAAGTTTTAAAATCATCCACATCCACAAATATGAGCGTACCAGGATCATTTTCATAAGAAAGATATTCCTCTACCAGCGCCGAAAAGGTTTTTTGGTTATAAATTCCAGTCATTGCATCCGTACTCGACAGCTTTTCAAAATTTTTCTTCTGTATGATTTCAAAAACTACTACCGTCACACCGGTGATCAATGTGACAAGCAGAAGAAGGAAACCATAAACCAGCAGTTTATCCCGAAATGTATGGAACGAGCCAAGCATCCTGGGATCTGAAAATTCAACTGCCAGATACCAGCCCTTCATCTTGTCGATCCGCTCGTATCCCTGTGTATAATCCACGCCATTTATCTGATAACGGATTGTACCACCCTTGACACCGTTTTGCATCTTCGCTATATAAAATTCATATTCTTTCGATGCATCAAATTTCATTTCAGTTCGTCTCAGTGCCAGATTGTTCCATGTACCTGCTTTCGCATGGGAACTATCCGAACAGCAAATGCTGTTCAATGAATGACAATTGATCAGATAAATATCCGCCTGACCACTCAAACCATCCATATTTGCATAGTTTTGCAGCATGTCCAGCGGAAAGTTTGCATATACCATGCCTGCATGTCTGCCCGATTTATACACCGGTACAAAAATGGTAATTTCCATTTTTCCTGAGATCCGAGAGCGAAATGGATCTGTCACCGTTGTTTCATGCGCAGACACCGCCTGCTTGAAGGAACCCTGTTTCACCAGATCCTGCTGTTCCTCAGTCTTTCCATATACATTCAACTGTGGGTCGATAAAACCGATGCTGTTTACATCTGAGCGCCCTGCATATGCCTGCAATTCCTCATAAATGATCTCCGGATCGTTCTCCCTGCCACCGGCAATGGCATAGCTGACCTCTTCCACCTGTGCCACTACATGATCCAGTGCCACATTGACATTATCTACCAGCAGTCCGCTCACAAGCTTTGCCTGGCTCACATTATATTCCTCCATCGTATTTCTGGCATCCCAGAATCCAACGATCAGAATGATCGCACAGGCAACCAGATACCCAATCAGTATCATGCCATACATGCGCCTTGAATTCTTTTTTCTTCCTAAAATAGCCATGATCTCTACTCCCTGCCGATGCTTCTTTTCTTCTTTTTATTCCGGTATTACTGTTCTCCTAAAATTTTTTGTATACGCAAGCTGTCCACATTGTCATGATTCATCTGCACAACGCCGGTATCTACATACCGATATTCTAACACATCTCCTGCGATCAGCTTCAACGCCTGCTCTACACTGTCATATCCCATCTCATATTGCTGTTGAACAATACTCGCCGCGCAGTATTCGTCACTTCTGATCAGCTGTCTGATCTCATCGGAGCCATCAAAACCTGCCAATGCCAGATCAGCGCGCTGACGGTTTTGCACACTCTGCGCCAGTCCAACTGTTGAGCTGTTATTAAGTCCCACCAGTCCCGCCAAGTCGGTACTGGCATCCATAAATTGATAACCTTGCTGTTCTGCCAGCCTGGTGTCACCCCGGTTGATCTTAATGTCCTCCAGCACTTTCCAGCTTTTTGGCGCATAATTACACCAATATTCCTGAAACCCGGCCAACCGTTCCTGGATTGTCTGGGACTCTGTCGAACTGATTTCTATACCAATCGTCAGATACTCGGTATCATGTCTGCCATTTTGATGCAGAAGCCTGACCATCTCCTTTGCCGCCATACGCCCTGCCTGCATATTATCCGTGGCAACACACACATCAAAGTCAACTCCATTGAGGATCGTATCTACAAAAATAAGCGGAATGCCTGCTTCTTTAACCTGTTCTGATGCTTTTATGATCTGTGGGATGTCCACCGGTGAAACAATGACCGCATCCGCTTTCGCATCTATCGCATCCTGCATCAATTCCACCAGATATTCGGGATATGTTTCATTTGGAATACCTGCCACATATAAATTACAGTCATTTTCTCTGGCAGCATCTGTCGCTCCCCCACGCAGCGTATCCCAATAAAAGCTGTCATAGCCCTTCGTGATGAGATAAATATCCGGTTTCCCATTATCCAGCGGGTCTGAAAACTGCTCAAACGTATTTGCAGCGATCTCTGTCTGCTGCTCTTTGAAATCAGAACACCCTGTCAACGCCAGCAGCAATGCCACTGTTAAAACAAATGTACATCTCTTTTTCATACGATTGCTCCTCTAAGCTTCACACGAAACATTCTCTACTCAATAACTCCATCATATCCATACAATTTCAGGCAGGGTGTCCGCACGATCAAAAATCATACCATGGCGTACATACGGCACTCCATATTTGACGGTTCGATTTCTACCGCCTTCGCAAAACAGCTATTTGCTTTCTGTGTATCACCATAACCAAGATAACCGAGTCCCATCAGATAATAACAATGCGCACGGTTTTTCGCTGTATGATCTTCCGACAGGGTCTGCAGATCCCGTGAAGGTACACACTGATAAGCAGTATCGATCTCATCCTCCAGATGTTCCTCCCCATATCTGATCAGCCGGTCAAACCGGCGGTAGCCTTCTTCATCCTCTCCGAGCTTCAAAAACGCAAAGCCCTGATATAAAATGCGGTCTGCCGGCTGACTGTCATTATATCTGATCCCTGATTCACCACTATCTCCCTGAGTTGCCTTTTTATAATAACGGTCTGCTTCATCATATTTCTCCTGCAGCTCCAATGCCAATCCCAGATGGTAATAAATATGATTGTCCGTTGCTCCTTCTGCCCTTCCTTCACCCAGATTCTCAGGTAAGACCAATGCATGGAGCAGATAGCGCTCTGCCTGCAGGGCATCTCCCTGTACCAGTGCATGATTAGCCATCTCAAGCAGAGAACGGACATACTGCGCACTGATTTTTCCCTCGCAGCCCTCCCACACATGGAAGCGATGCTGCATCGTAAGATCATGGGCCTTCTCATACTGATCCGTCATATTTAAAAGCGTAATATACTCTATATACAGATCATCTCTGGTCTCAACCAGATGCGAATATTTCTCGTAACGCTCCAGCCGACGCTCAAAGCTCACGCCAAGCTTTTTATTCAGCTGATCCAGCTCCCAGAATACACCCGCATCCTTTTCATCCAGATAAAATGCTTTCTCCATCTCGCGTCTGGCTGTATCCGCATCATGCAGCACATTATGATAGACAAGTGCAAGATTCCGATGAACAGGCGCAAATTTTGGTCGTTTGATTGCCGCCTGTTCCCACAACTCAAGCGCCTGGTCATACTGCCTCTTATCGTAAAACAGACAGCCCAGATAATAACGGGCCATCCCGCTGTCTGACTCTTCAATGGCATATCGAAGCACAGCTATATCATCCAGTTTATTTGGAAAACAGCCCTCCGGAGCGCATGTCTCTGCCTGATGCAGCAGACGCGATGCCTCAGGCGTGTGCTTTTGTCCCGCCAGATAATACGCTCTGTAGAAAAGCACCAAAGCTGTCTGCCTGGGGCAGCGTGACAGCAATTCCAGCGCTTCATCCAAAGCTCCAAATTGCGCATATTCGCGGGCTGCCAAAAGATAATTTTCAGCATTTTCCCCCATCCGCTTTTCCAGCTCCTCCAGCTTTCCTCTGCCAAGCAGCACAACCTCGTTTGCACTGACAAAATCAAAGGCATCATGCTCCAGATTTTTTCTGCAACAACGCAGTGCCGTTCCCGCCTGTCCCATTCTTCGCAGCAGATATGCCTGCAGGCCTCTCGCATGGATGTGATGTGCATTTTTTGCCAATGCCTTTCCCACATGCTCCAATGCCCGGCGCCACCTGCCTGCACGTGCGTCCAGCACCGCCAGATAATAAAAACACATCGCCTGATGCCCACCTGTCCATGTTGCACGATAAAAGTAATCATAGGCACGCCCATACTGCCCCTGATAGAACTCACACAATGCCAGATGATAGGCGGTCTCTCCCAGACAGGTGCCAAGATCACACGCACACATGCGCTCATATGCTTTTTCCAGATATTTTTTTGCCTCTGCAAAATCACCCTGACGCATCAGACATCTGCCATAAGCATTGTTCAGGCGAATATCTCCGGGATCCCGCAAAAGTCCCTCTCGATAGTACGCATCCGGCCGCCTCGAAGCATAATCATGCCGCTCGATCTGCTGTCCCGCCAGATGTAATTCCTCGTTCGTTTCGATAAGCTCCGGTGCCCCCGGTATGTCAGCTGCTCTTGCCGGGGATTTTTCAATATGTATCTCTGAATCCACCTGCGGGCGGTATGTAACGAGCAGGGCATTTGTCTGCAGATCATACACAGACAGCTGCAGCATGTGTTCATTGGAAATGCTGCACTCAATCGTCCGTTCATATACTTCCGCGGGCGACAGGTTCCGATCCTCCTCAAATAAGGTGGAAAATCCCTCTTCTAAAACGATGCGCACACGCCGATCCTGCGTGACATAAACCAAAACTGTAAGATCACTGTCAGAGCACTCTAATCCGACAGCCGCCTCTCTTGTGGCATTTTTTACCGCGCCCACGCCCTTGTACGGCATCACATACTGAACCAGCCGCTTTTCCTCTGCCGGATCCAGCCAGGTCGGCTCCGGCTGCTCCCCGCAAAACACTCCACACATCAGTTCTACACACGAGCCGTCTTCATCTGTCAGACTACGCTCCCGCGCCTGCCCTGCTTCACTGCTTCCACGTGTAAAACGGCGTTTCCCGGGTGCCATATAGTGGTCAGCCAAATACAACGTCCCAGCTTCTTTCCCATAATCATAGCTGCCAATAAAATCATAGATAGAATTTTCCATCCGGCAACGGTTGCTGCGAGAGCTCTTTTTGCGTCGGGCTATTTCCGTATCCGGCGGAAAAACAGTCCGCGTATTTTCATCAGCAGCGACTGCAACATTCACACCCCAAAACGATGGCTGTGGCAGGCAGCTGCTGTTATAGAGCTGTCCCACGATTTCTATGTACGACCGATCCGGATGCAGGGTGACCTTCGTCATATTTCTGACGTGATTCCTCTCATCCACATTTTGCAGATATATGGTACAGCTTCCATCTTCGCCCCTTTCCAGCCGATGATTCACCTTATGAAAAGCGTCCTGATGTCGCTTGCCAAACTCGATACCGCCCATCACCCACGCACCTGTCAGTCCTGCCAGTGCAGGCTTCACAACATGATTATGATAAACAAACTCATAATCATTCGTTTTGTCGACTGCGCTCCATATGCGGCCACCAAGCTCCGGCAGTACACAGATTTTTAAATATTCATTTTCCAGATAAAGAGCGGTATATTCCCGGGCAGTCCTTGTATCACCGATAGTGCGAACGACAGGATACGGATACACGGCTCCGCTTTTGCCCTGAAAGCTCCGATATTCAGAAAAAGCCGGGGTCTTGTCTGCCGCTCCGGTCTCATAAGTCGGGATCATCACCTTTTCCTCCCAGACAGATACCTCACTTTTTCCCATTAGATGTCCTCCTTGTAGTCCAGATCTGTCAGTTCGCCTGACGTTTCATATACATACGCTTCATTTTCATAACGCAAAAACACAGATTTTCCACCACAATCCCCTTCCAGCGCGATAAGAAGCGGCTCCAGCTTTGCCTGAAACATGACCGGATTTTTATAACGCCCGTTTTCTGCCATGCAGCCCACGGTTCGTCCACTCTGCAGGACTTTATGCATAAAATCTGCCAAACTCTCTTCCCTGATATACGGCATATCCGCTACCAGAAAGGTATCATATACATTCGGTGCCGTTTTCCCCGCTGCTGCCAGCCCTGTCCGGATCGTATACGAAAGCCCTTTGGGACTATCCGGGCTAAACACCGCATACATACGCGAAAGCTCCGGTTCCAGTCCCTTTACATAAGAATAAATATCCCGATGACAAGTGACCACATATAATTCATACGTGGTTCTTGCGGCAACGATATCCATGACCCGGTCCAGCGCATGCCTGTACATCGGCTTGCTCACCCCTTCCACCGTAAGCGGATAAAGCAATTTATTTTCACCAAACCGGCTGCCGTCTCCTCCTGCCAGATAAAAAATCCGATTAATTATTTTTGTATTTTCCACCTCGTTCGATTGCCTCCAGAATCTTTTCCGGTGTAAACGGAAGCTCTGTGAGCCACTCACCGGTTGCCTCATAGATCGCATGAGCAATCGCCGGAACCGGCGTATCAATCACCAGCTCGCCGATTGATTTTGCCCCAAAGGGTCCGCTTGGCTCGAAGCTGCTCTCAAACTCTACATCCAGCTTTCCTATATCCATGCGGGACGGAATCTTATACTCCATCAGCGAATTTTCAGAGATGCTTCCATCCTTCATATATGTCACATTCTCGTAAAGTGCCATTCCGATTCCCTGTACAATGCCACCCTCCAGCTGAATACGTGCCAGATTCTCATTGATGACCGTACCACAATCCGCAACTGCCACATAGTTTGCCACCTTTGCCTCTCCGGTCTCGATGTCAATATCCAGCTCAACCATGCCAACCATATAGGGCGGCGGTGAAGTCGGTGAGGAATGTGTCACAGTTGCCTGCATTGCCTCTGTATTTCCGCACATGGATTTTGTTGCAATGTCAAGCAGGCTTACGCTTCTGCTGCCATCGTCGGATCTGACTGCATCTGATGCGAACACCACCTGTTCTTTTGGTAATTCCAGCATGTCAGCCCCCAGCGCACAGATCTTTTCCTGCAATTCCAGACACGCGCGTTCCACTGCTTTTCCGGTGACATAAGTCGTTGAAGATGCATAGGAGCCGGAATCATACGGCGAAAAATCCGTATCTGCACTATATACCGTCACATTGCTCATGTCGCACTCCATCATCTCTGCCACCATCTGTGCAAGAATCGTATCACAGCCTGTACCCATATCAGCTGCGCCGATCACCAGCGCATAGCCTCCGTCCTCTGTCAGACGCACCGTTGCACTTCCCACATCCACACCGGAAATGCCGGAGCCCTGCATTGCAATCGACATACCCTTTGCACGTACTTTATGATCGTTAATTTTTGTACAAAGACAGCTGTCATCCCATCCGATCTTTTCTTTTGCCCGGGCAAGACAACGATCCAGCGCACAGCTTGATGCGGTTTCTCCGTAATAAGAGTGCATCACATCGCCCTCTCTGGTCATGTTGATCTCACGGATCGCCACCGGACTGATACCAAGCTTGTCCGCCAGCTCATTGACCGCGGATTCCACTGCGAAAATTCCCTGTGGCGCACCATAACCGCGAAATGCTCCTGCCGATTGCAGGTTCGTATATACAACATCATAATTAAAACGATATGCCTGCAGCTGATTTGCATACAGTGAAATCGATTTGTGTCCGGAAAGTCCCACGGTCGTTGGTCCGTGCTCGCTGTAGGCACCGCTGTTGGAAAGTGTGTACATATCCATCGCACGGATATGGCCCTGCGCATCAGCACCCACCTTTACGCGCACCTCCATCTCATGTCTGGGAGATGCTGCGATCTGACATTCTTCTCTTGTATAGACAAGCTTGGACGGGCGTTTGGTCATCCATGTCACAAATGCCGGATAAATCTCTGCCACCACGCTTTGCTTTGCACCAAATCCACCTCCAATCCGGGGTTTTGTCACACGGATCTTTGATTTAGGTATGCCCAATGCATTGGAAACAATACGCCGCACATGAAAAATGATCTGTGTGGAACTGATCACATGCAGTCTTCCATAAGTATCGATCTCACAATAGGTGCGGAATGTCTCCATCATTGCCTGATTGTTCGCTTTGCAATGCACCGTTTTCTCAACAATCTGTGCGCACTGCGCAAATACGGCGTCCGGGTCTCCCCATGAATTCTCCTCATGCGCCACCAGATTCCGATGATTGTCCGCCCCCACCGGGCAAAGGGAACGCCAGTTATCCTCCGGGTGCACGAGCAGCTCATTATCCTTCGCCGTGTGGAAATCCAGCACAGCCGGAAGCACCTCATAGCTCACCTTCACACGTGCCAGCATCAGATCTGCAGCCTCTTTTGTCTCAGCAGCAATGATCGCCACCGGATCACCCACAAATCGCACGCGCTGATCCAAAAGGAGTCTGTCATACGCACTGGGTTCCGGGTATGTCTGTCCTGCTGTCGTAAACCGCTCCTGCGGCACATCTTCATAAGTATAAACAGCCACCGCGCCGGGCACTGCCATCGCTTTTTCTGTATCAATCGAAGTGATGAGCGCATGGGCATGGGGACTGCGTAAAAGCTTGACAACCAGACAGTCCTGTGGTGTCACATCGTCCGTATATACCGGCTGTCCGGTCAGAAGCTGCATCGCATCCAGCTTGCGAACAGGCTTTGTCACCACCTGATATTCCTTCTGACTGAGCTTACTCATGACGCACCTCCCCCTTTTTGTATTGTAAATACGCACGGATTCCACGCAGCTGTCCCTCGTAGCCGGAACAGCGGCACAGATTTCCCGCCAGATATTCCTTGATCTCATCATCCGTGGCATCCGGATTCTCACGGTAGAGCGCGATGGCGTTCATCATCAGTCCCGGATTGCAAAAACCGCACTGCTCTGCGCCTTCATCTGCGATATAGGCTCCGTACTCCTCCGCTTCCTCACGCAGACCTTCTAACGTCACAACGTCCCGTCCTTCCACCCGGGCTGCCAGCGTACTACAGCTAAGCACCGGTCTGTCATCTACAAATACCGTGCAAAGGCCACAGTTTCCGGTCTCACAGCCGCGCTTTACACTAAAGCATTTCATACTGCGTAACAGGTCTAAAAGGAGGGTATCTGCTGAAATTTCAACGCTTCGGCGTGTCCCATTTAAAGTGAATGTTAATTCCATTTTATCTCTGCCCTCCCTCTTCGTTCTTCTGCGAAATATCCCGTTCACCCACATACTGCCCTGCGGCATCCGGCATTTTCTCCTGCGCCGCCAGATCCAGCACATTTCGTTTTGTCAGCACAGCAATCATTTTTTTACGATAATCAGCGCTTGCGCGCACATTGGAACCGGTAGTGATCTGTTCTGACACCCATTTGCCAAAGTCAGCTGCCGTCTCCGGCGTGATTCCGGCATTTAGAATTCCGTTCAGATCAGCCGTATACACAGCGCGCATCGGCCGGGCACCAACACTCACCCTGTAAACGCCGGCCACTTTTGCCGCACAACAGGTGAGCACCGGAAAATCTGTCTCGGAATTTCGCACGCTGCGGTAAGCAACTGCCTCCACCTTTTTGGGCAGGATCACTGCCTCTAAAATATCGTTTTTTAATTCCCTGTCAAGCGTGGCGCCCGATGTATACACAGAAAGCGCCATCTCACCGGCACGATAAAATTTCACTTTTGCATCCAGTGCCAGAAACAGTGTCAGCACATCTGAAAATCCAAATCGTCCGAAAATACTGCCCCCCACCGTTGCCACGTTCCGAAACTGCACACCAACAATATGGCACAGGCTCTCATGCAGAGCTTCACCCAGATATGCGCGCAGCCCCTCATGCTGTTCCAGATCCCGCAGGCTCACCATTGCACCGATGGTGAAGGCATCCTCTGTCTCCGTAATCTGATCCAATCCCAGATCAGAAAGGTCGATCACACCCCCTACCGTGCGCCGCTGCAGCTTCAGCCACAGCATTCCGCCCAGTACGACATTACTCTTTTTCTGATTTAATTCATATGCCTCTTCGAGGCTCTTTACCCGATAGTATTGCTTAAACTTTAGCATATCGTTCCCCTTTTCCTCTCTCATCAAACGGTCAATTTCTATCGGTCGATGATTCTCTACTGTATACTTTTCATATTTTCTTCCTTCGGAAGTACAATATTTAAAATAATCGCAACCACTGCCGCCGGCACGATTCCGCTGCCTCCAAATGTCAGCCGAAGCAGTTCCGGCAAGTTATTAAGCAGTGCACTGTTTGCACCCACACCGTAGCCAAGTCCAAGTGCCACGGAAACAATCGTGATATTACGCGCAGTCAACGGTTCTCTTGTGATCAGCTGGATACCACTGATCACAATGGATGAAAACATGATCACTGCTGCACCGCCAAGCACACTCTGGGGCATGATAGAGATCAATGCCGCCAGCTTCGGGAACAGACCACATAAAATCAGAAAAATCGCACCACATGCCAATGCCATACGGTTCACAACCTTTGTCAATGTGACAAGACCCACGTTCTGTGAAAAAGAGGTATTCGGCAATACCCCAAACAACGCTGCAAATGTAGATCCAAGACCATCGCACATGACACCGCCGGACAGCTCCTTATCTGTCGCCTCACGGCTCATACCGCCCTCCATGACACCGGAGATATCTCCGACGGTCTCCACTGCTGTGACAATAAACATAATGATCACTGGTAAGATCGCCCGACCATCAAACACCAGCTTGACCGGCATGATCTTCGGGAGCGCAAACCAGCCTGCATCTCTGACCTTGTCAAAATTCAATACCCACGCCTTTGTATACTCTACACCATCTGCGTTCACAGCAGTTGTCAGTAGTACCATTCCCATGATCAGGCAGACGATATAGCCAGCAACAATACCGATCAAAATGGAAGACGAACTCGCCATTCCCTTTGCATAATGCTTCACTGCGAGAATCACCACCAGAACGATCAGTCCCACCAGCAGATTTTCCAACGAGCCAAAATCTGCAGCATTACTGCCTCCGCCGAAGGAATTGACGCCGACACTGATCAGCGATAATCCAATCGCCAGCACGACCGTACCTGTCACAACAGAAGGGAAAAAGCGTCTTAACGGCTTTAAAAAGAAGCCCAAAACTGTCTCAAACAATCCTCCGATCACAGATGCGCCCATGATTGCCCCGTAGGCAAGCACGCCGCCGCCCATACTGGCAGCCACACTGCTGAACACACCAATAAACCCAGAGCTGGTTCCCATGATGATCGGCACCTTTCCGCCAACCGATCCAATAGAAAACAACTGCACGAGTGTCACAATGCCTGCGATCACCATCGCATTCTGCAGCAGTTGTACATACACAGGCGCAAATTCTGATCCGGCACCGATGCCACATGCACCGCAGATGACGATCAACGGAGTTAGATTGCCGACAAACATGGCCAGCACATGCTGTAAACCATAGAGAATCGCTTTCCCAGTCGGAATTTTTCCATAAAACTCATAGGGTGACGTATAGTCATTTGTCTTTTGCATAAATAAACTCCTTTCGCGGCTGTTTTGTTCATTCACCGCCATAAAAAAAATCCTATAAATATGCTTTATCATAGCATACTTACAGGAATTTTTAAAGACAGAAACACAACTGTTCACACACACAACGCATGCTCTGCGTTACTTTTCACACAGTAGCCAGCATTTACTGCGGGCTACATGCCAAAAACGTACATGCGCCATGAATCTGGCGATTTTGCATGCGAAGCATCGCCAAATTCGTTACAATTCACAAGTCAGCTGGCTGATGTGTGATTTGCAACTACTCTGTCGTTGGGCATGAAAAGAACGTGTTAAAACAGCCAATGCTTCCTTTGTATTTTCCTTTTTCGATAGATAATCTCGCCAAAAATCATTTCTTTTTATTCAAAATATAATCTAAAATCCGGTGTGCAACATCCAGCTTTGACATGATCGGCAATTCGACCATATCATCCGGCCGGATCAAGGTCACCACATTTGTCTCCGTGCCAAATCCAGCACCCTGCGTGCGCAGATTATTTGCCGCGATCATATCAAGGTGCTTTTTTTCAAGTTTTGCTCTTGAATTTTCAAGCAGATGCTCCGTCTCCATAGAAAAGCCGCAGATAAACTGGTCTGCACGCTTGCGCGCACCAAGCGTTCCCAAAATATCCGTCGTACGGGCAAGCTCCAGCGTATTGTCGCCTTCTTTTTTCTTGATCTTGTGATCAACAAACTCCTTCGGGCGGTAATCTGCCACGGCTGCTGCCATGATCAAAATATCGGTACCATCAAAATAGCTCTCTACTGCCTCAAACATATCCTGCGCACTGACAACAGGCACCAGCTCTGTATCAAGCGGCGCTGACAGGTTTGTGGGCGCGCTGACCAACGTCACCTGTGCTCCCCGTAACATTGCTGCTTTTGCAAGAGCATAGCCCATTTTTCCTGTAGAATGGTTCGTCAGATAACGAACCGGATCCAGCGCCTCCTGCGTCGCTCCTGCCGTGATAAGCACCCGTTTACCCGCCAGATCCTTTTCACAGGCGATCTGTGCCTCGATATGTGCAAACAGAGTCTCGGGCTCCGGCATTTTTCCGGCTCCGGTATCTCCACAGGCAAGGTAACCGCTGGCGGGTGTAATGATTTTTATACCATACCGTTCCAGTGTATGAATATTATCCTGCACGATCGGATTTTCATACATATTTGTATTCATGGCAGGTGATACCAGAATCGGTGCCTTGCACGCAAGCAGCGTTGTTGTCAGCATATCATCCGCGATCCCATGTGCCATCTTTCCGATCACATTCGCACTCGCCGGTGCTACCAGCGCGATATCTGCCTGTTTTGCCAGAGATACATGCTCTACCTGAAACTCGAAGTTGCGGTCAAAGGTGTCCACCAGACATTTATTACCGGTCAACGTCTCAAAGGTGATGGGATTGATAAAATTTGTTGCATTTTGTGTCATGATCACATGAACATTTGCGTGCTGCTTGACAAGCATGCTGGCAAGAGAAGCGATCTTGTACGCTGCAATACTTCCGGTCACACCCAGAAGAATCGTCTTATCTCGTAACTGTTCAGTACCCTCACAGTTACGATGCAAAAATCCATGAAAATCGTCTTCGCCAATGGGATTTTTGCACTCCTGAATCATATTCTCACGATCAACGCGGTTCTGCTCCGATCTGTTCTGAACTGTTACCTCTTCTCTTAACAATTTACGCCTCCTGCATATCTTCCAGTCTGCCGTGCTTCTCATAGCTTGTAATGCGCTGTACGTGGTTGCTTTCGTCCACAAAAACGACAGCAGGCCTGTGATTTTTTGCCTCCTCCGGTGTCATCGTGGCATACGCCATGATAATGATCTTATCTCCCGTTGAGACACAGCGCGCGGCTGCTCCATTGAGGCAGATCATTCCACTGCCGCGCTCACCCGCGATCGTGTAGGTCTCAAAGCGGCTGCCATTATTGATATCCACGATCTGCACTTTTTCATATTCCAGAATGCCGGATGCTTCCAGCAATGCTTCATCCACCGTAATACTGCCGACGTAGTCCAGTTCCGCCTGAATGACGGTGGCGCGATGGATCTTTCCTTTCAAAAGTTCGATGTTCATTATTTTCTCCGTTTTCCACTACTTTTGTTTATGATAATATATTGACTCGCTTGCGCTCATTATATCCTGAGCAAAATCAGCTCACGATCAACATTCGCCATTCGTCAATCATGCAAGCTTGTTGACTCACTTGCGCTCATTATTTCGTGAGCAAATTCAGCTCACGATCAGCATTCGCCGTTCGTCAATCATGCCAGCATGTTGACTCGCTTGCGCTCATTATATCATGAAATTGTCAATCAAACGCGTCTTTCCGATATACACCGCAAGTGCAACTAGCATCGGCTCCTTGACCGTGTCGATCTGCTGCATGGTGAGTCCGTCTACAGCTTTGACATAGTCGATGCGTGCCAGCGGCTCTTTTTCGATGAGTGCACTCATCTCGGATACGATCTTTTTTGCATCCTTCTCGCCTGCTGCCACCAGCTCCTGTCCGAGCTTGACTGCCTTTGAGAGTACAAGTGCGGCCTGGCGCTCCTCTGCGGAAAGATAAGTATTACGTGAGCTCTTTGCAAGCCCGTCTTCCTCGCGCACGATCGGGCAGCCAATGATCTCTAAATCCATATTCAGATCCTGTACCATACGCTTGATGATCGCAAGCTGCTGCGCATCCTTCTGTCCAAAATATGCACGGTCAGGCTGTACGATATTGAACAGCTTGTTTACTACTGTGCACACGCCGCGAAAATGTACCGGACGTGATAATCCACATAATTCCTCGGTCAGCACAGACATATCCACATAGGAACAAAAACCGTCTGTGTACATTTCTTCCGGTTCAGGATGGAAGATCAGATCTGCGCCAAGGGACTCGCAGTAAGCGCTGTCCTTTTCCAGATCTCTGGGATAGCTCTCCAGATCCTCGCCCGGTCCAAACTGCATCGGATTGACAAAAATGCTAACAACAACCTTGTCATTTTCCTCGCGTGCCCGGCTGATCAGGCTGCCGTGTCCCTCGTGCAGATAGCCCATCGTCGGAACAAATCCAACGCTTAAGCCCTCTTTTTTCCATGCCTTTACCTGTGTTCTTACTCCATTTATTGTAGTTGCGATCTGCATTATTTTTCTCCTTTCAACCACATCAGTTCAGCGCCAATTCGCAGAATCGCTGCTTCGCAGCTTTTTCTCCGTTTTACTTCGATCCACGCTAAACGGATGTCCACCGGACATCCAGCGCTTTTTGCTCATTTTTGGCTCTCGCCAAAGAAATCTACACAAATACACCTGTTCATGCAAGCATGACAGTTGTATTTTGTGCAGATTGCCTTGGCTCTGAACAGATTAATATAATTTCTCCAACACGTCATCTGCAATGCCATAAGTCTGTGCCTCAGTCGGGAATGTGCCAGCCTTTACCTCCGCGGTATAATCCGCAAACGCGCCCTTCATGATCTCGCCAACCTCTGCGAAATGCTTTACAAACTTCGGCACATAGTCGGAAAACATGCCAAGCATATCCTGATATACTAAAACCTGTCCGTCACAGCCTGCTCCTGCACCGATACCGATCGTCGGGATGGACACAGATTCCGTGATCTTTGCCGCGATCGGTGCGGGCACGCACTCCAAAACGACCATGGATGCACCGGCTTCCTCCACGCGTTTTGCATCATCGATCAGCTTCTGTGCTGCTTCCACAGTCTTTCCCTGCACCTTGAAACCACCAAATGCATTGACAGACTGAGGTGTCAGTCCAAGATGGGCACACACCGGAATAGACGCATCCACGATCGCGCGAATCTGCTCGCAAACGGTGGCTCCACCCTCTAATTTTACGCCGTTAGCACGACCCTCTTTCATCAATCTTCCTGCATTGGTAACTGCATCATAAATCGATGCCTGATAAGACATAAACGGCATATCTGCAAGAATAAAGGCATTTTTCGCGCCTCTTGCCACAGCCGCAGTGTGATGGATCATTTCGTCCATAGTGACAGACAGCGTATCCTCGTAGCCGAGCATCACCTGTCCAAGTGAATCTCCGATCAATAGTACATTAATTCCCGCTTCGTCCATTAATTTTGCCATGGAATAGTCGTAACAGGTCAGCATTGTGATCTTATCTTGGCTTTCCTTCTGCTTGCGAAGCGTCAAAACAGTGTTTTTCATTATTCAATTCCTCCAAAAAAGTGGTACAGTTCCGATGTCCGGATACCATCCATCGGTCACTATACCACCATTTGTTGCAATTGTAAATATAATTTTGACAGGAACCGCAGTCTCCAAACTTCTATTTTGTTACATTTCAGCCCACAGCCTTAAATATAATGAATTTGACGATGCTTCGCATGCAAAATCGTCAAATTTCTGGCTCATGTACGTTTTTGGCACAGTAACACGCAGTAAATGCTGACTATTGTATGAAAAGTAACTTTTTTACCTTAGCACTTCCTTAATATATCCACCGTGTGAGAGCTCGCTCCCAACAGTTCTGGGCGCTCACAATTTTTCAACTGATACTGTAAAAAAAGTTCAAATGTTTCTTCATCCATTGCATTTAACACAGGGCGGATATAATCTGCCGGCCCATCCGGGGCGATGATCAGCTCCCGCTTCAAGCCAACTGCCTGATTCAGCGTATCGATCTGTTCTAGTCGCACATAATCATACAGTTCATTTTCATCGTGACAAATCTGAAAATTTTCCGTCAGCGCACCATTTTTTACACGCTCTGCGATATGATTTTCCATAAAACCGTACTTGATCACACTGTAGTCATTCATGACATAGGCCACCATGATGATCCCTCCCGGTCTGGTCACCCGCTTCGCCTCCGAGAGCGCCTGTATCTGATCCTCATCTGAGTGCAAATGGTACATCGGTCCAAACAGCAGCGTCAGATCAAAACTGTTGTCTGCAAATCGCTTCAGCTTCAACGCATTTCCCTGATAAGCTTTCACATTCGCACCTTTTTGCTTTAAGATGCCAAGGTTGTATTTCACCAGTTCGACGGCTGTCACATCATATCCTTCCGCCGCAAGCGCCACACTATAACGCCCCGTTCCAGCGCCGATGTCGATGATGCGAAGCGGTGACTTCTGTAAATTTTCATATTGCGCATCCCCCGACTGGAGCTCACTCCCATCAGGCGTTGCTGTCATACATGCATGTTCTGGACAAACATTCTCCTGGAATATCCCGTATATTTGTGATGCAGCTCCGTCACGCTCCTGCCGTAACAAATCAAGATATCGATGAATATAGTGCATCGTCGTGTGATACTCCACCTGTCCATGACGGCTCTGCAGCCGTTTTTCCTCATTAAATTTATTGTAGTAGGCAACCAGATCTGTCATCCGTTCTCCCTCGCACGCCCAAACAAATAACCATAGCACAGCGAGCCGACCGTGTTACCGGCGATCATTGCCAGATAATTCACGTAATTGCAGCCTGAAAACAGCAGCATAGATGCATTTGCAATGCAATGCTTGAATCCCGCAAGAATAAACACCATCACGCAGAACAGTGTAATAACTGTCTCTGCCACCATATTTTCTCTCCGGTAAGAAACCGTCGCCACCGTCATAAGCACACCACAGAAAATGGCACCCAGAAAACAACTCATGGCACTTTGTGACGAAAGCGTCTGGGCTGTGTTCGTAATTTTTTCCGCAAAATCTGTATTTGCGAGCATATACAGCTTCACCACAAGCATGACGCCTAAAATATTGCAGATAATACCCACAAACAGGTTCAGGACTTCTTTTTTCTTGTCCGGCGCGATCCACACAATGCCAATCTTTCCTGTGTACAGATAAAATCCGTTATGTAAAATACATAACAGTCCCAACCCGAACAGCAACGCTCCCACAACCCGGTTCTCACACATGGCATTGATCACATCACCGATGCCGATCATGATACCTGCCAAGAATGCCCGGCTAAAAAATGTCAGTTTTTTGTTCATATTTCTTTTGCACTCCTTCTTGGATTCCGCGAGAATCGCACAACTGCTCACTGGCTGCTTATTTCTGCACAATGCCGTTGAGCCGCCCCGGCAAACAGTCCACTCCACTAAAATATCAGTCGATTCTCAGTCAGATAATTTAAAAACGCCGCGCATCCTTCCGACACATCCCGATAGGTTGCATCAAAATCATCCGTGTACCACGGATCTGCCACATCGTTTCCTTTTCCGGCAAAGGTGAGCAGCTTGTAAATCTTTCCCTGCGGGTCACTGCCCCCGACGATCCGCGTCATGTTGCGGATATTCGCCGTGTCCATGCCAATGAGGTAATCATAATATAAATAGTCCTCACGTGTCAACTGTCTGGCGCGATGCGGAATCACCGGAATTCCCAACTGCGTCAGCTTATTTCTTGTCCCATAATGGGGGCCATTGCCAATCTCCTCGCGGCTCGTGGCCGCGGAATCAATCTCAAATTTTTCTTCTAATCCCGCCTGTTTTGCCATATATGTAAAAACAGATTCGCACATCGTGGAGCGGCAGATGTTGCCGTGGCACACAAAGCACACTTTTACTTTTCCTTGCATATCTTTTCTTATCCTTGCATATCCTTGATTTTCCTAGGTTTTATCAACGTTTCCAGAATTTACCCTATCAGACTTATCCTATCATAAATTGGAATCGTTTTCCAGCGAAGATTGAATACCCTTACAATATTTTTCACTTCGTGAATTCATATGACACAGGACACACTAAACCCGCAACCTCTCTGCCATATTTTTCAAAAATTCCGTATTTGTCGGTCTGCCTTTTTCCTTGTCATAGTCAAAGGGATAATGGCGATGCAATCCATTGATCGCCGCATCGGTAAAAGCCGTCTCTATGGCGTTTCGGATTCCGCGCTCCACACCACCCCGCGTTGTATGATGCTTCTGCGCAATGGTTCCATACACTTCACTTGATATACACAGACGGCTCTCTTTGTCCCTGATCAGCAAAAAAATTGCTTCCACGGCATAGTCAAAGCCCACATGTTTGCGGCGAAATCCCATTTTTGCCAACTCATCCTCAATATATTTCTTTGTAATTGCATCCTCTTTTTCCTGATCAAAGGTAGCCAGGGCATGCATACATTTTCGTTGATCCTCCACCTGCTGATAAGGATATATTTTCTCAATCACACTCAGCACCTTGATCGGTGAATACGCCCTGTTTGTTTTTTGATAAATATAGTCTGCTCCATGAGTTCTCATATAACTGAGCGTGACCTGTGAACCGGTATTTGTCACAACAACAATAAAGGGCTTCTCCAGCCCACGTACCTCGATCTCATCCAGAAATGACAGACCATCTCCCTCTTTCAATTCAATATCAAGAATGACGACATCCACTCCATGTGTTTCAAGATAGTCCAAAGCCCGCAATTCACTATCTGTCTCATAAACCAATGTCATTCCCGGATACTTTGCAAATGCCAGCCGAAAACTCTCACGTACCCGATCCTCATCTTCCACAATCATAATCTCCACAAAACGTGCCATGACAGTTACCTCCCAGTGTGTTCTCCGATTGCCTTTTTTCCATTATAGTCTGTATAAAAGTCATTCCGCAAGATTATGAAATTTTCCCTCTGTTACCCAATCCAACATTTGTGGGTTTCTTTTTATTTTGTCAATTATTTCCAGCATTGATGTCGGTTTCAATTTACGTGCAATTGATACTATTTGTCTATACTTGATCAACGGGAGGTACAAAAGATGATTGAAACGCTAGGTTCGCGCATCGCCCAGCTACGCCAGAAAAATGGTATGTCACAAACCGATCTTGCAAAACGCCTGAACATCAGCCGTGCCGGTGTCCAATCCTGGGAATGTGGCGAAAACTATCCCTCTACCGACAATCTCATTTCTCTATCAAAAATTTTCCATGTTTCCACAGACTATTTACTGAATATCAATGCGACCAAAACAATCAGCCTGGATCACTATAGCAAAGATGAACAGAACATTATCTTTCGTTTGCTCCAATACTTTGACGGAACTGCCTGCACATTAGAAAAAGGATAAAGGCGCACACCTGCACTTTTATCCTTTGATAACTATGATTATTCGTAACTGTTCAGTACCCTCACAGTTACGAGGCAAAAATCCATGAAAATTGTCTTCGACGATGGGCTTTTTGCATTCCTGAATCATGTTCTTACGGTCTACGCGGTTCCGCTCCGACCTGCTCTGAACAATTACGATTATTCTACCTTCATCATGCGATATCCGACACCGATATGCGTCTGGATATACTGTGGCGAATCCGGTTGCGCTTCCAGCTTTTTGCGCAGCGTAGCCATAAATACCCGAAGGGATGCCATGTTGTTATCCCAGCTCCTGCCCCAGATATGCTGCGTGATGTAAGTGTGTGTCAATACCTTGCCAACATTTTTGGAAAGCAGGCACAACAGTTTGTACTCGATCGGTGTCAAGTGCAGCTCCTGCCCGTCCAGATATGCGCACCCACCTGCATAATCTACACGAAGCTTCCCATTTTCAAAGATAGCGCTCTGCGATGTGATCTCCGTTGTCATATATGCCAGCCTTCGCTGTGTGACACGCAATCTCGCCAACAGTTCCTCCACGGAAAATGGTTTTGTCAGATAATCGTCCGCGCCAGCGTCTAACGCCTCTATTTTGTCTGAATCCTCGCTGCGCGCACTGATCACAATGATCGGCATATTCGACCATGAACGAATTTTTTCGATCACCTGCACGCCATCCATATCCGGCAGACCAAGGTCTAGCAGCACAATATCCGGATTATGTGAGGAAGCCTCCAAAATTGCAGCTTCGCCGTTCGCTGCCACCAGATATCTGTAATCATTTGTCTTTAACGTTGTCGTCATCAGATTTCTGACCGGTGCATCATCCTCCACAACAAGGATCAGTGGTTTATTCATAAATCTCTACCTCCCGTCCGGCACGAGGCGTCACCTCAGACAGCAACTTTCCTGATGCCGGTTTGTTTTCTATACTTCACATTTCACGATCCCCGGTAATGTAAATGTGAAGGTGGTTCCTTTTGGCTCATGATCTTTCACTTCGATCGTGCCTCCATGGGCTGTGATAATGGACTTGCATAAAGATAACCCCAGCCCCAGGCTCCTGCGGCTGTCTGCCACTTTGTTTGCCCCGGTGTAAAACATGTCGAAAATACGCGCTTTCTGCTCGTCAGGAATTCCCGGGCCATTATCAGATACAGATACTTCTACCATGGAGCCGCGTTCACATGTATAAATCTCTATCTCTGAGCCTTCCGGTGTATATTTAATGGCATTGTCCACAAGATTAATGATCACCTGGACGATCAGTTTTGCATCGATCTGTGCCAATAAAAATTCGCTCTCACTGCTCACCTGAATCAGATGATCCTTACTTTTACGATCCACATGCTTGAGTGCTTCTGTGATGACCTCATCCATCAACTCTGCCGTACCATTTAAATTTACCCTTCCCTCTTCAATTCTCGTCACCGCCAGCAGATTTTCCACCAGATTGATCAGCCACATGGAATCATCATAAATATCTGTAAATATCTGTGTGAGAGAATCATCATCCATGCGCTGGTAGTTTGAGATCAGATTGCTGGCATTTCCGGATATGGATGTGAGCGGTGTACGCAGATCATGGGAAATGGCGCGCAAAAGGTTTGCCCGCAGCTGCTCATTCTTTGCAAGAATAGCGGCAGCCTCCTTTTCTTTCTCGTTATTTATATTTTCGATCGCCAGCGCACATTCACCAAGGATTGCCAGCAGGACACTATTTTCAAAAGAATCTAAGGGGCGCTCATTGATGGAGATCCCAACTACACCATACACATGCTCATTCACACGAATTGCCAGATACAGACATTTTGCACCGGCAAGTGTATCTGTGGTCGCCCCGGCATGCTTATTATTTTGAAATGTCCATTCTGCTGTTCCACGCTCTTTTTCCGTGAGCAGATCATCCGGAACATTTTCTCCCGCCGGATACAGGATTGGTTCCTGTAATATTCCGTTTTTTGCCGGATACATAACAATATCCTTTTTCAAAAGCTTTGTCAGCTGCCCGGCCGTGGCTGCGATCACATCATGCGTCTCATGCTCCTTTTGCAACAGCTGATTCGTCTCAAACAAAATCTTTGTACGAAAAGCTGCTCTGGCTGACTGCGCGGCATTCTCTTTCAATCTGGATGCCAGCGTTCCGGTCAAAAAGGAAGCAAAAAACATGATCAAAAATGTCACATAATACCCCGGATCAACAAAACGAAACGTAAAACGGGGTACTGTAAAAAAGAAGTTAAATACGAGCACACTGACAACCGATGCTACAAGACTGCAAAAACGGTTGGTAGTGATCACTGACAAAATAACAACGCCTAAAATATAAACGGTAATAATATTTGCCTCTGTGAAACCAACGATATAAAACAGATAGCCCAGCAGTGTCGCAAGGAGCAATACTAAAACACTCACGCAAATATCCCGCAAGGGTGCGATCTGCTTTTCCTGAAGGTGTGTTTCCTGCGTCATTTCATACGTTTTTTCCATATTCACTGACCTCCCAAACCACACCTTATCATACTACTTTTCCTCTTTTTTTTCCACCTCATCAGGCATCTGGGGTCTGAAATAATCATCTGCTCCGCCACCATTCACATCTGTACATTCTTCATCTCCCGATATCCGGTTTTCATCCAGAAAATGTCCAAAAGCCCGTGCCACAAAAAAGCCAAAAACAAATATCGCCATCAGTGTAAGGATCAATACGACATTCTGCATGTTCCCGCCTCCTTATCTTCTGTCAGCTATATCCGAAAGCACTTCTGTAACTCTTTATACCTGCCCAACACGAGCATGGTACTTCCATCCTCCAGAACCGTCTCCGATGTGAGCGACATATCCAGTTCCCCGTTTTTTCTCACACCGATGATATTAATATTATATTTTTTACGGATATCAATCTTTCCGATCGTCCTGCCGATCCAGTTTTCCGGAATCTGAACCTCAAACATGGCATGGTCGCCATCCAGTTCAATATAATCCATAATATGATCCGAAGTGTAACGGATTGCGGTCCATTTTGCCAGCTGCTTTTCCGGATATACCACCTCATCTGCTCCGTTGCGCAGCAAAAACTTTGCCTGTACATCGCGCGCCGCCCGGGATACGACAAGCTTCGCACCCAGCTCCTTTAACAGCGAGGTTGTCTCCAGCGAACCCTGAAAATTATTACCGATCGCAACGATACACACATCAAAATTAGCGATGCCCAATGACTCTAAAAAACCAACGTTTGTACTATCCCCAATCTGTGCACTTGTCACATAGGGCAACATATCATTGATTCGTTCCTCCTCCTTATCAACAATCATCACCTCGTGACCAAGTATATTCAGATTCATGGCAATATGCTTTCCGAATCTTCCCATTCCAATTAAAAGTATCGATTTCATGACAATCCCCCGATTTCGCTCTCATATCCCGAAACTGTTCACTCGCTTCATAATTCCGAGATTTCGTATCTGTCCAGTACTTCTACAGATACGATGCAATAATAGTATCTTTATCTTACGTGAAGCTATGTAAAGAAAGTGAAAAAGAAATCAGGGCTTGTATTAAGATTGTGTAAAGATATGTAAACATTTCTTTATTGGGAAGCCACCTTCAAATAGGGGCAAAGAATTATATCAAAATAAAAATACCAGATTTTCATGTCGATTCTGATGCGAACATGAAAATCCGGTATATTTTTTGTTTTTTATAATTTCAACTTTTTATGCCAGTTCTGCGATCACTTCTATCTCAGCCAGCACATTTTTCGGCAATGCTTTCACTGCAACACAGGAGCGCGCAGGCTTGCTGGTAAAATATTCACCGTAAACACCATTAAATGCTGCAAAATCGCCCATCTCTGCCAGAAAACAAGTGGTCTTTACAACAGAGTCGTAGGTGCAGCCGGCTTCCTTTAACAGTTCGCCGATATTCTCACAGATGCATTTTGTCTGTTCCTCAATCGTAGTTCCTTTGACTTCGCCAGTAGCAGGATCCAGTGCGATCTGACCGGAGAAAAATACGAGATTTCCGACAATCTTTCCCTGTGAATAAGGTCCGATAGCTGCTGGTGCTTTTGTTGTTGCAATTGTTGTCATATGCGTTACCTTCTTTCTAAAATATAATCAATGACAGATCTGTACTACAGACCTGTCATTTTATGTTCCTTATGCGTTACAACGTGTAAGCAATTCTTCCCAGCGACGGTCTGTCTCAGCCTGAAATGCCTCTATCAAATGCTCGTTACCTGGTTTGAACAGGTGCTTAAAGCGTCCCTGTTTTCTTAAGAAATCCTCTAATGGAAGCTTCTTTTTCGGCTCGTAATTTAAGATCCATTTGCCCTCTACCACCTCAAATAACGGCCAATAGCAGGTCTCCACACCAAGCTTACAGATCTCGATAATATCTGGCGCATCGTACTTCCAGCCGCGGGGGCAGGGAGCCATGATGTTTAAGAAAGCAGCACCCGGTGTGTAGATTGCCTTCTCGGATTTGATATAAAGATCCTTCATATTTCCGATAAATGTGGTCTGTGCCACATAAGGAATATTATGAGCTGCTATGATCGCTGCCAGATCTTTTCGTCCCTGCGGCTTTCCATCAGATTTCACTCCGCTGGGTGTGGTGGTCGTATCTGCATACTGGGGCGTTGCAGAACTCCTTTGGATACCGGTGTTCATATAAGCACCATTGTCATAGCAGACATAGACCAGATCGTGTCCGCGCTCCATTGCGCCGGAAAGTGACTGCAAACCGATATCATAGGTTCCACCGTCACCACCAAAGGTGATAAATTTATAATCTTCCTTGATCTTTCCACGCTTTTTGAGTGCATGATAAGCTGTTTCCACACCTGAAAGGGTCGCGCCTGCATTTTCAAATGCATTGTGAATATAGCTGTCCTCATAGGCCGTATACGGGTACATATAAGTAGATACTTCCAGACATCCGGTGGCATTTCCGATGACTGCCTTGTCACCGGGATGCAATGCCTTTAACACATTTCGAACCGCAATCGTTCCACCACAGCCAGCACACATACGGTGTCCCGGAGCCAGACGGTCGGGACGCTCCTGTATTTCTTTATAATTAAAAGTTTTCTGTTCCATCAGCTCACCTACTCTCTGAGTCCAAGATACGGACACATCTCATCATATACCTTCTCGCCATCTCCCAGCTTCACAAGGTTGTCAAATAATTGTTCCAGATCTTCCACACGCACATCCCTTCCGGACAGACCGTACATGATGTTTACGACCTCTGCCTGCGACTTTGCACGATAAAGTGCGGCTGTCACCTCTGCGCCCAGCGGTCCACCGACTGCATTGTAGCCCTCAGAACGATCCATGATCGCGATCGCACGGCAGTTTTTCAATGCATCAGCAATCTCCTCTGCCGGAAACGGACGGAACACACGGATCTTTAAAAGGCCCGCGCGAAGTCCCTTTTCGCGCATTGCATCCACTGCATCCTTGGCCGTTCCGCAGACAGAACCGATCGCTACGATGGCATACTCCGCATCGTCCAGACGATATCCTTCAAAGAAGCCATAGGATTGTCCAGTGATGGCTTCAAATTCTTTTGCCACATCTAAAATGACCTTTTTTGCACGCTTCATTGCTTCTGCCTGGGCTTTTTTTGCCTCCATACAGTAACCTGAAGCTGCGTAGGGACCAACCGCCATCACTTCATCCTCTTTTAACAGATAATGCTCCGGCTCATATTCGCCTACGAATTTCTTCATTTTGTCATCATCCCACAGGGTAATGTTCTCTACCGCATGGCTGGTGATAAATCCATCCTGACAGATCATAATCGGCAGCTTCACATCCGGATGCTCCGCGATCCGATAGGCCTGCAGGAAATTATCATAGACCTCCTGATTGTTTTCTGCATAGATCTGCAGCCAGCCGGAATCCCTTGCACCCATACTGTCAGAGTGCTCTGCGTTAATGTTCAGCGGACCTGTCAGACCTCTGTTTACCACTGCCATTGCGATGGGCAAACGGTTAGATGCCGCCACATAAAGCACTTCCCACATGAAAGCAAGTCCGCAGGATGAAGTCGCTGTCAGAGTACGTGCACCGGCTGCAGAAGAACCGATTGCCGCACTCATGGAGCTGTGCTCGCTCTCCACCGGAATAAATTCTGTATCGATCTCACCGTTTGCGATCATCGTTGCCACAAACTGAGGGATCTCGGTAGAAGGAGTGATCGGAAATGCAGGCATGACATCGGGATTGATCTGTTTGATCGCATGTGCCACTGCCTCGTTACCGGACATACGTGTCTTTAACATTTATTTGCCCTCCTTCATAGAAATAGCCGCAAAGGGACATGCTTTTACGCATATACCGCAGCCCTTGCAGTGATCAAAATCAAAATCGGTACGCTTGCCATTCACTACAGGAATGGAGCTGTCCGGACAATAGGGGACGCACAGCAAACACTGTTTACATTTTGTCATATCCCAGACCGGCGTATTCGCACGCCATTCTCCGGTATGAAACTGTTTCGATGTCGCGGGCTCATAAATCTGCAAGCCATCCGTGAGATTCTGCCACGGTGTCGACTCATTGATAAATTCCGCGCGTTCGCTTCTTTTCATCTCTGCCATTACTGTACCTCCTCAAATGCCATGCGAAGCGCTGCGAGATTGCCCGCAAGTACCTCCGGTTTTCTGGCAAATTTATGCTGCAGCGATCCTTCCATTTCTTTCAAGAAGATATCCTTTTCCATCACCTCGGAAATCTTCACCATAGCTGCCAGCATCGGTGTATTCGGAAAATATTTGCCCAATGTCTGTGAACAGACCTTACGCGCATCGATCACATAAACCTTTCCCTTATAGCCATTTAATAAAGGCAAAACCTGTTCTTTTTTCATCTGTGTGTTGATGAGGATCGCTCCGTCCTCCTTCAAGCCCTTCGTCACATCTACGGAATGAAGCAGCGTGTCATCAACAACTGCAACAAAATCGGGCTCATAGATATTGGAGTGCACACGGATCTCCTTTGCACTGATACGGTCATAGGCGGTGATGGGCGCACCCATACGCTCCGGGCCGTACTCCGGGAAGCCCTGCACATGCATGCCGATGTTAAATGCCACGTCTGCCAGCAAAAGCGCAGCCGTCTTGGCACCCTGTCCGCCTCTGCCGTGCCAGCGGATCTCTGTCATTTGTCTCATGATCTTATCCTACCTTTTATGTATTGATATAAAATGTTTGTAACCCTGCAATTCTCTTTAATTGTATGCCCGAAAAATACATGTGTATGTTTACGATGGACATAACGTCCTAAGTATACGCTAATTCCGGTCGTTTGTAAAGGTTTTTCCGGAATGTTTGCGAATATGGTGCTACTTTGGTTACTTTTCACACTTCAGTTCGCAATTATGAAACAATGCGCGCATTGCGGCTTCATATTCTGTCAGCCGATTTGCTTTTTTGATTCTTTTTACATATTTTTCTGCATCTTGAAATGATGCACCCAGATACACCCAGATTTCTTTCAGCTTGTACAAGGTATTGCGCTCTCCTCCGGACATTTCTGCGAGATAACGGTCACAAATATCTGACAAAAAGCTTTGCAAACGGTCTTTATCCCGGGCAGGCGTGCCACCGTTTAACGATTCCAGCAATTCCGGATTCGCTATGATGCCTCTTCCGATCATCATGCGGTCGATCTGAGGATCTGCCTCCAATACCAGCTGCTGTGCATTTCGCGATGTGATATCTCCATTGTAACAAAGCGGGATGCCCAGCCTGCGTGCAGCGGCAAATGTATGCGGCCTGGCAGGCAGCTTGTAAAAATCCTTTTGCAGCCTTGTGTGTATGATCAATTCCGCAATCGGATATTTTTCATATATTTTTAATATCGGTTCCCATTCGGATTCTTCACTGATGCCGATGCGCGTTTTTATAGAGATTTTCAAAGGACATTGATCAAAAATCTCCGCCAAAAATGTATCCAGTTCCTGCGGCACTGCCAAAAAACCGGATCCCCGATGCTTGGAGACAACCGTCCCTGAGGGACAGCCCAGATTTAAGTTTACCGTATCATATCCATATGCCTGCAGCGCCTTTGTGATCTCAAGAAACTCATCCGCACGATTTGATAAAATCTGTGGAATCAGTGTCATCCCTTCGTTATGCTCCGGCAAAACCTCATTTTTTTCCCGGTTACTCAAATGCATGCTCGCAAGAAACGGCGTGTAATACTGGCTGATCCCTCCATAATATTTCTCAAATGTACTTCTATATATATAGGTAGTGATGCCTTCCATCGGTGCAAGATCGTAATTCATTTTTTATTTCCTTTCGCACATTATTTCCAGTTCAGTATAAACTAATACTATATGAAATATCAATATAAAGGAGGAATCCTTATGTATAAAGAGGATCGCTGCAGCTGCCAGTGCCAGAAATATGCCATGGCACAGGTTCCAATGCAGCAATGGGGCGAGTTATATGACTGGTATACCGCTCTATGCGAAGGAACGATCTTTCCGGATCTGGATCTGGAATTCTGGGCCACCGTAAATATGTCCTGCCCACCTAAGAACTGCGCTACCAAACAAGAAGCATTGATGACGGAAATCAACCAGATTAGTTTTGCAGTCAATGATCTGACTCTCTATCTTGACACCCATCCGGACTGTATGCAGGCCATGGAATTGTTCAGCAAGCTTCAGGAACGGCGCCATGACCTATTGAAAGAATTTGCGCGATTATTCTATCCGCTGACCATTGATTCGATGTCAGGCAATGCCACCGGAGCATCAGGAGAATTCAGCTGGGGTGATTGCCCGGCACCATGGGAAGGAGGTATGTGTAAATGTGGAACTATGAGAAACGCTTACAATTTCCGGTAAAAATCAGCAAATGTAACCCGAAGATCGCTCAGCAGATCATCAGTCAATACGGCGGTGCGTATTGCAGTAACAGATAATTGTTTCTTTTTGATTTTCGCGCTGATGTTCATGATATACTTTCAGATCATTCAATAGAAATATTTGATTTTAGGATATAACTATTTTACGACTTAACAATGACCGCGTCAAACCCGGCTTTTTTGAGGATAGTGTAAATTTACAGTAGGAAATACAGGTGAGAATACACCTTATTTGCGATAGTATAAAGATGTCAAAGCATTTATGAACACGGAATTCTTCGCTTCAACATATACACTATCATTCATTTCCCATTTTATTTCAATCC
>JALFNQ010000211.1 GCA_022773965.1 Lachnospiraceae bacterium
GGATTGAAATAAAATGGGAAATGAATGATAGTGTATATGTTGAAGCGAAGAATTCCGTGTTCATAAATGCTTTGACATCTTTATACTATCGCAAATAAGGTGTATTCTCACCTGTATTTCCTACTGTAAATTTACACTATCACATTCTTTTCTTCCCTTGCCAGAGTGTGCGCGGCGCGATATACTATTACCAGAAAATGTTTGGAGGACGGGTATGTCAAATATGGAAAAACGTATCACAGATCGGGGTGCTGCGCGCAGACTACGAGCGGATGATCCGTGCGCTGCAGGAAGGCTTTACAGACCGGATGCCGGAGCATGCTGAGCGCCGGGAGATCATGAAGCGCGTGGAAGCGTTTCTTGCACTGGATGGTGTGGAATATGCTGATATGGACAAGCTCTGTGAAGTTTTGGAGAATGTTTTTTGTGGACTGCTTGCCAGGCAGCCGGATGATTTTGCATGCCTGTGCAGATGAAAAGCTATACGTGGCAAAGAAACAAAAAACAGAAATGTATGTAAATTGGAGACAGGTTTTGTGTAACTATTCGAGGCAGGTCGAAGCGGAACCTCACAGATTGTGAGGATATGATTCTGAAGTGCGGAAATCCCAGCGTTTACGACCATTTTTTCATGACAGCTGTGAGGGTACAGAACAGTTGCAATATTGGATATCAGACCCGACAGTTATAGTTAACAAAATTTAAATATATTTTTAGGTAAAAACAACGAAAATGAAATTAAATTTAGGTGGTTATTGACTTAAATAGAACTAAAATATATACTTGAGTTAACTAAAATAGTTGTAACGGGCAGGAAAAATGACGCGGAATAAATGTGCATCCTGTCCGAAATATTATGGAGATCAGAGGAGGAGAAAACAAATGGGTTATATGGAGGTTTACAAGCAGTGGTGCACAGATACATATTTTGATGAGGATACGAGAAAGGAGCTTTTGGCGCTGGAGGGTCAGGATGCAGAGATCGAGGACCGTTTTTACCGTCAGCTGGAGTTTGGTACCGGCGGACTGCGCGGTGTGATCGGCGCGGGCACGAACCGCATGAACATCTACACCGTGCGTCAGGCTACACAGGGACTGGCAAACTATATCATCGCCTGTGGCGGACAGGACAAGGGTGTAGCTATCGCATATGATTCCCGCAGAATGTCACCGGAGTTCGCCAATGAGGCAGCGCTTTGCCTGAATGCGAACGGCATTAAGACCTATCGCTTTGAGAGTCTGCGTCCGACGCCGGAGCTGTCCTTTGCGGTGCGTGAGCTGGGCTGCATTTCCGGTATCGTCATCACAGCGAGCCACAATCCCCGTGAGTACAACGGCTACAAGGTATACTGGGAGGACGGCGCGCAGATCACACCGCCTCACGACAAAAATATCCTTGCCGAGGTGGCAAAGGTGACGGAGTTTTCACAGGTGAAGACGATGGCACAGGCTGACGCTGAGGCGCAGGGACTGTATGTGACCATCGGTGCAGAGATTGATGACAAATATATGGCGAAGCTGAAAGAGCAGAGCATCCATCCGGAGCTGATCCAGAAGGCAGCAAAGGATATCCGCATCGTTTACACACCGCTCCATGGAACGGGAAATCTTCCGGTGCGCCGCGTGTTAAAGGAGCTGGGCTTTGAGAATGTCTATGTGGTGAAGGAGCAGGAACTGCCGGATGGCGCTTTCCCTACCGTTGCTTATCCGAATCCCGAGGATGAAAAGGCGTGGACGCTGGCACTGGCACTGGCGAAGGAGGTCGATGCGGACATCGTGCTGGCTACCGACCCGGATGCAGACCGTCTCGGCGTGTATGCAAAGGATACAAAGACCGGCGAGTATGTCAGCTTCACAGGAAATATGTCCGGTATGCTGATCGCAGAGTACATTTTGCGTGAGCGCACTGCCACCGGAACGATGCCTGAAAATCCCGCTCTGGTAGAGACAATCGTGACGACGGACATGGCAAAGGTGATCGCAGCTGATTATGACGTCAAGCTGATCGAGGTGCTGACAGGCTTCAAGTATATCGGAGAGCAGATCAAGCTGTTCGAGCAGAAC
>JALFNQ010000001.1 GCA_022773965.1 Lachnospiraceae bacterium
CTTTTAGAAAATTTGATATTAGGATATTAGGAGGACTGCGAGAAAATGAGCGAAATTCAAATCGAAAAAAATATATTGGCACTTGTTGACTATGCACTTGCGACACGTCTGATCGATCCCTTGGATACCACATTTACGATCAACCGTCTGCTGGAGCTGTTTGCACTGGACGAGATCGATGATCAGCTGGTGCATGAGTGGGAGGAGAGCCCCCGCATGACACAGGAGCAGGCAGAGGACTGTCTGGAGACTGTCCTTGGTGAGATGTGCGATTATGCATATGAAAAAGGTATCACGACGGAGAACAGCGTGGTATACCGCGATCTGTTCGACACAAAGATCATGAGCCTGCTCATGCCGCGCCCCAGCGAGGTGATCAGCAATTTTGAAAATCTGTATGCAAACACTTCCGCAGAGGCAGCAACAGACTATTTTTACAAACTGAGCTGCGACAGCAACTACATTCGCCGTTACCGCATCAAAAAGGACTTAAAGTGGACCGCGGAGACAGAGTATGGCACTCTGGACATTACGGTCAACCTGTCAAAGCCGGAGAAGGATCCGAAGGCTATTGCCGCAGCGAAGCTGGCAAAACAGAGCGGTTATCCGAAATGTCTGTTATGTAAGGAAAATGAGGGCTACGCAGGACGCGTCAATCATCCCGCCCGCCAGAATCATCGCGTGATTCCGGTAACGATCAACAACAGTGGCTGGTGCTTCCAGTATTCCCCCTATGTATACTACAATGAGCACTGCATTATCTTCAATTCACAGCATATTCCGATGAAGATCGAGCGTGCGACCTTTGGCAAGCTTTTGGATTTTGTTGAGCAGTTCCCTCATTATTTTGTAGGAAGCAATGCGGATCTGCCCATCGTTGGCGGTTCTATTCTTAGCCACGACCATTTCCAGGGCGGACATTATGAGTTTGCGATGGCAAAGGCTCCGATAGAAAAAGAGATCCATTTTGATGGTTTTGACGATATCCAGGCTGGCATTGTAAAATGGCCCATGTCCGTGATCCGTCTGGACTGCAGGGATAAGGACCGCCTGATCGAGCTGGCGGACAAGATCCTTCTGGCATGGCGCGGCTATACGGACGAAGCAGCATTTGTTTTTGCCGAGACCGATGGAGAGCCTCACAACACCATCACCCCGATTGCCAGAAAGCGCGGAGATCTGTTTGAGCTGGATCTTGTACTGCGGAACAATATCACCACAGAGGAGCATCCGCTGGGCGTTTACCATCCCCACGCAAAGCTGCATCACATCAAAAAAGAGAATATCGGACTGATCGAGGTTATGGGTCTTGCCGTTCTTCCTGCCCGATTAAAGGATGAGATGGCAGCTCTGGCAGATGCGATCATTACCGGCAAGGATCTGCGCGCGGATGAGATGCTGGAGAAGCATGCAGACTGGGTGGATGAATTCCTTCCGAAATATGATGCCATTACAGAAGAGAATGTCAATGACATCTTACAGAAAGAGATCGGACTTGTATTTTCTGAAGTTTTAGAGGATGCAGGTGTGTATAAGTGCACACCTGAGGGACGTGAGGCGTTCATAAGATTTATAGAGAGCGTCTAAGGGATGCTTTTGCCACGACCATCGTCCTTAGTTTGAAGTGATTACGAAATCAAACATTTTTCATTTTTATCATCTATAGAGGAAAATCAGACAGCGTATGGGTGTTTACATCCGTTGACTTTGTTGTGCAGTGAGATAAGACTCCGGCACCGTGGAAGCCATTGCTTGAACACGGTGTGTGTTTCGGGGAGGCTCACCGAAGTGTTTTGCACAGCGGAAACGGAGTGAATCCCATGCGCTGTCTGTCGTAGCGGACATTTTAGGTTACTTTTCATATAGTAGCCAGCATTTACTGCGGGCTACGTGCCAAAAACGTACATGAACCATTTTAGACCCTCTTGTTTGCATAACTGACGCATCTGTGTTACAATATCAGTCATATGAGTAAAAATAAAAAAATAAACAATCAAGTAAATATGGAAACTGAGTTTATAAAGAAAAAACAGCCGCAGCGAACCAGAAGACGGCGAAACAGCAATATCCCCCGCTGGGACAAGCTGGATAATACGGCCCATCTCTTTCCGGTGATCGCAGGAGAGAGTATGACAAACACGTACCGTATCGCTGTGGAGCTGACGGAGGATGTGGACGGTGCAAAGCTGCAGGAGGCATTAAATATCGTGCTTCCCAAGTTTGACCTGTTCAATGTGCGGATGCGCACCGGTTTTTTCTGGTATTATTTTGAGGAAAACGGGAAAAAGGCACCAACGGTCAAGCGGGAGCATACGTATCCCTGCCGTTTTATCCAGACGAACAAATACAGAGGCTATATGTTCCGTGTCCGCTATTACAAAAAGCGTATCAGCCTGGAAGTATTTCATGTTCTGACGGATGGCATGGGCGGTATCAATTTTTTGAAGGAGCTGACCTACCAGTATTTGCGGCTGGTGCATCCCGAACTTCGGGAAAAGGCCGGAGATTCCCTGAGCGCGGATACTTCGCTCAATCGTGAGGATAGCTTCCTGCGCAATTACCGCAGAAGCGCGAAAAAGGGCTATCAGTCGAAAAAAGCCTATCAGATCAAGGGAGAAAAGCTGGATTCGGAGGAATTCGGTGTCATTCACGGTTATGTGAAGATTCCGGAACTGAAAGAGGTCTGCCACAAACACGGAATGAGCATCAATGAATATCTGGTGGCTACTTATGTATGGAGCATTTACAAAGAATGCCTGCATGGCATGACAAATGACCGTGCGATCCGTGCAGCAGTCCCGGTCAATCTGCGTCCGTTTTTTGATTCCGTGACAACAAAAAATTTTTTCGTGATGGTGTCGGCAGAGCTGATACCGGATGAGGAAAATCTCTCTTATGAGGAAGTGCTGGAACGGGTGAAGAAGAGCCTGCGTTCCCAGATCAATAAGGAGCATCTGGAGGAGCTGTTTTCCTACAATGTATCCAACCAGCAGAATCTGTTTGCCCGGGCAGTACCCTTGTTTTTGAAAAATATTGCGATCCGTCTGGTCTATACACAGTCTGCCCTTGCGAATACCACCACAATGACAAATATCGGAAATATCAGGCTGGAGCCGGAGTATGAGCCATATGTACAGATGTTTCATGCATTCCTTGCGATGAGTAAGGGACAGCTGTTAAAGGCAACCGTGTGCTCTTATCAGGATACGCTGGCGATCACCTTTAGCTCTGTGCTGGCAGAGGCGCATGTGCAGCGTGCATTTTTCAGGCAGCTGGCCTCTGAAGGCCTGGAAGTAACGATAGAAAGTAACGGGGTGTATGTATGAGTAAGTGTAAGCAATGCGGTGTGATCGTCCGTGACGATACGGAGGTTTGTCCGCTCTGCAAATGCGTGCTGGATGTGGATGGAGAAGCAGAAAATAAATATCCGGATATCTGGGCAAAAAATCATGTATTAAAGCTGATCATCCGGATCTATCTGTTTGTGGCGATTGTGACGGAGAGTCTGCTGGTCTATTTGAATTATATTTATTTTAACGGGCTGTATTGGAGCGTCATCGTTGGTGTGGTGCTGGCATATATTTATCTGACACTGGCCTATACCGTGAGTTATAGCCGTTCCGGCTACCGAATGAAGATCATTGTTGGCGTTGCGGGGGCAGTTTTGCTGCTCAATGTCATCGATCATGTGCTTGGAAATAACGGCTGGTCGATCAATTATGTGTTCCCGGCGGCATTGTTGGCAGTGGATGTGACCGTGTTGTTTTTGATCATTTTTAACCGGAGAAACTGGCAGAGTTATCTGAGCTTTCAGATCGTGATGATCCTTTTCAGCCTGATTCCGGTTGTTTTGAATCTGCTGGGATATATGACAGTGCCGGTTTTTGCCTATCTGGCGTTGGCAGTGGCAGTATTTTTGTTTTTAGGAACCGTGATCATTGGTGGTAAGCGCGCCACAACAGAGCTGAAAAGAAGATTTCACATGAAATAGGACAAAATCAGGGATTTCCCCTGCGTTTGATTTTGATAAAGAAGTATCGAAACATTTCAGAATAGTTACGATGTAGAGGAATATATTTGTGACAGAAAATAAGGTAAGCCGGCAGGGAAAACTGATGCGTCAGGCGATCGCTGCACTGACAAAGGAAAACCTAATCGGTCAAAAGTTTAAAAACGGAGAGATCCGAAAAAAAATCGTGGAACCTGTCAACCATTGGAAGTGTCCGGATTGTTTTACGAACACGGTCGTAGAGCTGCCGAATTGTCAGGCGGAGTTTTTGGAATTTGAAGAGCCAAATCATGAAAAGGTTATTTTACAATTACACGGAGGCGGTTACATCGGTGGTATGCGCCATGCCTATCGGTCTTTTGCAGGACTATATAATGAGGTGGGAAAACGCTACAGTGTGTTCACACCGGATTACCGGGTAGCACCGGAGCATGTGTTTCCGGCAGCGCTGATCGATGCGCTGGACGCCTATGAATGGCTGTTAAAAAACGGTTACACAGAGGATCAGATCATTGTGGCAGGGGATTCTGCCGGGGGAGGGCTGGCGCTGGCCTTATGCCTGTGTTTAAAGGATAATGAAAGAAAGCTTCCCTGCGGGATCGTGGCGATGTCTCCCTGGACAGATATGACCGCCAGTGGCCCTTCTTATCAGGAAAATTTTGAGAAGGATCCGTTGTTTGGCGGCACGGAAGATTCCATGATCTATAACCGGGAATACTCAGCAGGGGAAGATGTGACGAATCCCTATTTGTCCCCCTTGTTTGGCGATTATGAAGGATTTCCGCCGATGCTCATACAGGTTGGCTCCTATGAGATGCTGTTGTCTGATTCCGTGATGCTGGCGCAGAAAGCAAAGGCAGCAGGCGTGAAGGTACGGCTGAGCATTTATGAGGGCATGTTCCATGTCTTTCAGATGGCACCGCTAACGCTTCCTGAGTGCAAGCGTGCATGGGTGGAGGTTGGACATTTTATTGATGAGATCGACGGCGGTCATACCCATAGAAAGCAGGAGACCGGTAATGGATCAGATTGTGAAAACGGACTGGAAGCGCCCTGTGTGCCGGAGTCAGTCGGGACAGATGCTTCGCATGCAGAACTGAAGCAGGAACGAATTTCCGGAGAGGATGCAGAACCGGGAGAAACGGAAGAGGAGTGTCAGCCATGAATTTGTCAGAATCAGGCTGCAGGCTATGCCCCAGAGCCTGTGGCGTTGACCGGGCTGGTGGCAAGCGGGGTGCCTGCGGCGAGACGGCAACGATCCGGCTTGCCAGAGCAGCACTTCATTTCTGGGAGGAGCCTTGTATTAGCGGAACAAAGGGCAGCGGAGCAGTCTTTTTTTCCGGATGCCAGCTGCGCTGTGTGTATTGTCAGAACCAGCCGATCGCGTATGGAGATGTGGGGAAAGAGGTTTCTATCCGGCGTCTTGTGGATATCTTTTTTGAACTGGAAGAAAAGGGTGCAAACAATATCAATCTGGTGACACCGGATCATTTTATCCCGCAGATTGCAGGAGCAATCCACAGGGCAAAGGAAAAGGGAATTTCATTACCCTTTGTCTACAATACGAGCAGCTATGTGACGGTGGAGGCATTGCGTGAACTGGACGGGCTCATTGACATTTATCTGCCGGATCTGAAATATCTGGATGAAACCCGTGCAGGGGAATACTCACTGGCACCGGATTATCCGAAGGTCGCAAAGGCTGCACTCAGGGAGATGTACAGACAGGTGGGAGCTGTACAGCTTATGAAAATGCCAAATGAAGAGGAGCCGATGCTTGTCCGCGGAATGGTGGTGCGGCATTTATTATTGCCCGGAGCGCTTGATGATGCGAAGCGGATCGTGGCATATTTATATCATACTTATGGAGATGACATCTATATCAGTTTGATGAGCCAGTATACACCGGGGGAGGCAGTTGCAGATCACCCGCTTCTGCGCAGACGGGTGCGAAGAAAGGACTATGATGCGCTGGTAGACGAGGCGATCCGGCTCGGTGTAGAAAATGCCTTTATTCAGGAGGGCAGCGCAGCGGATGAGAGCTTCATACCGGCCTTCGACTATGAGGGTGTGTAACTTGTTCAGGACAGATCGAAATGAAACGAAGACGATTTTCATAGATTTTTTTGAGTGGATGGAATTTTACAATGTAAAAAATAAATGGGCATCAGGATCCTGATGCCAGGCTTTGGAGGAAAGTATATGTCAAGCTATGACGAGAATGAATTTAAAGAGATATTAGAATCAGAAAGCAGCCCGGATGTGGTCAAATCTGCACAGGAGGAGTCTGATCATCGCAATGAGAGGCCGGAGGGAAGATGCTATATCTGTGGGCGTCCGGAGAGCCAGACAGGGCCTTTGCTGCGTATTCCAAACAATATCTGTATCTGCAAGGACTGTATGCAAAGAACCTTTGATACGATGAACAATGCGGGCTTTCCGCTGGGAGATATGGGGTTTGCTTTTGGCGGTTTTCCGAATATGAATGTAACTGCGAAAGAAGAGCCCACAGAAGAGGAGGAATCACAAAAGGGAAAGCGCACCGGTGGCATGCCAAACATCAGTATGATCAACCTTTCCGACCTTGCAGGAATGATGCCCGGGATGCAGCGTGTCAAAAAGAAAAAGCCAAAGAAAGAAAAGAAGGTAGATCCGGTGCTGGATATCCATTCCATTCCGGCACCCCACAAGATCAAGGCGACACTGGACGAGTATGTGGTCGGTCAGGAGCATGCGAAAAAGGTCATGTCAGTTGCGGTGTATAATCATTATAAGCGTATCTTTTCAGACGATGAAAAAAACGGAAATCAGGATGGTGTGGAGATTGAAAAGTCTAACATGCTCATGGTTGGTCCAACCGGATGCGGTAAGACTTATCTGGTAAAGACGCTGGCGCAGCTTCTGGATGTGCCGCTGGCGATCACGGATGCGACTTCTTTGACAGAAGCAGGTTATATCGGTGACGATATCGAGAGCGTGGTGAGCAAGCTGCTGGCGGCTGCGGATAATGATGTGGAGCGGGCAGAGCATGGTATTATCTTCATCGACGAGATTGACAAGATCGCAAAAAAGAGAAATGCACATCAGCGTGATGTCAGTGGTGAGAGTGTCCAGCAGGGAATGTTAAAGCTTCTAGAGGGCGCTGAGGTGGAGGTACCTGTGGGTGCATCCAGCAAAAACGCGATGGTACCGATGGAGCTTGTCAACACGAAAAATATTCTCTTTATCTGCGGCGGTGCGTTTCCAGAGATGGAGGACATTATTAAAGAACGCCTGAATAAAAATTCATCCATGGGCTTTCAGGCAGATCTGAAGGATAAATACGATAAGGAAGAGAATCTGCTGAAATATGTGACGGTTGAGGATGTGCGTAAATTTGGAATGATCCCGGAGTTTATCGGACGATTGCCGATCCTGTTTTCGATGGATGCGTTGTCTGAGGATATGCTGGTGCGCATTCTGACGGAGCCGAAAAACGCCATCGTCAAGCAGTATCAGAAACTGCTCTCCTATGATGAAGTAGATCTGGAGTTTGAACAGGATGCACTTTATGCAATTGCAAAACGCGCCAAGGAAAAAGAAGTCGGTGCCAGGGCGCTTCGCGCGATCATCGAGGAGTTCATGCTGGATATCATGTATGAGATCCCCAAGGATGACAATATCGGGCGTGTGGTCATCACAAAGGACTATATCGAAAATCATGGAGCGCCGCGGATCATCATGCGTGGCGTACCGCAGATTGAAAGTGCACAGTGATGCAGGTGTGAGGAAGGGAAAAAATAGACTGTCAACTTGTTTAGAAACAACGGTTGACAGTCTGTTTCTTTTTTGTTATCGTAATTGTCAACGGATAAATAACAATGGTTTACAAATGCCATAAAACGAGTTTCGTTGATAACAGATCAGAAAAGAGGAAGAAATTAAGAATGAACGTATTACATTTGGCACAGGAGATTATTGATGGAAGAAGAATCACGAGGGAGGATGATCTGTCCTTCTTTTTAGAATGTGATCTGAAGGAGCTCTGTGAAGGGGCGGATCGCATCCGGGCATATTTTATTGGAGATAAAGTAGATCTCTGTTCGATCATTAACGGGCGGAGTGGAAAATGCCCGGAGGACTGTAAATATTGTGCGCAGTCGGCACACAATCACACGGATTGTGAGGTCTACGATTTTCTTCCGGAAGAGACGATTGTGGAAGCCTGCAAAATGAATGAGCGGGAGGGCGTGGACCGTTTTTCCATCGTGACGGCGGGACGATCGCTCACCGGAGAAGAGTTTGAAAAAGCGATCCATGCCTATGAAACGATGCATCGGGAATGTAAGATCGATCTGTGTGCGTCCATGGGATTTCTGGATGAGGAGCAGCTGCACCGGTTGCATGAGGCAGGCGTCACCAGCTATCATCATAACATTGAGACTTCCAGACGCAATTTTCCGAATATCTGCACCACACATACATACGATCAGAAGATCGAGACCTTGAAAAAGGTAAAGGCAGAGGGCATGTGTGCCTGCTCGGGAGGTATCATTGGAATGGGTGAAACGTGGGAGGATCGTCTGGATATGGCAGTCAGCCTGGCGGAGCTGGGCATTGATTCCATCCCGCTGAATGCGCTCATGCCCATCAAAGGAACACCGTTGCAGGATCTGCCCCGTCTCACGGAGGAGGAGATCCTGCGGACGATCGCATTTTTCCGATATATCAATCCGGAGGCAAATATCCGTCTGGCAGCAGGAAGGGCGTTATTGACGAATGACGGAGAGATCGCTTTTCAGTCCGGAGCATCCGCCACGATTACCGGAAATATGCTCACCACTGCAGCCTGTGCCACCATCCGCAGTGACAGACAGATGCTGGAGAAGCTCAACCGCGATGTTATGCCGGAGTATTGGAAAAACGCATCAGGAGAATGATGGAAAGCGAAAATTTTTCAGCATAATTGTAATTTGCAAAAGAATCTTTCGTGGTTTTTATGATCAGATGGTTGATTTTATCCGTTCTTTGTTTGAATCTGCATGAAAGACCAATGCTGCACTGGAGTTTGCAGTTGTGACCGGATGTTTGCGGATCAGCAGAGAGTTTATTTTTACAGGTCTGAATAATTTAAAAAATCACTCAATCCTAAATGATAATTATGCTGAATATTTTGGCTTTACGGAAGAGGAAGTGGAGCAGATGTTAAAGGATTACGGTATTGAAGCTAAAATGCTGGAGGTAAAACAGTGGTATGATGGATATTTATTTGGAGATACTGAGGTGTATAATCCATGGAGTATCATCAATTATGTGGATGCAGCTGTGAATGATGGAAATACCGGGCAGATCGAAGAGAGAAAATATGCCGCTCCATGACTGGATATGGGGTATCAAAAACTGATCAAATACGGCATCTGTTTTAGTGAAAAAACATGTATGGTGAAATGAGTTCATAAGGAGTAACAGGGAAACGGTCATCTGCCAGGAAAATAACGGTGGGATGGTTCACAAGGAACACAGAAGGACGCTGATGACAGTTAATAAAAAAAGCAATGTTTTTCGTAGATTTATATAATCTACGAAAAGCATTGCTTTTATTTTTTTGCCTTAAAATGACTAAAATCGTTATTATCTTAGCCCTCTGTGTCTGTTTTGTCAAGATAAACGATAGATTTTTTGTGATCTAAGCATTGGAAATGACACATAAAACAGACCAGTTGAAGGAAAAGTGTCATTTTTGGTGTGAAATTCTTAACCATTTATGGCAGGATCTATCATCTAAAGGCTCATTGGATTCTATTAGGGGTCAAATAAGGGGTCAAAATTGATGTCAGCGGACATCACTTTTTATCAGGTCTGACAAAATTATTGAAAAAGCTCATTTTTTTTCATAAGGGGTCAAATAAGGGGTCAAATCGACTTTTAACCCAAACAAAGGCTGAAAATGCGTCCCCTTTCGTAGATTATATAAATCTACGAAAAATGAAAGATTGAAACACGGTGTTCAACGGCAGGTCATTTACGAATTGAACCGCAGTCATTCAGAGGAGCGTGAGCCGATGAGTCTTCATCTCTTCAAACACAACCAGACAGCATACGAAGCAGCCGTTTCCATGATGGACCGGGAAGGAAAGGCGGCAGTCATCCATCCCACCGGAACCGGAAAATCATTTGTTGCATTCAAGCTGGCAGACGAGCATCCACATGCACGGATCTGCTGGCTGGCGCCGAGCGAGTACATCTATCAGACGCAGCTGGAAAATGTGAAGAAAACGCTTGCTCCCGGAGAGATGCTACATACAGAGAATATCACATTTTTTTCCTATAGTAAACTCTTGAAAATGATGCAGGAAGAGGAAAATCGGATTTCTGAAGGGCAGACAGACATACCGGTGCGTGATGCTTCCGGGGAGACAGAGCCATTCGATCCGGAAAAACTGCAGCCGGACTACATCGTTCTCGATGAATTCCATCGTTGCGGAGCACCGGAATGGGGAAAAAGCGTACAAAAGCTTTTAGATATGTACCCGAAGGCAAAGCTGCTGGGGCTTTCCGCCACAAATGTGCGCTATCTGGACAGCCAGAGAGACATGGCACAGGAGATCTTTGACGGGCATATCGCGTCAGAGATGACACTGGGCGAAGCAATCGCGCGGGGCATTTTGTCCGCACCAAAGTATGTCGTGGCACTTTATTCCTATGGAAAAGA
>JALFNQ010000074.1 GCA_022773965.1 Lachnospiraceae bacterium
CAATTCACACGTCAGCCAGCTGACCTGTGAATTGCAACGAATTTGGCGATGCTTCGCATGCAAAATCGCCAAATTCATGGCTCATGTACGTTTATGGCACGTAGCCCGCAGTAAATGCTGGCTACTGTGTGAAAAGTAACCTGTTTTTGACATATTTATTATTATGGAAATGAAAAACGTTTGCGTCAGGTGTGAGGTGTGTTATAATGAATGAGCATATGTAAAGTTAAGTGTGAAAGAGAAACGGGCATCAGGACTTTGTCACCTGGAGTGACACCGCATGCCAGACACCAGGAGGTATTTACGATGAGAAAAAAGGCGGGTCCCGTGATCGCGGCAATTTTGCTGATCGTGGTGATCGGATTGATTTTGGTAGTAGGAAAAAAGATTGAAAATTATATTCCTTCAGAGGAGGTGCAGGATCTGAAAGAATATTTTGGTATAAATGCATCGGATGATGTGGCAGTCATCCGTGATCAGGAATTGTCTCAGATCAAGGGCAAATGTCTGGGAGGAAGTATTTATCTGGATTTTGATACCGTGCATGATGAATTGAATAGCCGCTTTTACTGGGATAAAAACGAAAAATTACTGCGCTATACTACTGCAGATGATCTTGTCACGGCTTATGCCGGACGCAATGACTATTTTATAGGTAATGATGTGGTCAATGAGAGCTACGAGATCGTAAAGCTCGAAGAGGATACCGTTTATGTGGCTTTAGATTTTGTAAAAAAATATACGGATCTTGGTTATGAACTGTATACGGATCCATACCGTATCGTGCTTACAACAGACTGGGAACATGCATCCGGAAGGACAAAGGTCACACGGAACACCGAACTTCGCGTGAAGGGCGGTATCAAGAGTCCGATTTTGACGGAGCTTGAAAAGGGAACAGAGGTTATCGTTTTAGAGCCGATGGATGATTGGTGCAGGGTGGCTACGGTTGATGGGATCATCGGATATGTGAAAAATAAAACCCTGGTCGGCAATGGGACGCAGGCGGAATTTAGCGAAGACCAGCTTCCGCCCCACAGCTATGAGGGAGAAACGTTTTCACACAATCTGATGGATGAGCCGGTAAAGTTATTGTGGCACCAGACGATGAACATGGACGCCAACGCTCGTATTGCTACGGTTCTGGCAAATTCCAAGGATGTGAATGTCATTTCGCCCACCTGGTTTTATTTAAATGATAATGAAGGGAACCTATCGGATGTGGCAAGTCGGGATTATGTAAACTTTTGCCATGAGAAGGGTGTCAAGGTATGGGGATTGGTTTCTAACCTGGAAAACTCTGAGGTCGATTCCACCTATGTACTGACACATACCTCTGTGCGGGAGAATCTGGTCAATCAGATCATTGCGAAGGCACTGAACTACAACCTGGACGGTGTGAACATTGATTTTGAGGCACTTAGCGGAGAAGTGGGCGATGGATATATTCAGTTTATCCGGGAGCTTTCCCTGAAGTGTGATGATAACGGACTGGTACTGTCTGTGGACAACTATGTACCGAGTGCGTATACGCGGTTTTATAACCGGGAAGAACAGGCAAATTTTGCAGATTATGTGATCGTCATGGCTTATGATGAACATTATGCGGGAAGCGAGGAAGGCAGTGTTGCCTCCATCGGATTTGTGGAAAAAGGCACGAAGGAGACACTGGAAGAAGGCGTACCCGCGCAGCAGCTCATATTAGGAATGCCATTCTATACGCGCATTTGGGCAGAAACACCGAAGGAAGAGGATGGTGATTCTGCAGAGGCTGCAGCCGATGATTATGTAGGATATGAATTGTCCAGCGAGACGGCCAGCATGGCGGAGGCGCGCAAGAGGATCGATGCAAATGGCGCGCAGATCACCTGGCTGGATGATTGCGGCCAGAATTATGCCCAGTATGAAGTAGATGGTGTCATTTATAAGATATGGCTGGAGGATGCACAGTCACTGGATCTGAAGCTTCAGGTTATGAAGAAGGAGAATCTTGCGGGAGCTGCATTCTGGAAAGCCGGTATGGAAACTGCAGATGTCTGGGACACGATCTCTTCGTATCTCTAAAATTGAAAAATCGTTACACATACCTCCCGTGCAGCACTCATACAATGAAACAAGTCATGAGTTTTGCACGGGGTTTTTTATGAAGAAAAAAATAGAATTATGCATGGCGGTGCTTGTACTGCTGGCGGCTGCCCTTTTGGGAAGGCAAGGCGCAAAGCTGGTAAATTCCGCAAAAAGTGAATCTCGGGAGCGGGCATATCAGGTGGTGATAGACGTGGGGCACGGCGGTATTGACAGTGGAAAGGTCTCTGCGGATGGAATCCTGGAAAAGGATGTCAATCTTGTCATTGCAAAAAAGCTGAAGGCTTTGCTGGAGCAGGAGGATGTGTGTGTGACCCTTACCAGAGATTCGGATACCGGTCTGTATCATGAGGGTGACAGCAATAAAAAGGTGGCAGATCTGCAAAACCGGTGTGCACTCATTGAAAAGATCGATCCGGACTGTACGGTAAGCATTCACCAGAACAGCTTCTCTTCTCCGGAGGTAAAGGGTGCACAGGTATTTTTCTATGGTCAGTCCGAAGAGGGGGAAAACCTTGCGAAGCTGATACAAGAGAGCCTGATCGAACGGGCAGATCCGCAAAATCACAGACAGGCAAAAGCGAACGAGAGTTATTATCTGTTGAAGCGTACCGTTTCACCAACAGTGATCGTGGAATGCGGATTTTTGAGTAATCCACAGGAAGCAGAGCTTTTGACGGATGAAGACTATCAGAACCGTCTCGTCTGGGCAATCCATATGGGTGTGATGGAATTTTTATATGGAGCATACGAGCAGAAGGTCGAATGATTTTTTTTGTAAAATGCGTAGAACTATGTTATACTAAAGGATATGAATATAAAAACTGAAATGATAAAAATAAATCCGCAGGTGATTGATTTGAAAGCGATTGCACGTGCGGGAGAAATCTTAA
>JALFNQ010000085.1 GCA_022773965.1 Lachnospiraceae bacterium
CAATTCACACGTCAGCCAGCTGACCTGTGAATTGCAACGAATTTGGCGATGCTTCGCATGCAAAATCGCCAAATTCATGGCTCATGTACGTTTATGGCACGTAGCCCGCAGTAAATGCTGGCTACTGTGTGAAAAGTAACCAAAATCACAGAAATAACAGCCAGTTCATGCAAATTTAATTTGACGAATCCGTTGTAATTGCGTATGATAGTGTTAAGAGCAAAGGTAAAAAGAGACTGCACTGTTTCAGGAAAAATGGTGTGTGGATAGAAAGAGAGGTGGTCGCATGAATTTCCGAAAGGTATCAGATCGGGAGCTCCGATGCAGCGTATCAGTGGAGGAGATCCGGGCGAAGGGTCTGGAGGTCAGCGACCTTCTGAAACGATCAGAAAAGACCTATGAATTTTTTGAATATCTGGTTCAGGAAGGACAGGAGGAGACCGGTTTTGAGAAAAGCGGCCCAATGTCTGTGGAGGGCATCTTCCTGAATGGTACATTGGAACTGATCTTCCGGTCGGTGGATGAGGATGAGATCGATGACTGGGAGGATCGGGAAGACGAGGATGATTATTATGAGGCACCAACGCCATCGCTTCCGGATATTGATCCGGAAAGCGGGGAAGTTTTAAAGCTGATACAGGTGCATTTTTCATCGGCAGGGCTGCTCTATAAGTTTTGTCAGTTGCTGCCTTTCGCAGAAAAGGTGCCAAGCTCGCTGTTTCTGGTAGACGGCGTGTATGTAATGGTGATGGATCTCGACCAGTGTACAAGGACGGAGATCGGTGCATTTTGTATGCTGGCAAATGAGTACGGTTTAGAGAGCGCTTATGGTGATCTTCAGGCGAGTCAGGTCATGGAGCATGGCAGACATATCTGTGACGATGCGGTATATCGTATTCACGAGATGAAGCCGGTAGAAAAATAATTTACAATATGATATATGTCCTTTTTTACAAAAAGAGCAGGCAGAATCAGCCTGCTCTTTTTGACGCTACAGGGATGTGATCTATGGACATTTTAATAATTTTTTACGCAAAATTTACGGAAAGTACGCATAGCTTTTACACATCGTTGCTACAATAGAAAAGATAACGTATGATCATATTTTGGAACGGACAAGGTCAACGGCAAAAATATTGTGAAACAGGCCGAAATAAATCGTTATATTCATTTGGAGAAACAGGAAATGTCAAAAAAGAATGCAAGGGAAAAACTGATGCAGGAGTTGCTCGCACCGGAATACCGGTTAAAATGTGAGTATGCGATACATATTATAGAGGTAAAGCTGGAAATGCTGATGGAGCAGTTCTATGTAGAGCGTGGACGTCCGGTGATCAGTAGTATCACGAGCCGCATCAAGACGGTAGACAGTATCGAGCGAAAGCTGCGAAAAAAGAATCTCCCGGTGGATTTTGCCACGGCGGAGGGAAAGCTTTCGGATCTGGTGGGCGTGCGTGCCACCTGCTTTTTTGAGGATGATATTTACAAGCTGGCGGAGCGTCTCACCGCGCAGGAGGATGTTGTGCTCATCCGGGAAAAGGATTACATGAAAAAGCCAAAGGCGAACGGTTATCAGAGCCTTCACCTGACCGTGGAGGTGCCGATCTACACGCAGGAGGGCTGCGAGAAAAAGCGTGTGGAAATACAATTTCGCACGGTGGCGATGGATTTTTGGGCGCAGTTAGACTATCAGCTCTGCTACAAAAAGAACATTGAGGAAAAGACGAGCCGCCAGATTCAGGAAAAGCTCTCGAAATATGCAAAGGAAATCGCGGGCATCGACCGCCAGATGATGCGCCTGCGCAAGCAGATCGATAAGCTGGGGACAGAGCGGGATGTATAAGAAGGCTGGATATAGAAATGATGAGAAAACGTGATTCCGGAGTGCAAACTGCCTCTGACCAGGTGACCGTAAATGAATGTTACACCGGAACGATGAAGATACGGAACAGTTACGAAACAAAAATAAGGAAGGAATCGCAATGGTCTACGAATTAACCGCAGGTCTGCCGGAGACAGAGCTGGAATTGTTAAAAGAGAAAAATGCTTCAGCGCTCATCGTCACGGACAGCAGGGAAGCACTGCTATTGCTGAAGGAGCTGGGGTTAGGGGAAGAATGGGAGCTGCTGCTTTCAGATGTCTATTTCTGTAAGGTAGAAGCGGAGCAGGACTATTTCTGCGGTTCCCTGGCAATACCCAATGCCGTGGATCTGCTGGGGAGCCGTTACCGACTGATCTTTTTTGTCAATAAACAGTATGTGCTTTTAGTCAGTGAGGACGGCTATGGCAGACGACTGGCGGAGCATCTGCGGGCAAGGAAGCTGACTGCACAGACAACAACAGAAAAGGTGCTGTCTATGATACTGGGAGATATCATCGCTAAGGATAACGTAATTTTGGAGAAATTTGAGCGGGAGCTCATGGAGATGGAAGAAGAAGCGATGCGCCGCCAGACAGAGCCTTTTTTAAAGCATATGATCCGCGTGCGCAAGCAGCTTCTGACCCTGCGGGGCTATTATGAGCAGTTTATGGAGGTCGGACGTGAGCTGGAGGAAAACGAGAACGATCTGTTTGCCAAAAAACAGCTCAAATATTTCGGAACGATCAGTGACCGGGCAGAGCGCCTTTTACACCGCTGCATCCATCTGATCGACTATGCGGGTCAGGTTAAGGATGTCTACCAGGGAAAGGTGGACGAGCGCCAGAACCGGAACATGCAGTACCTGACCGTCGTTTCCACAATATTTTTCCCGTTGACACTCATTACAGGGTGGTATGGCATGAACTTTGAAAATATGCCGGAGCTGGCGCACGGTTATCCCTATGTGGCGGTGATCAGCGTGCTTGTGGTGATCGTCTGTATCTGGATCTTTAAAAAGAAAAAGATTATTTGACCTGAATTTTACATGGACTTTACAATATTTTACGTTGGCGTGATAGCAGTTCTTTTTTTCTCTTGTTATGATCATTTTAGTTACTTCTCACGCAGCAGCATTTCCTGCGGGCTGCGTGCCGGACAAAGGTACCTATTTTTATCAAACACAGAAAGGAAAAAATAACTGATGTTAAATACAGAAGAAAACTGCTATGAGAACCGGGAGCTGTCCTGGCTGCGCTTTAACGAACGCGTGCTGGAGGAGGCACGCAACCCGTCTGTGCCGCTGATGGAGCGGTTGGGCTTTTTATCTATTTTTCAAAGTAATCTGGACGAATTTTTTATGGTTCGTGTCGGTTCTCTCGAGGATCAGAAATTTCTGAAAAAAGAGGTGTGCGACAACAAGACCGGAATGACCAGCGAGGAACAGCTGCACGCGATCGCCGCTGAGAGTGCCAGACTCTGCCGCCTGAAGGATGCGACCTATCAGGGACTGATGGATGAGGTGGGCTGCCAGGGCTTTTTTCTCACAAATTTTCAGGAGATTTCCGAGCGCGAGGAGGATTATCTGCACCACTATTTTATCAATGAAATTCTTCCGCTGCTGTCTGTCATGATCGTGGGGCGCAAGCAGCCATTCCCGTTTTTGCGCAATAAGGAAATCTATGCGATGGCAGTGCTCGAAACGAAGAGTGACAAGAAAAAGATCGGTATCGTTCCCTGCTCTTCCCAGGTATTTCCCCGCCTGATCAAAATACCCACAAAGAAAAATACATATATGCTGTCAGAGGAGCTGATCCTGCATTTTCTTCCCCGGGTGTTCCGCGAGTACAAGGTCGTGGAAAAGACGCTGCTTCGTATCACTCGAAATGCAGATATCGATATGAATCAGGCCTATGACGAGGATCTGGACTATCGCGATTACATGGCACAGATCATCAAGCAGCGGAAAAAGCTCTCACCAGTCCGGCTGGAGATCACCAGAAATCTGGCACCGGAGATGACGAAGCGTCTGCGCCATTATTTTGAACTGGAAAAGGAGCGGATGTTTATTTCCGGGGCACCTCTTGACCTGTCCTTTGTGGGCGAGATCAAGGATATCATGCGCGAGAAAAAGGAGCTGTTTTTTGCTCCACGTACACCTCAGAAGACCCCGCTTTTGAAGGAGAATGAGCCGATCATTCCGCAGATTTTAGACCATGATGTGCTGCTGAGCTATCCCTATGAGAGTATCAAACCGTTCCTGGCGATGCTGCAGGAGGCGGCAAATGATCCGAAGGTTATTTCCATCCGCATGACACTTTACCGGCTGGCGAGCCATTCAAAGATCGTGGATGCACTGGTGGAGGCGGCAGAAAACGGCAAGCAGGTAGATGTATTAGTCGAGCTGAAGGCGCGTTTTGATGAGGAAAATAACATCGAGTGGAGCCGGACATTAGAGGAGGCAGGCTGCCATGTGGTCTACGGTGTGGACGGCTTAAAGGTGCACTCCAAGCTATGCCTGATCACGCGCAAGGACGGTGACGAGCTGCAGTATATTACACAGATCGGAACGGGAAACTACAACGAAAAAACATCCAGATTGTACACAGACCTCTCACTGATCACCTCCCGCATGGCAATCGGAAAAGAGGCGGCAGATGTCTTTTCTGCGCTGCTTTTAGGTGAAGTTGTGGAGCATTGCGAGCATCTGATGGTGGCACCGCGCTGTCTGCAAAGCAAAATACTGGAAAAAATTGACGGGGAGATCCGGCGCGCAAAGAATGGAGAGCAGGGTTACATTGGTGTGAAGATCAATTCCCTGACTGACAAAAAAATCATCGACCGCCTGATCGAGGCATCGCAGGCAGGTGTAAAGATCGAGCTTTTGATCCGCGGCATCAACTGTCTGCACAGTGGGATCGAGGGTAAAACGGACAATATCGAGGTGCACAGCATCGTGGGACGTTTTTTGGAGCATTCCAGAATCTATATTTTTGGAACGCCCGACCATGATGAGATCTATATCGCATCTGCAGATTACATGACGCGCAATACGCTGCGCCGCGTGGAGGTGGCAACACCCATTTATGATGAAAAATTAAAGCTTCGCATCCGTGAGATGTTTGTGACGATGTTCAGTGACAACGTCAAGGGACGCATCCAGCAGCCGGACGGCAGCTATTTGATCCCCCAGGAGGCGGACACGAGACTGGAATCACAGGAATATTTTTATGAGCAGGCATATGAGGCGGCGTATGAAGCGTCAAAGCAGACTGCGGCAGAGTAGCCCTGTGATTGGAATGAGGTACGAGTGGACGGAAACGGAAAACGTTGAAGCTATGGAGCAGCTGGTGGCGCAGATTGGAGTGATGGCATGAGAAAAGAGTGGAAAAAGAGGGTTGTGGTCGCTGGAGTGAGTCTGGTGGTCTGCTTTACATTTACAATAAAGGATTGGAGCGAGCTGTAATGGTCCGCTTCTTTTTTGTCGTATAGGAAACTTCATCTCCTATACGACAAAAGCCTCCGACAGGATGCGCACTCGCGCGAAGATGTAGGATGTCGCAAGCGACCGCGCTCGGCGCGAGAATGTGCCGAGGCACATTCTTTTTTTAAGTAAAATGTTCCATGGAATGTTTAAAAGTGTGCCCGGCTCCACATAAATAATGTGAGGCGGTTCATCGGAGTATGGTCGCGACATTGTGGGAGAAAAACAGAGGCGAAAGCATGTTTCGTTCGTTACTTCAGATGAATATGGTTGAAATTGATTGAATATGACCGACTTTGTGCATGTTGGACAAAAATGATCCAAAAGATTTGTGAATTAGTTTGATTGATTTTGAATGAATTTGAATATATAATAAACACAACAAGAAAACAGCAGGTAGAATGATCACAAACATTCGAAAGAATGGCATAATGAGAAACGGAGGAGAGGACAGAAAATGATCTACACAGTAACATTTAATCCATCACTGGATTACATTGTTTCCGTCGATGATTTTCAGCTGGGACTGACAAACCGGACCAGCTCGGAGCTGATGCTTCCGGGAGGAAAGGGCATCAACGTATCCACGGTGCTCGGAAATCTTGGAATTCAGAGTACGGCGCTGGGCTTTGTCGCCGGATTTACCGGAGATGAGATCGTGCGCAGGGTGGAGCAGATGCGTATCCAGTCGGATTTTATCCGGGTGGAAAACGGGATTTCCCGCATCAATGTAAAGCTGAAATCCATCGACGGAACCGAGATCAACGGGGCAGGCCCGACGATCGGAGAGGATATGATCACGCTTTTAATGGAAAAGCTGGATCAGCTGAGGGAGGGAGACATCCTGGTGCTGGCGGGAAGCATCCCGGCATCTATACCTGATGACATGTACAGCCGAATCATGAAAATGCTGGATGGAAGAGGAATTATGATCGTTGTGGATGCCACAAAGGAGCTGCTGCTGAATGTACTCCCGTATCATCCATTTCTGATCAAACCAAATAATCATGAGCTGGGGGAGATCTTCGGAGAAGAGCTTGACACGAGAGATGCGGTGATTCCTTTTGCAAAGAAGCTGCAGGAGATGGGCGCCAGAAATGTGCTGGTGTCCATGGCAGGTGAGGGCGCGGTGCTTGTGACCGCAGACGGACAGATCTTTTCAACACCGGCGCCGAAGGGAACACTTGTGAACGGTGTCGGCGCAGGGGATTCCATGGTGGCAGGCTTTCTGGCAGGATGGATGGAACAGACCGCTTACCGGCATGCCTTTTATATGGGTGTCGCGGCGGGAAGCGCTAGTGCATTTTCCGAGTATCTGGCCACCAGACCGGAAGTGGAAGCGGTGTATGAGGCACTGACTGATCATAACGAAGTGGAGGAAATGAAGGGATGAGGATTACAGATCTATTAGACAAGCGCAGTATCTGTCTGGACGGCGCACCGGGAAATAAAAGCGAGGCGCTGGATCAGATGGTAGCCTTGATGGTAAAAAGCGGAAAGATCAATGATGAGGAAGGCTATCGCAAACAGGTTTATGCGAGAGAAGAAGAAAGCACCACCGGAATCGGTGAGGGAATTGCGATTCCCCACGGTAAATGCGATGCGGTGAGCAAGCCCGGACTGGCAGCCATGGTCGTAAAGAATGGTGTGGATTTTGACGCGCTGGACGGCGAGCCCGTCGACCTGATCTTTTTGATCGCAGCACCGAACACGGAGGACAACATCCATTTAGATGTGCTCAGCAAGCTGTCCGTGCTTTTGATGGATGAAGAGTTTACAGATCACCTCCTGCCCCACGGGCATCGCACACACCTACATGGCAGCCGAAGGCATCGAAAAAGCCGCAAAAGCCCATGACTGCTTTGTGAAGGTAGAGACCAGAGGCTCGGGTGGAGCCAAAAATGTCCTGACTGACAAAGAGATTGCGGAGGCGGACTGCATCATCATTGCGGCAGATGCACAGATTCCCATGAGTCGTTTCGAGGGCAAAAAGGTCATCATCCGACAGGTTTCCGATGGTATCAGCAAGGCAGATGAGCTGGTGGAGCTGGCGATCTCCGGCAATGTACCCGTTTATCATGACGCATCTGCACCGGCGCAGCAGCAGACGGAAAAGAGCGGCGGCGCGGCGCACAAGATCTACACCTACCTGATGAACGGTGTTTCACACATGCTCCCCTTCGTTGTAGGCGGAGGAATTCTGATCGCACTGGCGTTTTTGATCGATGGACTTAACGTGGATCTGAACGCACTTCCGGCAGATCAGCGCGGTAATTTCGGTACGATCACCCCTGCGGCTGCACTGTTAAAGGGTATTGGCGACACAGCGTTTGGCTTCATGCTTCCGATCCTTGCAGGCTTTATCGGTATGGCGATCGGTGACCGTCCGGCTCTGGCACTCGGTTTTGTGGGTGGAATGATGGCGGCAAACGGAAAATCCGGATTTCTAGGTGCACTGGTCGCAGGTTTCCTGGCAGGTTATTTGATCCGTCTGCTGAGAAAGCTGTGTGAGAAGCTGCCGCAGGCGATCGAAAAGATCGCGCCGGTGCTGTTGTATCCGGTTTTTGGTATTCTGATCATGGGATTGTTTATGACTTTTATCGTGGAGCCTGTGATGGGCGGAATCAATACCGGACTGAATACGATGTTATCTACGATGGGTCAGTCAAGCAAGATCGTTCTGGGTCTGGTGCTTGGCGGAATGATGGCCATCGATATGGGCGGCCCCTTCAATAAAGCAGCTTATGTATTTGGAGCCGCAGCAATCGCCGCCGGAAATTATGACATTATGGCAGCAGTTATGGTGGGCGGAATGACACCGCCCTGTGCCATTGCACTGGCAACCCTGCTCTTTAAGAACAAATTTACAAAAGAGGAGCGGGAGGCAGGCCCCACGAACTTTATTATGGGACTGGCGTTTATCACGGAGGGAGCGATTCCCTACGCAGCATCCGACCCGCTGCATGTGCTTCCTGCATGTATCGCAGGCTCCGCAGTGGCAGGAGCCATCTCCATGGCATTCCAGTGTACCCTCATGGCACCTCACGGTGGAATCTTCGTGTTCATGGTAGTTGGAAATGCATGGATGTATCTGGTGGCGCTATTGGCAGGAACTGCTGTTTCCACAGCTTTGCTTGGTATTTTAAAGAAGAGTGTAGTATAATATATTTACTACATTATTGTTGAGAGGCATGCGAGTACACGTATGGCAGGCACGCTCTCGCTACTTGTCGCTGGCAGTGGTACGTAAGTGACCAAAATACGGTCACTAAGTACCAGCCGCTCCAAAGTACCTGCTGCATACATGGTGCTTCGTATTCCCCATTTACTCTATGACTCAGTTTTATAACGACTGAAATTATTCAAATTCTGTAAAAAAAGGAGGACATTAAAAATGAGAGAATTCAAATATGTTATTACGGATCCCGAGGGTATCCACGCACGCCCCGCAGGAGAACTCGTAAAGGAGGCTAAAAAGTATGCGTGCAAAATCACACTGACAAAGGACGGAAAGAGCGGAGACTGCAAGAAGATCTTCGGTATCATGGGTCTTGCGGTAAAGAACGGAAATGAGGTAACCATGACCTTCGAGGGTGAGGATGAGGACACAGCATGTGAGGCAGTTGAGGCATTTATGAAAGCAAACCTGTAGGAGAGCAGCTATGCAGATATATAAAGGAAAAAGCGTTTTTGGCGGGATCGCGATGGGAAAGATCCGTGTATACAAAAAGGATGAAAACCAGGTAAAACGCCAGAAGATCGAGGATGAGGAAGCAGAGATCTCCCGTTACCAGAGTGCGCGGGATGAGGCGATGAGTCAGCTGCAGGAGCTGTATGACAAGGCGCTCCGGGAGATCGGTGAGGCCAACGCAGCTATTTTCGAGGTGCATCAGATGATGCTGGAGGATGAAGATTACAACGAGTCCGTGGAAAATATCATCCGCACGGAGCATGTCAACGCAGAGTATGCGGTGGCAGCCACCGGAGATAATTTTTCGGGTATGTTCGCTGCCATGGAGGATGAATATATGCGGGGGCGGGCTGCTGATGTTAAGGACATTTCCGAGCGCGTGATCGGAATCTTAAACGGAGCGGCTGGGGCGGTTGTGGCGGCAGACGAGCCAGTGATCATTGTTGCAGATGACCTGGCACCGTCAGAAACCGTTCAGATGGATAAAAGTAAGGTGCTGTCCTTTGTAACTGTGCACGGATCACTGAATTCCCATACGGCGATTTTGGCACGCACCATGAGCATACCGGCACTTGTCAGTACGAACCTGACATCTTTGGGTGACGTGGACGGAGCATATGCAGTCGTAGACGGATCGGCAGGAAAGCTGTATGTGGAGCCGGACGAAGAGACCATGAAAAAACTGCAGCAGAGACAGCGCGAATTTGCAGAGCAGAAGGAACTGTTAGAAACCTTAAAGGGCAAAGAAAATGTGACCCTGGATGGCCAAAAGATGCTCCTGTATGCAAACATTGGAAACAGCAAAGACCTCGCGACTGTCATCCAGAATGATGCCGGCGGTATCGGACTGTTCCGAAGCGAATTCATCTATCTGGAACGGGATCACTTTCCCACCGAGGAGGAACAGTTTCAGATCTATAAGCAGGTGGCACAGACTCTTTCGGGGAAGCGTGTTATCATCCGTACACTGGACATCGGAGCAGATAAGCAGTGCGACTATTTTGAAATGGAAAAAGAAGAAAATCCTGCAATGGGCTGCCGGGCGATCCGTATCTGCCTGACCAGACCGGAGATCTTCAAGACACAGCTGCGGGCACTGTTCCGTGCCAGCGCCTTTGGAAAGATCGCGATTATGTATCCGATGATCACCAGCGTGGAGGAAGTGCGAAGGATCAAAGCAATCGTGGCAGAGGTAAAGGCCGAGCTGGATGCCCAGAGCGTGGAATACGGCGAGGTGGAGCAGGGCATCATGATCGAGACACCGGCGGCTGTCATGATCAGTGACCTTTTGGCAGAGGAAGTGGATTTTTTCAGTATCGGGACAAATGACCTGACCCAGTATACGCTGGCCATTGACCGCCAGAATACAAAGCTGGATGAATTTTATGATCCCCATCACCCTGCGGTGCTGCGCATGATTCAAATGGTTGTGGAAAATGCCCACAGGAAGGGCATCTGGGCAGGCATCTGCGGAGAACTCGGCGCAGATATGGAGCTGACAAGAGAATTCTTAAAAATGGGCGTGGATGAACTGTCCGTATCACCCGGACGCATCCTGCCGCTGCGCAAGATCATCCGGGAGACGAATGTGTCACAGCTTTGTGTGTAAAATTGTTACATGCAAGGCTTCTGTACATTTTTGACACGCAGCCCACAGTAAAATCCGGCTGCTGCGCGAACGGCAACAGATCATACTCGTTTTTATGATAACCCGCAAGGTATGTTTTCCTTGCGGGTTGATTTGTATGGAAAAAAAGAATAAAATGTAATTATTCAGAGTCAGGGCAATTGGCACAAAAACTATGAGGTAAAAAATGTTAACAGAACAACGCTACGAAGAAATTTTAAAACTGATCGAGGAGAAAAAAAGCGTCACAGTCACGGAAATCTGTGAGCTTCTGCATATATCCGAATCCACAGCAAGAAGAGACATCAATGCTTTGGATCAGGCGGGCAGGCTGGTGCGCGTGTTTGGGGGAGCGGTTGCATCCGACATGACCTTTGAATCCAGGGAACCCACGGTGGAGCAGAAGCAGGATAAAAACGTATCAGAAAAAAATCAGATTGCCCGTTACGCGGCATCTCTGATCGAGCCGTCAGATTTCATCTATCTGGATGCGGGAACAACGACCGGATGCATGATCGAATATATGACAGAGCTCAGTGCCACGGTCGTGACCAACGCCGTCGTTCACGCGCAGCGTCTCGCAGCCCGGGGGATACATGTCTATCTGATCGGCGGAGAATTAAAAAGCTCCACGGAAGCCGTTGTGGGCAGCCAGGCGATCCATACACTACTTGGTTATCATTTTACAAAAGGATTTTTTGGAACAAATGGCGTGAGCCGGGGGGAGGGACTGACGACCCCTGACGCGGGCGAAGCACTGATCAAGCAGACTGCCCTTGGGCAGTGCCGGAAAAGCTATATTTTGTGTGACTCCACAAAATTTGACAACGTCAGCTCCGTCACCTTTGGAAGTATGGAGGATTCCGTCATTCTGACCGAAAAATGCCCGGAGCGGTATAAGGACTGCGGAAATATGATAGAGTGTGAATGATAACTGGTCATTAGAAAATCAGCGGAGTCCCGTTATCATCAAGGATGAAGATTACTATCATAGGAAGTAGAACGAATGTGTAACCGGGCACAGAAAATTTGTGAATAGAAGTATATGTGCGATATGGATAAAGACTTTTTATGGGAAAATCCGTAATATTTAATGGAGATTTTAGATGATATAAAGGAGGATGCATCATGAGATACAAATTGGAAAACGAGATACTTGCAGTGGAAATCGATTCATTCGGGGCAGAAATCAAGTCTGTCAAACGGAAGTCAGACGATTTGGAATATATGTGGCAGGCTGATCCGAAATATTGGGGACGCACATCGCCGGTGCTGTTTCCCTTTGTAGGAGTGCCGAAGGATAAGGAATACCGCTATGCAGGAAAGACCTACGCCATGGGGCAGCACGGCTTTGCAAGGGATATGGAATTTGCCCTGGAGAGCGCAGAGGATACAAAAATCTGGTTTTCATTGACATCTACGGAGGAGACGCGGGCAAAATATCCCTTTGCATTTCGCCTGTACATCGGTTATGAGCTATGCAAAAATACAGTAAAGGTGCTTTGGAAGGTTGTAAATACGGATGACAAGCCAATGTATTTTTCCATTGGTGCACATCCCGCCTTCCGTTGCCCGATCCACGGCGAGGAAAACAAGCTGGGCTACGGCCTGAAATTTGGCGGGCTGACCACGGAGCTTCATCATCATGGAAATACGCCGAAGGGACTGGCTGTGATGGAAGACCAGATTCTGCCGCTGGAAGATGGCACAGTGAAGTTCACATCAGGATTTTTTGACACCTGCACCTATATGGTAGAGGGAAAACAGACCGGTGAGGTGTCACTGTTGGATACGGCCGGAAAAGCATATGTGACACTGCATTTTGACACGCCGCTCTTTGCTGTCTGGTCCCCGGAGAAAAAAGAAGCGCCCTTTGTGTGCATCGAGCCCTGGTACGGCAGATGTGATGCCGTAGATTTTGATGGAACACTGGAAACGCGCGCCTATGAAAACGAGCTGGCAGTGGATGGTGTGTTTGAGGCAGAATACCGTATGGAGTTTTGCGGATAAAAGCGATGAAACATGAAATACAAAAGAAGCCGCAGCTGCCGCGGGTGGGAATGCGTATCGTAAAATCAGCCGTTGCTGTATTTTTGTGCTTTGTATTTTATTCCTATTTCCGCACGAACGGAATTATTTTTTACTCCCAGCTGGCGGCGCTGTGGTGTATCCAGCCCCAATGGGAAAATACGCGCTCCAAAGCATTGCAGAGAACGGTGGGGACACTGACCGGTGCTGTGTTTGGGCTTTTTGTACTATTGATTGATAAGTATTTGATCAGTTCGGGTCTTGGTAATGATCTGACCTATGAGCTATTGGTTGCACTGACAATCATTGCGGTCATTTATGTGACCCTGCTATTGCACAAAAAAGATGCTTCCTATTTTTCGTGTGTCGTCTTTTTAAGCATAGTTGTCAATCATATTGGGGATGCAAACCCGTATGTATTTGTGATTAACCGCGTGATGGATACGATGATCGGAATCCTCATAGGAATGATCGTCAATACCGCGCATCTTCCCCGCCGCAAGGAACGCGACATCCTGTTTATATCGGGAATGGACGATACGCTTTTGGAGAGCAACCATCAGCTGTCGCCCTACAGTATCGTGGAACTGAACCGGATGCTGGCGGACGGCGCAAATTTTACCGTGTCGACCATGCGCACGCCGGCATCACTGATCGATCCGCTGCGCGGGATACAATTAAAGCTGCCGGTCATTGCGATGGATGGCGCAGTCATGTATGACCTGACAAAAAACGAATATCTGCACGCTTATGTGATCTCGCTGGAAACTGCGCAAAAGCTTCGGGTATTTTTTGAAGAATTTTCCGTTAATTATTTCATGAACCTGATCCTGGACAATATGCTCGTCATCCAGTATAAGCAGCTCCAAAATGAGGCGGAAACAGACATTTATAACAAATTACACACCTCACCTTACCGGAATTATACAACGATGGAGCTATTGCCGGAGGCGCAGTGCATTTATTTTATGATCATACAGCCAAGGGAGCAGATCGACCGGATCTACGAGGAATTACAAAAAAGAGAAGACTTTCAGAAGCTTCGGATCAGCCGTTATGCTTCCGACGATTATCCCGGTTATGCCTACATCAAGATCTACAATGAAAACGCAACGCGGGAAAATATGATCGCCTATCTTCGCAAAGAGACAGGTATTGAGCATATCGTGACCTTTGGAAGTATCGAGGGAAAATACGATATTCTTGTGAAGGAATGCGACCACAATAAAGTGGTGAAGACATTGAAGCGGATGTATGAGCCGTTTCTGTGGGAGCCGAAGCTGTGACGGGGGGATTATCAAGCAGCCGTTTTCAATCATCGCGCTTATTCCTGAATAGAAACCATGTTTGCAAGAAATAATAGATAATGCACCTTGTCAGTTTTGAAGTGCAAATATTGCACCTTTAAATTGACAAAGGTGCAAATTGTGCATTACTATATTATTAGAGGTGCAAATATGAGAGACTTAAAAGACTTAAGAAATGAAAAGAAGCTGACACAACAACAGGTTGCTGACTTGCTGGGAATTTCTCTGCGTTCTTACAAATCATATGAAAATGATGAAAAAAAATTTGGGACATTAAAATATAATTATATAGCCGAAAAGCTGGCAGAGATCAATCCTATTGATGAAGAGCACGGGATCATTGAGATCGGAGACATAAAACAAAAATGTTCCTTGATTTTTGAAAGATATGAGGTAAGTTTTTGTTATCTTTTTGGCTCATATGCAAAAGGAAAGGCACACCCTGCAAGCGATGTGGATCTTTTGATCTCTGCAAATGTAAAAGGATTAAAGTTTTACGGATTAGTCGAGGAAATAAGAACTGCACTGCACAAAAAAGTAGATGTCTTAGATATCAACCAACTAAAAGATAATCTGGAACTGACAAAGGAAATATTGAAAGATGGAATAAAAATCTATGGATAATGTAAAAAATGACCATTACTATATTCAAAAAATCAAACAGGATTTGGAGTTTATAGTAGTACATATGCAAAATGTAGATTTGGAACAATTAGAAGGAGGAAAAAGAAATGCCATTTATTGATTCAAAAATTACAGTACCGGTCACACCGGAAAAGAAAGAGAGTATCAAGACAAAGCTCGGACAGGCCATCACTCTGTTAGGAAAGAGCGAAAACTACCTCATGGTCGGATTCGAGGACAACTATGACCTGTATCTGGGAGGAAACAAGCTGGAAAAGGGCGCATTCGTGTCCGTCAGCCTGTATGGAAACGCATCCTCTTCTGCCTACGATCAGATGACAGGAGAAATCTGCGCAATCTTATCCGATGAGCTTGGCATTCCCGGCAGTAATGTCTACGTCACCTACCAGGGCGTGAAGGACTGGGGCTGGAATGGTGGGAATTTCTAGCTTATAACGGTGAACTGGTGGCTTGATAAGAAAGATATGGGGTACCCATCCTCCGGTATGGAGACGTGTGGTGATCCCTGAGAAGCTCTCATTTGAGAATTTGCATCAGGTCATACAGATCCTGTTTGGATGGCAGAATACGCATTTGCATGATTTTGCATGCGAAGCATCGCCAAATTCGTTGCAATTCACAGGTCAGCTGGCTGGCGTGTGAATTGTAACAAAATTGAAAAAATCCACCTGTGAAATCCCATTACAAGTCTTTGTTTTATTCTTTTTTTCGTATATAATAGTTTGTGGAGAAGATCTAGGAACGGAGGGTAAAAACCATGGATTTTAATGCGGTATATCACAGAGCGAATGACAATTATTGTTATCCCCTGAACGAAGATGAACTGATCATCAACATCAAGACAGGCTATGACGTGAAATATGTCAACATCATTCAGGGTGATCCATTTTCAGCAGGTATTCTGGGTGGTGGAGAGACATGGAATGGACAGGCACTAAACATTCCATTTAAAAAGAGGCTGAAAAATCAGGTCTGGTGGACAACGACCATCAAGCCGGAATTTAAAAGATTAAAATATTATTTTGAACTGCAGACCGAGAACGAGCGCTGGTACTATTTTGAGGACGGATTTGTTTCTGAGGAGCAGTTGAATTTATCCGGAAGAAGCCGCCAGTGCTTTGTTTTTCCGTGGATGAATCCGGCGGATATTCCCGTGACGCCTTCCTGGGTGAATGATACGATCTGGTATCAGATCTATCCGGAGCGTTTTTGCAATGGTGATCCGGGCAATGACCCGGAGCATGTGCTGCCATGGAGAAACCGTGGTGAAGTCAAAAATGAAGAATTTTTCGGTGGAGATCTGGCAGGAATTACCCAGAAGCTGGATTATTTAAAGGATCTGGGCATTTCAGGACTTTATCTGACACCGATCAATGAGTCGCCCACTTCTCATAAGTACGATACGACGGATTATACAAAGATCGATCCGCATTTTGGCGATGATGAGACGATGAAAAAGCTGGTGAGAGAGGCGCATGACAGGGGAATCCGTGTTATGCTGGACGGTGTATTTAATCATACCGGCGAGCAGTTTGCACCGTGGCAGGATGTTCTGAAAAAGGGTCCGGAGTCAGAGTATTATGACTGGTTTATGATCAATGAATGGCCGCTTCGCCGGGAAGAGGGCTGTGCCAGAACGGGTCAGTATTATACCTTTGCGTTTTATGATGAGATGCCAAAGCTCAATACCAGCAATCCGAAGGTGCGTGAATATCTGATCGGAGTTTGCGAATCATGGGTGAGAGATTACGATGTGGACGGTATCCGTCTGGATGTGGCAAATGAGATCTCACATGTATTTTGCAAGGAGCTGCGGATGCGGTTAAAGGCGATCAAACCGGATATCTATATTCTGGGAGAGATCTGGCATGATGCGATGCCGTGGCTGCGTGGGGATGAATTTGATGCGGTCATGAATTATCCGCTTGGAGAGAGTATAAAGGATTTCTGGATCGATAAGAGCCTTACAAATGAAGATTTTGAATACACGATCAACCGCTGTTATACGGGATATATGCAGCAGACGAATGATGTGCTGTTTAATCTTCTGGATTCACATGACACAAAACGGCTTCGTTCCTGTGTGAGAAATCTGGATGAGTTTTTCCAGCAATTGGCGGTATTGTTTGCAATGCCCGGCTCGCCCTGTATCTTTTACGGGACGGAGGTCGCCATGGAAGGTGGACATGATCCGGACTGCAGACGCTGCATGCCTTGGGAAGACATTGAAAATGGCATGTTTGACGAGCGCATTGCAATGGTGAAACGACTGATCCATATGAGAATGGAGGAACCGCTTCTTCGCAACCGGAATTTCCATTTCCCGAATAAGATCAACCGCCCCCGCGTGATCGAGTTTAACAAGATCGGTTGGGTAGATAATTATGTGGAGGTCATCATTAACTGTGAAGAGGATGATATCACGGTCGAGCGGGAAGGAGAGATTCTCTTTTCCAGACATTACATCGATAATATTCTGTTGAGAGGCGGGATACTGGTTCGAAAGATTGTCACTTCCAAAGGTTAACGATCTGTCACAACAAAAAACAGGGCTTTCGCGATTGCGAAAGCCCATTCTTTTTGCATATCTGATAATTAGAAATCAACCTCTGTATCATAGTAGCAGCATTTCAGCAGCTTCTCCATCTCTTCCTGTGAAGGGATACGAGGGTTAGATCCGGTACATGCATCTAAGATAGCATTTGCAGCGATCTCAGGCAGTCTCTCCAAGAATACTTCCTCGGGAACGAAGCCGTTCTCGGTAGGATAGCTGTCTGCACCATAGTTCTTGATGCAGTGAGGGATGTTCAGATCGTCGTTCATCTTTCTTAAGTAAGCGATCAGAGCAGCTACCTTGTCATCGTCAGATGCGCTCTTGTCAGCGATTCCCATGTAATCAACGATCACGCCGTAACGCTTCTTGGCGGTCTCATCCTTTGCGTTGAAAGCGATAACTTTCGGCAGATACATCGCGTTTGCAGCACCATGGATGATATGTGCGCCGTAATCTTCAAAAGCAGCTCCGGTCTTGTGTGCCATAGAGTGAACGATACCAAGTAATGCGTTAGAGAATGCCATACCTGCTAAGCACTGTGCGTTGTGCATTCTGTCGCGGGCAGCCATATCTCCGTTGTAGGAAGCAACCAGGTCGTCACGGATCATCTCGATCGCATGGATTGCCAGTGGATCGGTGTAATCGCAGTTTGCGGTAGAAACATAAGCCTCAACCGCATGGGTCATAGCGTCCATACCGGTGTGGGCAACGAGTTTCTGAGGCATGGTCTCTGCCAGATCGGGATCAACGATTGCCACATCGGGAGTGATCTCAAAGTCAGCGATCGGATATTTGATACGATCCTGATAATTGGTGATGATGGAGAATGCGGTAACTTCGGTAGCAGTTCCTGAAGTAGAAGAAATTGCACAGAAGTGAGCCTTTGTACGCAGCTTCGGAAGACCGAATACCTTACACATATCTTCAAATGTGCAGTCAGGGTACTCATACTTGATCCACATAGCCTTTGCAGCATCGATGGGTGATCCACCGCCCATTGCGATGATCCAGTCGGGCTGGAATTTTGCCATAGCCTCTGCACCCTTCATAACAGTCTCTACAGACGGATCCGGCTCGATACCCTCGAATACCTCAACCTCCATGCCTGCTTCTTTTAAATATCCAATCGCGCGATCCAAAAAGCCGAAACGCTTCATTGATCCGCCACCAACGCAGATGATCGCACGCTTTCCTTCAAATGTCTTTAATGCCTCTAAAGATCCTTTGCCATGATAAAGGTCTCTGGGAAGTGTAAATCTTGCCATTTTTTAATCCTCCTAAATGAAAAGTAATAAAAGATAAGTTATGGAAGTGTATCATCCCCCAATACTTCCATACCCCTAAAAAGTAACTGCCCCACGCAGTTATGTTAAAATTTTAACACAGATGAACAGCCCCGGTCAATACACGAAACAACTAAAAAAGACCCTGAAAGTTTGTGAACTATTCAGGGTCTTTGGAATGTACTATTTTGCGTGCAGGGCTTGACATCGGTCTGCATGTCGGATGAAGAGAAAACGGGAAAAGCTGCCAAAGACGGCAAGACCAGATCCGTCTGTCTCTAAATGCAGGTTGGCAAGGTCGAATAAGCGTAATATGGCGGTGTCAGATCCGTCCGTCTGCACGCAGCAGGCGGTAAAGTGTCGGCTCCACATGAAAGGTGTCCATGACGGCATGTATTTCGTCCAGCTGCGCCATGCGGGTCTTTTTGGACATGGACGGGCTCTTCACTGCGCGGATCAGCAGATTTTTGGGTGTGTGGGAGAGATCCACAAATTCTAACAGCTGCGTCTTATATCCCATACAGGTCAGCAGGTTTCCACGGATCGCGTCAGTTGTCAGTGCCGCCATACGCTCCTGTACAATGCCGTATCGTGTGAACAGTGAGAGTGTGTCCGTGTGCATCTGTGCATTCAGTTCATGCTGGCAGCACGGTACGGAAAAAATCATGTCCGCATTCCAGTAGATTGCATTGTAAAGCGCATAGTCCGTGGCGGTGTCACAGGCGTGGAGCGTCACGACCATATCCACATCGAAGGGCGCCTGATAGCCGTTGATATCGCCCAGCTCAAAACGCAGATGGTCATAGCCATACTTTGCTGCGGCGAGATTGCACTTTTCAATGACGTCAGCTTTTAAATCCAAACCGATGATCTCCACAGGCTGCTTTTGGATTTCTGTAAAATAGTAGTATAAAATGAAGGTCAGGTACGATTTGCCGCAGCCAAAGTCGATGATGTGCCAGCAGGGCTTGTCCAAAGAGCCGACGGCATCATCGATGAGTTCAATAAAACGGTTGATCTGGCGAAACTTGTCGTACATGGCGTGGACAACTTTTCCCTCTTTTGTAAATACGCCCATGTCAACAAGTGGCGGGATCTGACTGCCTTCCTGAAGTAAATAGTTTTTCCTGCGATTATGTGCGGCATTTACTTTTGGCTAAGCAGCGTTTGGCACTACCTTCTTTTTATAAGTGACCGTCCCTTTTTTTGACATGAGAAGCTGGTGCTCTTTTCCTTCGGACCAGCCGTTCAACTGCAAAAACTGTGTGCCCATCGTTTCTGTGAGATAATCTGCCAGACGGACAGGATCACAGTTTTCGTGGAACACCTGTTTTTCGGTATATCTGGAGATCTGATAACAATGACTCTTTTTTTCTATGATGACCTTGCGGAATTCCTGGGATTTGTTCACCTGCTTGCTCAGGACAAGGCGCTCCGGGGCATCGGAGAGGATCGAAGCAAGGCTTTGGTTTAATTCAGACATTTAAGCTTCCTCACGTTTGATTGTATTTTATTGAAATTCCTTGCGGAGCACTTCCTTCGGAGGCTCAATTTCGTATGCCAGTGTGTGTTCCGTCAATTCTGACATGATCTTAAGCTTACGATTGATGATGGGGCGCATGCAGTTTGGCACGTGTTCCTGATGTGCGCGGTGGATCGCTACGCATTCCTTGCAATTGCCGTGGTAACGGCAGGCTTTCTGGCATGGACAGTGATCCTTGTCAGCATATTCTGTGCGAAATTCGGATGCGAATTCTTCCTGCAGGCGTAGGCCTTCTGTGCGGTTTCCTTTGTGAAATTCCTGCATGGCTGCGATCTCTTTTGGATTGTTTTCGATGATCATGTGATGTCCTCCTTTGCGGATGTGTATCAAACACAAAATCATTATAGAAACTGCGTTTTGCTGTGTCAATCTTATTTTTCAATACGCCCGGTCTTTGACAGATGCTGTTGAGGGTAGAGAACGTTAGAAAATAGCAAAAAATACTGTTCTTTTAGAGTAAAGTGTGCTATTATAATTTAGCGCGTTGTAGCGTTATAGCGTTGAATTGATGAAATGTTGTGCGCAGCAAAAAGCAAGGAATGCTTGATAAAAAATATAAGAAGGGAAGTAACTGCGAAAGTACTAAGTGGTTACGAAGAGGAGCAGCAGAGATGGAAATCAGAGGAAGCATGATGTCTGTCCGCGAGGACATTCGCATTTTGGATGCAACATTACGGGACGGAGGTCTGGTCAACAATTTTGAGTTTTCGGATGAGTTTGTCCGGGCATTGTATGAGATGAATGTTGCCGCAGGCGTTGACTATATGGAGATGGGCTACCGGGCATCGAAGCGGCAGTTCAAGGAATCTGAGTTTGGCAAGTGGAAATTTGCAACGGATGACGATATCTATAAGATCGTCGGCGATAATAATACAGACTTGAAGCTGACGATCATGGCAGATGTGGGTCGATGCGATTATAAAACAGACATCGTGGAAAAGGCAAACAGCCCCGTGGACATGGTGCGGGTGGCAACTTACATGCACCAGATTCCGGAAGCAATCGAGATGATTCTGGATGCAGACAAGAAGGGCTACGAGACGACCTGTAATATCATGGCGATCTCCAATGTACAGGAATCCGATGTGCAGTATGCGTTGGATGAGCTGGCAAAGACGCCGGTGAAGGCGGTGTATATCGTGGACAGCTACGGCGCTCTTTTTCCGATCCAGATGCGCCGTATCACAGAGCTCTACATGAACACAATGGAAAAATATGGAAAGCTGGTTGGTATCCATGCGCACAATAATCAGCAGTGCGCATTTGCCAATACGATCGAGTCCATGTCCGTAGGAGCCAGCATGCTGGATGCAACCGTGTGTGGGATGGGCCGCGGAGCCGGAAACTGTTCGCTGGAGGGTCTGATCGGCTTCCTGAAAAACCCGAAATATAAGCTGGATCCGGTGCTGGAGCTGATGGAAAAATACATGGTAGAAATGAAGGAAAAGTACGCCTGGGGCTACGATATCCCGTATCTTCTCACCGGACTTACGATGGAGCACCCGCGTACAGCCATCGCTGCTGTAAAGGAGCACAATACCCATTACGCAGAATTCTACCGCATGCTGCAGGAGGACGACTAAAAATATTGTAACTATTCAGACCCCATCTCGATGTGGCTTCTCGCCAAAGAAATCTCAAAAAATATATTCGTCCATGCAAGCATGACTCATATATTTTATGTCGATTGCCTTGGCTCTGAATAGTTACAAAATATTAAAAAAGTATAAACTTTCCGGAGACGGATTGACGAAGTGACACCCTGTCATATATAATCGCAAATAAGATTATGACAGGGTGTCATTTTTGATACTTCAGAGACAGGGAAAGCTGAAAAGCAGCAGTTTTGCGGATGTCTCTGAACTGTTACATGAAAAGAAAGGAACTACAACATGACAAAATTTTGCGTAAAGAAACCATTTTATGTAGTTGTGGCAGTCATCGTGATACTGGTCATCGGCGTGGTCAGCCTGACCGGTATGCAGACCGATCTCATGCCGGATCTGTCCATGCCCTATCTGGCGGTGATCACAACGGAGGTCGGCGCATCTCCGGAGCAGGTGGAGATGGATGTGACAGAACCGATGGAAAATGCGCTCGGAACGATCAACGGTGTGGAGAACGTGACGAGCAGCTCTTCGGAAAACTATGGCATGGTGATGCTGGAGTTTTCTGAGGACACAGATATGGAGGCAGCGCTGGTGCGCGTGTCCATGGCGCTGGACTCCATGGAACTTCCGGAGGATTGCGGAACGCCCAATATTATGGAGATCAGCATGGATATGATCGCTACGATGTATGCATCCATCGATTATGAGGAAAAAGACATTAAAGAAGTGACCAATTTTGCAGAGGAAGTGGTCATTCCTTATCTGGAGCGCCAGAACGGCGTGGCGAGCATTTCCAGCAGCGGAGAAGTGTCTGATTCGGTGGAGATCCGTTTAAATCAGGATAAGATCGATGCGGTCAACGAGAAGATCTTAGAGCATACCAATGAAAAGCTGGCAGATGCCGCCAAGGAGATCGAGGATGCAAAGGCAGATCTTGCAGACGGAGAGGCAGAGCTGAAAAAACAGAAAGCAAATCTGGATAAACAGCAGACAGATACGAACCAGGAGCTGGCAGATGCGTCTGTGCAGCTGTCTCAGGCGCAGGCAACGAAAGCCGCCTATGAATCCAGCTATAACAGCTTAAAAGCAAGCCAGAATGCGCTGCAGGCGGAAAAACAGGCCTATGAGGATGCCGGAATGCAGGATACCTATGAAAAGCTGGACGGCATGTTTGCGCAGTTTCAGATGAATCTTGGCACGATGGCAGAGCAGGCAGGTATCGAGGCGCCCGGCAGCATCGAGGAGGCAGCGGCAGATCGGGATACGACAGAAAGCTACCTGCAGTGGCTGACACAGATGGGGCAGGGAGATGCTGTCAAAGGGCTGACCTATGACAGTATTAAGCAGGTGTATGATGTGGTGACGACGCGTCTGCCCCAGATTGACACGGCGCTGGCAAATCTGGATACAGAGCTTGCAGCGGCACAGGCCATGCTGGATGAGATCAGCAAGCAGATGAAAGGAATGGACGGCAAGCAGTCTGAGGTTATTGCAGGAGGCTACAGCGCGGCGGCAGGTTTTGGTTCCGGTCAGGCGCAGGTGGCAGCCGGAGAGGAACAGATGAAGTCTGCAAGGGAGCAGCTGGAAGAGGCAGAAAAGCAGATGGAGGATGCAAAGGAAGCGGCACTCAAAAATGCAAACATTGATGCCCTTTTGGATCTGAAAACACTCTCATCCATCATCTATGCGCAGAATCTGGCAATGCCCGCCGGTTATATTGATGATAAGTCTGACAATCAGTGGCTCGTTGAAGTCGGAGAGCATTTTACAGATGAAGATGAGATCGAGGATCTGGTACTGACAAAGATCTCCGGTGTCGGAAAGATCCGCATTCGCGATGTGGCAGATGTGACCATCGTGGACAATGCAGGCGAAAGCTATGCAAAGATGAACGGAAATGATGCGGTGCTTCTGTCGATTTTCAAGGTCAGCACGGCCAGCACCAGCGATGTGGCAAAGACATTGACAAAGGCCTTTGATGAGCTGGAGGAGGATTATCCCGGACTTTCTGTGACACCGATCATGAATCAGGGCGATTATATCAGCATGATCATAAAGAGTGTGCTGAGCAGTATGCTTCTTGGAGCGTTGCTGGCGATCATTGTGCTGGCACTGTTTTTGCAGGAGGTAAAGCCCACGATCGTGGTGGCGTTCAGTATTCCGTTTTCCGTGTTGTTTGCGCTGATCGTCATGTATTTTACAGGTATCAACATCAATGTCATGTCCCTTGGCGGACTTTGCCTCGGAATCGGAATGCTGGTGGATAACTCCATCGTTGTCATGGAAAATATTTACCGATTGCGGCAAAAAGGGCTTTCCGCGCCGGCAGCAGCCGTGCAGGGCACGAAACAGGTGGCAGCGCCCATCGTGGCTTCCACGGTGACGACGATCTGCGTCTTTTTCCCGATGGTATACACGACCGGCCTGGTCAGCCAGCTGATGGTGCCCTTTGCATTTACGATTTCCTATGCATTGGTGGCATCACTGATCGTGGCTTTGACCGTTGTGCCGACCTTCAGCTCTGTCATGCTGAAAAAGGTAAAAGAGAAAAGGCATCCGATCTTCGAAAAAATGCAGAATGTATATGGAAAAATACTGGGCTGGTGCCTCAAGGTAAAAATCGTACCGCTGGCAATCGCGATCACACTGTTTGTTGTCTGTGTTCTGCGGGCATTTGACACGGGATTGGTACTTTTGGATGATATGGAAAGCAACCAGATCTCTGTGAGCATGACATTGCCGGATGACTGCGAGAAGGAAGCTGCTTATGCAACCGCAGATGAAGTGATGGACCTGATCTTATCCGTAGACGGAATCGCGGAGGTCGGTGCCATGGACGGAAATGCGACGGCAATCACCTCTGTGGCAGGAAGTACGGATAACTATACGCAGTTTTCTTTCAATATTATTACAGACGCGGATATCAAGACAACCGATGAGTTCCATGCGATCTGTGAGGAAATCGCAGAGAAGACGAGTGGTGTCGAAGATGCAGAAATCAATGTGAGCTCCTCAGCGCTTGGAGAAATGTCTTCCATGATGGGAAGCGGTATTGAGGTGGAGATTTACGGAGATGACCAGGATACGCTGATCGATATCAGTAAGGACGTGACAGCGATGCTGGAGGAGATCAAAGGACTGGAAAACATCGATGACGGACTCACGAATGCAGATTCCTCCGTGCGTCTGACCATCGACCGGAATAAAGCCGCAGCCTGTGGCCTGACCTCTGCGCAGATTCTTCAGACCATCGCAGCCCGAACGACAACAGATGCCACAGCGATTACCATGAAAAAGAATGGCGTAAATCTGGATGTCAAGCTGATCAATGAGACAGAGCCGCTGACCTATGAAAATCTGATGGATATGGAGCTGGAGGTGGACACGACAAATGAAGATGGCGAAGCCGTCACAAAGACGTATAAGCTGTCAAAATTTGCGACGATGACGACCGGAACCAGCATGGATACCATCACGAGAGAGAACCAGAGCCGCTATATGACGGTGAAAGCAGACGTGAAGGATGGTTACAATGCGACACTGTTATCGCGTACCTTGCAGGAAAAGCTGGATCGCTACAGCGCGCCCGAGGGCTACATCGTAGAGATCGGCGGTGAGAGCGAGCAGGTTATGGAAATGGTTTGGCAGATGTTGAAAGCATTGGCGCTGGGCGGACTGCTGGTGTACCTCGTTATGGTGGCACAGTTCCAGAGCCTGTTAAGCCCGTTTATTATCATTTTCACGATCCCGCTGGCATTTACCGGAGGAATGCTCGGTCTGGCGGCATTTGGAAAGAGCATTTCTGCCATGTCACTGATGGGCTTTATGATCCTGATGGGAACAGTTGTCAACAACGGTATTGTATTTGTGGATTATGCAAACCAGCTGCGCATCGCAGGTGTGGATAAACGGACGGCACTGATCGCCACCGGAAAGACCCGTATGCGCCCGATCCTCATGACGGCGATGACGACGATCCTTTCCATGAGCGTGATGGTATTTTCTCAGGATGCCGGAAACGCGATGCAGCGCGGTATGTCCATCGTGGTGGCAGCCGGACTGATCTATGCCACATTTATGACGCTGTTCATCGTGCCTGTCATGTATGATATTTTCTACCGGAAACAGCCGCGGGTGATCGATGTGGGAGATGATCTGGATGAGATCCCCGATGAGACCAGCGAGCTGATCAATCAGCTGAAAGAGGTATAAAAATGCCCAAACAGACATTTTATAAGCTGCCGCAGGAAAAGCAGGAGCGGATCCTTGCGGCGGCAAAAAGAGAATTTACGCAGGTGCGTTACAGTGACGCCTCCATCAATCAGATCATCCGTGATGCAGGGATTCCGCGCGGTAGCTTTTACCAGTATTTTGAGGATAAAAAGGATCTGTTTTTGTGTTTTCTGCAGGATTACAGAGCAGAGATCCTGCGTAGTTTTTCAAGACTGGTAAGAGAAATGGATGGGGAGTTCCTGGGAGCAGTGATCGCCTTTATTGATGACATCCTGGAGGAGTCCTATCGGGAACCGGGAAGCGGATTTCGCATTATCTTATCGGAGCCGTGGATCTTTGAGTGCATCTGGGCGGATATGCTAGAGCGGGATTGCACGGATCGGAATGTGCAAAAGGCAAAGGAAGAAAGCACTACGCAGATCAAATGGTCACGTCTGGATCTGGAAGATGAAGCGGAGATCGATGCGTTTATCCATATTTTAGGTGCAGTGATCCATGACAGCCTCTGTGATATCTTTATCGGACATGAATATACGCTGGAAGAGGCAAAAAAACTGATCCACGGGCGGTTAGACAGCCTGCGGAGACATTATGAAAAATGTTAAAAGAATCAAAAAGACCAAAACAAACTATTTACAAATAAATTGTTTGTTTTGGTCTACAATGTAACCGATTGTGGAGAGTTGGGGAGATGGATTTCCAGCTCTCCAGGGCAACCGGAAAAGCTTTGGAACCTCCGGACTGGTACGAAAATGAGGAGCGGATCCGCCGGATGGACAGTGATTCTGTGGTGACACGGAACAGATCGATTAGGGAAGAAACATGTACGAGAAACGAATCAAGGGGTGGCGCAAGCACATTGATTTTATCCTGTTGGATATTGCGTGCGTACAGCTCGCCTTTGTATTGGCATATATCATCCGCTTCAACAGCGGCAATGCGTATGCGGATGAAGAATATAAAAATTTCGCAATTTTATACGTACTGGCAGACTTTTTGATCGCAGTCATGTTTGACTCCTTCAAAAATGTGCTGCGCAGGGGCTTTTATCAGGAATTTACCGCAACTGTCAGGCATGTGTGTCTGGTGGAAGGCGTGGCGCTGCTGTACCTGTTTTCTACCCAGAGTGGAGTTGCCTATTCGCGGCTGTTTTTCTACACGATGATACCGCTATATCTGGTGCTCAGCTATTTTGTCAGAAGCCTCTGGAAAAGCCAGCTGCGCTCCGGGCGCTTTCACCGCCCGAACCGGTCACTGCTCATCGTAGCGCCGAAAAAGAAACTGGAAGAATGTGTGGAATCGATCTGCGCGAGAAACTATAGTACTTACCGCATGATCAGCGCAGTTGCATTTAAAGCGCCTGATGGATATCGTGGGCGGTCTTGCCGGCTGTATCATTACGTTATTACTGGTGATCCTTGTAGGGCCACTGATCTATATCAGCTCACCGGGACCGATCTTTTTCTCCCAGGTCCGGGTCGGCAGAAATGGCAAAAAATTCAAAATGTATAAATTCCGCACGATGTATCCCGATGCGGAAGCGCGCAAAGCAGAGCTCATGGCGCAAAACCGCGTGGAAGACGGCATGATGTTCAAGCTGGACTTCGATCCCCGTATCATCGGCAACCGCAGGCTGCCGGATGGAACCATCAAAGAAGGGCTCGGGAATGATGAACAGGTTGTGGAGATGTCTGTCGGGGTGATTGAAAATGAGAGGGTCTGTATTTTGGAAGGGGCGCTCAAAGGGATGGATTACGCATGATAGTAGAACCGATGAACTAACAAAGTTCTTGGGATTGCCACGAATTTCTATAGATGAATTTGATAATTTTATTTCAGTCCAAGAACTTTATGATTATTGTGACTTTTCCGAATTTAGACATAGATATAAATCTCTTTGTGACAATTATTTGGCTTATTTAGAGGAAAATGGAATTGAATACAACAAATGAAATGAGGAAGGTAGCAATGCTTCATGACTTATTAAATAAGATAATTAGACACCTTATTTGGCTTTTCCAAAGTTTCCGTGATTTTATAAAGTACCTATTTGTTATAGATAGTAATACATTATTGTTTGTTAGTCATAACGGGGATAGTGCGGGTGGCGCGCCTGTTGTCTTGGTTGAATTGTTAAAATCTATCACTAAAGATAATAAAGTTGTGTTACTTTGCATAAAGCCAGGAGATATTTCAAAAATATGTGAGCAAAACAACATACGATGTTTCAATTGCTACATAATTGGAAAATTATTTATCCGTTATGCAATATATAAAAAGGTTAGGCTAATTTTTGCTAATACAGTAGCTACGGTTGGGATAATAAATTACTTGATCAAAATTAATTGCAAATTGCCTGTGTTCTGGTGGATACATGAAGAAAAACTTTATATGGAAAAATATAAAGGAGTGTATCCAAATGAATTGCCTAACAATTATCAAATACTATCTGTTAGTGAGAACGTCAAAAACGACTTAATTCAGATTAATAAATCATACACAAAGAACCATCGCGTATTTTATTACGGTTGTGAAGATTTATATGAATGCAATGAATATATCTATCATGATAAATATTTAATATCTGTTATTGGAAGAATTTGTAAAAGAAAAAATCAACTACAAATTAAAAGAGCATATGACTTATTAAGTAATACAATAAAACAAAAAATAACAGTACAGTTTATCTATGCTTCTTATGACGAAAATTATATGAAAGAACTTCAAAAACAGTGTAAAAACAATACTAATTTTCTATTCAGAGGAAAAGTATATAGAAAAGATATGAAAAATGTCTATCGTGAATCTGGCATAATTATTTGTTGTTCTGTCGATGATCCATTACCTGTAGTTGTTACTGAAGCGATGATGATGAAATGTCCGTATATTACATCTTCTAGAACCGGACAATATAGTCTAGTAAAAAATGGTGTTAATGGGTATTCCTACGATGTAACATCTGATAAGGACTTAGTTGTGTATTTTGTATTAATGCTTGCTGATATTCTATTAAATAAGGTGTGGAAATCTCGAATTTGTGACCACAGAGGGGCTCAGACCGTGCGCCCAGTTAAGGGTACATCATCCGGCAGGTGGAAATCCTGTCAAATAAGCTGTTAGCCACAGCATTTGAAGAGAGTCTTGGGTGTATGACGGTAACGGCATATGCTAAGCGTAGACAGCAAGGTAATAGGGATAGCTATTGAGCACCGAAATCCCATAAACCAGAGTGCCGGCTTTGTGGTCTGAAAGGAAGGCAATATGCGGGTTTATCGTAATGGCGAGATTTCACGCGGCTCTGCGGTGTTGGTGAGAACTATTCATGCAATATCTTGTTATTTTATTCCTTATATGCTACGATAGCAATGTGTTCTACACAATGTGGCGTTAGCCTGCGCCTGACATACTCGGGTTTATGGAAAATGAGAGAGGTAATAGCCTATGGGTATGTTAAAAAGTAGAAATGTTGATTCGTCTTTTCAGACCGCGAGCGGTCCGATTCCATACAATCTCACCAATGATTATATGTTTCATATCGTTCTGCAGGAAAATGAATTTGTCCTGCGCGGATTGATTGGCTCGCTCTTGCAGCTGGATCAGAGCGAGATCAAATCCGTGAAGGTCACAAATCCGATCACGCTGGGGGATGAGATAGACAGTAAGGTTTTTGTGCTGGACATTCATGTGCTGATGAATGATGACACAGTCATAAATCTTGAGATGCAGATCGTGAGACAGGAATACTGGCCGGAGCGTTCGCTCAGCTATCTGTGCCGTTCTTATGACAGCCTGTATCGTGGCGAGGAATATGGAAAAGCAAAGCGTGCGATACATATCGGGATTCTGGATTTTACTTTGTTTAAAGAGAATCCGGAGTTTTATGCCAGCAATAAGCTGTTAAATGTAAAAAATCATCATCTTTTCAGTGACAAATTCATCCTGAATGTGTTAGACTTGACTAAAATCGAACTGGCAACAGATGAAGACCGTCTGTGCGAGATCGACCATTGGGCAAGGCTGTTTAGGGCAAAGACATGGGAGGATTTGCGTATGATAGCAGAGAAAAATCAGTATATGAATGAAGCTGCGGCAGAGATCTACATGAGAAATTCGGACGAGAATATCAGGGAGCAGTGTCTGGCGCGGGAAGAATACTGGAAACATGAGAGATGGGTACGGAATCAGATGGAAGAGAAAGACCGGACAATTGCGAACCAGGAGCAGACGATCACCGATCAGAAACAGACGATCACCGATCAGAAACAGATGATCATTGACCAGGAGCAGAGGATCACGGATCAGGAGCAGACGATCACTGATCGGGAGCAAATCATCGCAGATCAAAAGCAGATGATTGCAGATCAGAATCGTATGATTGAAGAATTACAGAAAAAGTTAAATAATCAGTAGACAAACGATGACCCTAGTTGCAGGGGCGGGTGAAATGCCACAGAATGGATGTCCGGCTTTGAGGATAGAATCTCAGAGCCGGACATTTGTTTGTAAATGCTTTATTATGAGCATGAGAGCGCTCGCATAGTTATCTGTGCCGATCCTATGATAGCCTGTATCGTGGCGAGGTATAACAATATTTATTAGGAAGAATGCATGCCAGGCAACTGAAGTATTTGGAGAACCTGTTCACAAAGGTCGCAGTGGAAAAAGTATGGAATGAGTGATATGATAAATACAATTGCTGTTGACAAAAAAAAGAGTAGGGAAAGAAAATGAGTATATTAAACGTAGAACATTTATCACATGGTTTCGGAGATCGTGCTATTTTTGAGGATGTGTCCTTTCGCCTGTTAAAAGGCGAACACATTGGTCTGGTGGGTGCAAACGGAGAGGGCAAGTCTACCTTTATGAATATCATCACAGGCAAGCTGATGCCGGATGAGGGGAAGATCGAATGGTCAAAAAATGTACGTGTCGGGTATCTCGACCAGCACACGACATTGGAAAAGGGGATGACGATCGGAAGCGTGCTGCGGTCTGCCTTTGATTATCTTTTCGAGATGGAAGCTGAGATGAACCGGATCTATGAGAAGCTGGGAGAGGCATCGCCGGAAGAGATGGATGCGATGATGGCGGAGGCAGGAACGATCCAGGATCTTTTGACTATGCATGATTTTTACATGATCGATGCCAAGGTGGAAGAGGTTGCCAGGGCGCTTGGCATTTTGGATCTGGGACTGGAAAAGGACGTTACAGATTTAAGCGGCGGTCAGCGCACGAAGGTCTTGATGGCAAAGCTTCTTTTGGAGAAGCCGGATATTCTGCTTTTGGATGAGCCGACGAATTATCTGGATGTGGAGCATATCGAATGGCTGAAGCGTTATCTGAATGATTATGAAAACGCATTTATTCTGATCTCACATGATGTTCCGTTTATCAACAGTGTTGTCAATCTGATCTATCATATGGATAACAAGCAGCTCAACCGCTATGTGGGCGACTATGATAAGTTTATGGAAGTCTACGAGATGAAGAAGGCGCAGTTGGAGGCAGCATATAACAAGCAGCAAAAAGAAATCGCTGATCTAAAGGATTTTGTAGCCCGGAATAAGGCTCGTGTGGCCACGAGAAATATGGCTATGTCTCGTCAAAAGAAGCTGGACAAGATGGATGTCATCGAACTGGCGTCAGAGAAGCCCAAGCCTGAATTTCAGTTTCAGGTTGCTCGCACGCCGGGGCGTTATATTTTCCAGACAAGGGATCTCGTGATCGGTTATGAGGAACCGTTATCGACCGTGCTAAATCTGGAGATGGAGCGCGGGCAGAAAATCGTTCTCACCGGAGCTAACGGAATTGGAAAGACAACCTTACTGAAAAGTATTTTAGGGCTGATCAAACCGCTTCAGGGGGAAGTGGAGCTGGGTGATTATCTGGAGATCGGGTACTTTGAGCAGGAGATGGATCAGTCGACCACAACAACCTGTATTGAAGAGATCTGGCAGGAGTTTCCGGCATATTCTCAGTATGAAGTTCGCAGTGCCCTGGCAAAATGCGGTCTGACTACAAAGCACATCGAGAGTCAGGTGCGTGTGCTTTCCGGAGGAGAGCAGGCGAAGGTGCGTTTATGCAAACTGATCAATCGTGAGACGAACATTTTGCTTTTAGACGAGCCGACCAACCATCTGGATGTGGACGCAAAGGAAGAATTGAAACGCGCGCTTACAGAGTACAAGGGAAGTATCCTGATGGTGTGCCATGAACCAGAATTTTATGAGGGATTGGCAACTGATGTATGGGATTGCTCCCGGTGGACGACACGGCTGCTATAAATATATAAAAGTGGATAAAAAACATAAGTCAGGAGGGTAGAGATGAAAAAGATGAGAAGAAGATCGTTAAGTGTGTTGTTAGTAATGGCGATGCTGATGAGCGCTACTTCCTGTGGTGCAGTGAAAAAAGAAGAAAACCCCCAGGAAACAGAGCCTGTGAAGCAGGAAGCAGATCAGGTTGCGGAAGTAGAAGAACAACCCGAACCGGAAGAGCCGCCGGAATCAGAGGAACCAGAGACAATTATGCCAGAGGAAAAAAATGCTCCTCTAAATGTAATGAAAACCAGTGCCGGGTGTCAGTATTCCGAGTCTGTGAATGACGAGTGGCACTCGGTGGAAACGATGCAGGACTTCTTTTTACTGGAGGATGAAAGTGCGAAGTACTACCCGAAGCTGGCAAAAGCTTTAGCGGATTATAAAAATGAGAACGAGAGTACGATTGAAACAACGATGGGCAGTTTGATGGAAAACTTCACTGATGTCGTTGTGAACGGCGGACTGGGTGTTGATCTGGAGGACAGAACTACACGCAGCGTATTAAGAGCGGATCAGAGCTATTTTAGTTTCATGGAACAGAATGAGAGTTACTATGGCGGTGCCCACGGAGGATATATGATCACCGGTATGACTTTTGACGTCAATACTGGAGTGCGGGTGACGCTTTCTGATCTCATAAAGGATGCTGGGAAATTGAAAGAAATTGTCGCGAAGCAGTTGGACGAAAGCTACGGAGATATCTTTTATGAGGATGTATATCAGATGATCGAGGCCTATGATGTGGATGGTTTTACCTGGAGCATGGATCCTTTTGGTATCACGCTCTATTTTAACCAGTATGAGCTGGCACCTTATGCAGCAGGTGCGCAAATGGTCGATCTGGCATATGACGATTATCCGGAGCTTTTGGATGGGGCATATTTTGAACCGCAGGAACAGTATGTTTTAGAACTGTATGAAAGTGAGGGAATTGCTGTTGATGTAAACAATGATGGCGTCAAAGAGCAGATCACAGTGGAACGCAGTGTAGACGAATACGATTATTATACGACAAATATTCTGCTGAATGACCGGACGATCAAAAGTGAGGTAGAAGATTATGATGCAGAATGTTATCTGGTAAAGTGTACGGATGCAGCATACCTGTATGTATTTCATCGTATGGAAAGCGATTATTCGGTTCTTGAAGTTTTTGATCTGACCACAGGTACTCCGGTGAACTGGGGTGACGGCAACAGCAATCTGTTTATGCCCGGTACATATGTCAGCCATGAGGAAGATGGCAGGTATTATTATGAAACGAACTGTCCGGTCTTTGTGAATCCGGAAGTTTTTTATCTGAGTTCGCGGCTGGATACCTTAAGCACCTACAACGGGACAAAAAAATACCATGTCGGGGAGTCCGGACTGCCTGTATCGGATGATGAGGTATATATGGTAGACGCAGGATTTTTGCTGAAAGCAAAAGAAGATGTTCTGTGCAAAGTCATGAAGGCAGATGGCACGGTGATCGAAGAAAATGGTGTGATCCCTGCGGGAACTTTTTTTAAGATCGTATCTGCTACGGAGACGGAAGTCTGGGGTGTGAGAGCCATCGATTATGTACCTGAATCAGAAGAATATGATCTGAATTACTTTATGGTAAATGCGGAAACAACGTATGACAACGATACGCTATTTTACATTCAGATGGATCGGGAATATGGTGATACCATTGACGGGCGAGACATCTGGGAGCTGCTGGACGGCTTGATGTATGCGGGGTAACGGGGACGTTTCGTTTGCTACACGCATCGCTCATTGTCACGGTCTGGTCAGAGATAATAACACGGTAAGGGAGCTTGATCTGTAAAAAATAGACAATGAAAATGTGAGTCAGGTAGATTGAGATGAAAAAGGTATCATACGCTTGACAGAATAGGTTTATGGTTATAGACTATAAATGGGTCTATGGCTATAAACCTATTTTTAAATTCGAAAATGTTATTCCAATGAAACAATATGCAGGGGGGATTTTATGGGTTCTGAAAGATTATGTGACAGCGATTACCGGTTCATGTGCGTGGTGTGGGATCATGCACCAGTCAATTCCGGAGAACTGGTTAAATTGTGTGAACAGCAGCTCGGCTGGAAAAAGTCAACGACCTATACGGTCATTCGAAAAATGTGCGAGAAAGGTTACATTTCCAATGTGGATGCGACGGTGTCTGTGTTGATCTCAAAGGAGCAGGTGCAGGCGAATGAATCCGAGTATTTTGTAGAACGTACCTTTGACGGTTCGCTGCCCGGTTTTGTCGCAGCATTTCTCGGAGGAAAAAAGATATCGGCCAGGGAAGCTGCACAGTTAAAGCAGATGATTGATGCACACAGGGAGGAGTAGGCGATGGCTGTTACATTTTGTGAGCTGTTTTTGGAATTTTTGCGGCGTAATGCGATGGTGTCAGTGGTCATTTTGGCGGTCATGCTTGCGCGTCTGCTGTTAAAAAAGCTTCCAAAAAAATATGCTTATGCGCTTTGGGGTGTTGTTGGCTTGCGGATGATTTTTCGTTTTGACATCCCGTCGCTCTTTAGTATCTTTAATATTTTTGTGCATGCAGGGAATGACGGTGTACTGTCGGAAAGTGACCGGATGATGCCTGCCTATGCGGTTTTGGACAATATAGTCGACGCCGGGCAAGCCGTGTGGGAAGTGCCGGATGCAGTTCCTGCTTCGGCTTCCGAGGCGGCTGCCAATGCGCTGACTTCTCTCACGATGCTTCAAAAGGTGATGATCGCTGTGGGTATTCTGTGGATCATCGGTATGTTTGTGCTTTTCGTGTGTGGTGTAGTTTCCTATATTCGTTGCAAGCGGAGAACGAGATTTGCGGTAAAGCGGACGGGAAATATATGGGAGTGTGATGACTTGCCGTCACCGTTTGTGCTGGGGCTTTGGAATCCGCAGATTTATATTCCCTTTCATATGTCGCAGGGTGAGTATGAATATATCATTGCTCACGAAAACTATCACATCAAAAGAAAAGATATGGTCATAAAGCCGCTGGCATTTATGCTGTTGGCAGTATACTGGATCAATCCCTTGGTCTGGCTTGCTTATGTGTACATGGTCAGGGATATGGAAATCTATGAACGATTTTAACATGAAATAACATGTTGCATCTGAAGAGAATGTTGAATAAAATATTGGATTATTGACACCCTACAAAATAGGGTGTGATATAATGTATAGAATATCCAAAGGGAGCACTCAAATGATAAGAACTTTTATTGAAGTACCACTGTTTACAAAACGTTGGAAAGAAATGCATGTGTAAAAACATACATGATTTTGCCAATTAAAGAGTATTCAAATACCGAAATTCGTGCTATAAGAATGAAAGCAGGGATGACACAAAGCGTTTTTGCATCATATATGGGTGTGTCAAAAAAATGGTAGAGGCTTGCGATACCGTAAATATGCGGTTTCGCAAGCCTTTTTATATTACGAGAAAAGTTTTTGTCCCACTATTACAGAGACGGCGGGATCAAAATAATCTGCCATATCACTACTTAATCCGCTTGCTTTCCAAGTCTGGTCAAAGGTGATATCCTTCAGAAACCCATTCTCCATCAAGGTTCTCATAGTGAAGCCTGGTTATTACAAATTCTTCATTGTCGTATTTTTCATCAATCTGCTCGATAGGACAATCTTTCGATGCAGACGCCAATAACTGATAACCGTATAGAAAGCCAATGGAAGCATGCCTGATGCTTTGTAAAGGCAGCAATAAAGGCCGGCAGAGAACCCTCGAATTTTTTCTCAACCAGTTCGTCGATCTCACATGCCGGGGCTTCGTCCTTAGAAACGAGAGAAGTAACAGTGCCATTGTCGTTCTTCAGCACACCACGCTCACCAAGGCACTTAATAACAGTATAAGTCGTAGTCCGTTTCCATCCGAGCTGCTCCTGGCACAGCTTTACAAGCCGGGCAGCAGTAACCGGCTCATGCTCCCACATGATCAAACAAAAACGATATTCACTTTCGTGGATTTTCGGAATTTCCATATTCGTAACCTCTCTGTCTACACCGTTAGACAAAGAAAGTCAATGCATCATGGTCGGCTGCAGGGACACTTCATAAATATTTCACAAAATTGTTAGCACTCTTGCTTGACGAGTGCTAATCTGCGATGTATAATGGCTGACATAAGGAGGAATCCTTGTTGTTAGTCATTATTTAGTTTTGAAAAGAGGATGAATCTGATGCGACTTTTGCCCGACCGAGCCTGACGGGGAACGAGGTCTGGGATGACCTCGGTTTTGATCCGACCGGAGCGGAGCGTAGAAAGAGGGCAACCGGAGCAGCAGATTCACCGTCTTTCATAAATAAAGCATGAGGAGGTGCTTTTATGAACATTCAAAAATTTACACAAAAATCCATGGAAGCAGTCAACGACTGCGAGAAACTGGCTTATGAATACGGCAATCAGGAGATCGAGCAGGAGCACCTTCTGGTGGCGCTGTTGCACCAGCAGGACGGACTGATCCCGAAACTGATCGAGAAGATGGAGATCCAGTTGGCACATTTTGTAAACAATGCGGAGAGCAAGCTGGCAGCACGGGTGAAGGTCAGCGGCGGACAGGTATTTATCGGAAAAGACTTAAATCAGGTGCTCATTCACGCAGAGGATGAGGCAAAGGCTTTGGGAGACGAGTATGTCTCTGTAGAGCATCTGTTTCTGGCACTGCTGAAATACCCGAACAAGGCCATGAAAGAGCTGTGGAAGGAGTACGGCATCACGAGAGACCGTTTTCTTTCGGCACTGTCAACGGTGCGCGGCAATCAGCGCGT
>JALFNQ010000012.1 GCA_022773965.1 Lachnospiraceae bacterium
TATAGGAAGATTCAAACGAAGAAGCTGCAAATAGAGTTGAGGGAAAAGAATCGAGCAATTATCACAGAAGAGCGGTTGAATAAAATAGATGCGATGAGTGATGAACAGATAAAGAATGTATTCGCATCATACGATGTGCATACGATAGCAATCTATGGCGCGGGAGCCGTCGGACGAAAACTTGAAGAGAAATTAAGAGATATTGAGACTGTGCAGGTGGAATACTTTATCGATAAGCTGGTGGAGGACGAGGAGATTGCAGGTGTCCGTGTGCTGCGCATGAATATTGATTTTTTACCGGAAGTCGATGCGGTTCTGGTGACGGTGTATAACGAAATGAAATTGGTTTTATCTGAAATGCCAAATTATTATACTGATTATTGCAAGATCGTATCTATTGACATGATTTTTCAGGAGGAGAAGCTGTGAAACATTCATTTGTATGTGCAGGGTTTGCTAAGTGTGCAACAACGACGTTAGATGCAATTTTAAGGCAGCATCCGGATATTGCGCTTCCTTGTCATAAAGAGACATATTTTTTGGAGAGTGATACTTTATGTGATAAGGGGTTGCAATGGTATGAAAACCGATATTATGGAAAAAATTCTAAGAGGTATGAAAATAAAATACTGGGAGAGGTGAATCCTAGAGATAGCGGATGTAAAAATCTTGAGAAAAGAATTTGTGAAATATTTGGGAGCGATATTAAGTTTATTTACATGATTCGTAACCCCGTGGATGCAGCATTTTCATTTTTTAAAAATTTTCTTTTTTATGGGATAGCTGAGCCTGAATTAGAAAAGAATATTTGGTCCGAAGGGCTTTTTGATAATTATGTTAGAAAATATTTATGTAATAGAAAAAAAGAAAGTCATGGGCCACAGATGATGTTTGCGCAATACCTATATGGAAGACATTTCGCAACGGCGTTAAAGTATATTTCTCGCGAGCAGATGTATATTTGTGTATTTGAGGATTTTGTGCGAGATCCGGAAACAGAAACAAAAAAAATTTTACGGTTCATTGGTGCGGATGATACTGTGGACATTAATTATAATGTCAAAGAAAATAGTGGAGACCGCATGCCACGTAGTGTCCGTGCCATACGTATTTCGCAGAAGAAGTATCGGTTTTGGGAGCAGACATATGTGCCCTGTTTTCCGTACTTGGGTGAGTTTATTGAGAGGAAAATGGATCGCTGGTTTTGGTCAATTGCGGATAAGGCATCTGTTCCTGCAACAGACATTGTATGCATGAGTGATGAAACGCGAGAGATACTGCGGACTTACTATTTGCCTGATATTCAACTGCTGGATCAGGTGCTCGGAACGAATTTTGTGGAGCAGTGGAATATGGAGAAAAAGTAGCAACATAAGAGGATGCGCAGTGAAGAAGGATCAAAAAAGGAGCTAGGGAATGAAGCGAATCTGCCGTGGTTGTAAAAGTGAGATGCCTGATCAGGTATTACTTTCTTATAAAAATATGCCTAAGAGTGCACAGTTTTTTCCTGATGAGACAGAAGTGAAAGCGGAAAAAGGAGTGGATATTACCCTTTATCAGTGCCCGTATTGTGGATTGATTCAGGCGGTTGGTGAGCCGGTATCCTATTATAGAGATGTGATCAGGGCGACAGGCGTATCTGAAGAGATGAGAGTATTCCGTGAAAAACAGTATCAGAAGTGGGTAGAGGATTATCATTTAAAGAACAAAAAGGTGATTGAGATAGGCTGTGGTGTTGGAGAATACATGGCTATGATGGAGACGACAGACGCACAGGTAAGTGGGATAGAGCATTTGAGTGATTCTGTTGAAAAGGGAAGAGAACAGGGACACCATATTATTAAGTATTTCATTGAAGATGAAAATGCACGGATTCCAGAGGCGCCTTACGACGGTTTTTATTGTATGAACTTTCTGGAGCATATACCGGAGCCGGGAGTGTTTTTGAGAGGAATCGCAGCTAATTCGTCAGATGGGGCTGTGGGACTGATTGAAGTGCCTAATTTCGATATGATGTTGGAAAAGGCATTATACTCGGAGTTTATACAAGATCACTTGTCTTATTTTACGAAGGAGACATTGTGTGGAGTGTTGGAACAAAATGGATTTGAAGTCATTTCCTGTGAAAGTATCTGGTATGATTATATTCTGTCAGCTGTCATTAGAAAACGAAAACAAATAGATGTATCTCGTTTTTTAGAAAGCAATGATATATTAAAATCTCAAATGAATGAGTTTTTACAGGAGCAGAAGAAGGCAGGAAAGAGGGTTGCAGTGTGGGGTGCCGGACATCAGGCATTGGCAAATCTCTCACTTTTAAATATGGCAGATAAGATAGAGTATGTTGTAGATTCGGCAAAATTTAAACAGGATAAGTATACGCCGGCGACACATATACCAATCGTGGCTCCGGAGCGTCTGGCAAAAAATGAAGTGCAGATGGTGATTATTATGGCAGCAGGCTACTCTAATGAAGTAAAACAGATCATGAAGAAAAAATATCCTCAGATAGAAAGTGTCATTTTGACAGAGGAAGATATAGAAAGAGGCAGATGAGGCCGAAGTTGGTCTGAAAATGGTAAAAGAACTTTAAAGAAGAGTTTTAAAATTAAAGGAAGTAGGTTTGATATTATTATAAAGAAATGTGAGAAGAGTATGGGTTTTGGAAATGAAGTGGCAAACGCGTTAAGTGTTATGCGAAATGAGAAACAACTATATCGAGATTATTTGCCGGAGGAAGCGATACATGCGGGACAAATGCTTGTGCAATGTACAGAAGGCTTATGGAGCGATGTCCTGAAGAAAATTGTAAAGATGGTAAGAGATGAATTACCATTGGAATATCCTCATGTTGCTGTATGGTGGTATTCGGTATTGATAAGAATCAGTAAGGATGAAGAACTTTTTCTGGAATTTGTTCGTTATGTGAGAAAGAGACAAGAAACTTTTTCTGTGAATACACGATATTTTTTGTTCTATCAGCTCAGCTCATTACTATTTCGCTTTAAAGAGCTGGATGGCGAAAGCAAGGAAGAATTGTGGAAGTTTTATAGGGAAATTGTGGATAACTTTGCGCAGTATATAGAAGCTTCATTATTGGAAGAAATACCGGTACAGGAAAGATGCAAAGATGTTGTAGTGGTAATCACAGAGCAGTTTATAGTGCTTGAGCATGGTCCTACAAAAACGGCGCTAGATCGTTGTAAGGCATTGATAACAGAATTAGGAAAAAAAGTTTTGTTAATAAATGATGCGGAGGTGTTAAGCCTGGTTGGGCGAATTCCTTTTTATGGTGCGATACGGGGGAACTATATGCCTGAAAAAAGAGGAGAGATTTCTCAGGAATGGAAGGGAGTGGTTGTGCCTTATTATCAATGTGAGAATAATATGCCTAATTTTGAAGAAGTAACGAATCTTGTACAAAAAATACGTGCCATTGCGCCAGAGCGGATTATTAGTATTGGAAAGGGTGGAATTCTTGCTAATTTGGCTGGGCGCATGATACCGATGCTTACGATAGGTCTTTGTCCGTCTGATTTAGAGTATACGACGGGAAAATATCAGACCTTGGGAAGGCATCTTAATAAGTCAGATAAAAGGGTTCTAAAAGAAATGGGTTATACAGAAAATCATGTGATAGAGAGTATTTTCACATCCAGCTTAAAGCCTCAAGAAGAACATATTATGCGTGCAGATATTGGAATACCGGAAAATACATTTTTAATGATAGTGATTGGAGCAAGGTTGAATTTTGAGGTGACAAGTGAATTTAGGAACATGTTGGAGAACTTGCTGGAACCGGATATGCATGTGGGATTTTTAGGAGAATTTGACCAGTATGAGAACTATGTGAGTTCATTTTCAAAGCTAAAGGCTCAATCTTCATATTTAGGTTTTTGCTCTGATATATTGTCTCGTTTAGAGGTATGTGATTTATATGTCAACCCAATACGAAAAGGTGGAGGTACTTCTTGTGTGGAGGCAATGTTTATGGGGATCCCGGTTGTATCTGTAAATTACGGTGATGTTGCGATAAATGCTGGCGAGGAGTTCTGTGTGGAAGATTACACGGAGATGAGCGAGATGATTTTGAAATATTATAGCGATAAGGAGTTTTATCATATAAAATCGTTGCATGCTAGAGAGAGGGCAAATGTTCTGTTGGATACAGATAGAGAGTTTGTGAGAATTATTCACGAGATGGATCGGCGGGAAGCGGAATCTATTTTACATAGGAGTGTGTAGTATGCAGAATTATGATCAGATTCAGAGCATCATTGTAGATGTTCAAAAGATTGCGAGAGCAATGAAATCGAAAGCAATCAGTGTTAAGGATATTCAAAATGTACAGGCTATCTCAATAGAAATTAACAACATTTTATATCATACTCCAAGATTAAGATTTCAAAGGGAGTATGATTTAGGAAAAGAGGACGATTATTATAGCTATAGTGGTGAAATATTAGCATTGGTGGAGTTGTGGGAACAGAGTCTGCAACAACGTTCTGGCAATAAGACGGATATTGAGTTCTGGGAGATCTATGAGTACTTTAAATATGGGGATGCTGATGATATTTACCGAACTGTTGTACAGCATTTTTTGAGCTTGCCGGAGGGATTGCGCATTGAGTATTTGTCACTTCCACATCGTTATACTTTTCTGCAAAAACATTTGGATTTCACAGAGAATGATTTTTCTTTAATTGCGCAGCATGTAGAAATGATGGTCAATTCAGTTGAAAAATATAAGTGGTTGTATGAACATCTGGCAGATTATCGAAGCAAACATATATTAAACGGTATTATTCGTTACTGGTTTGATTTTGATGTGGACAGGCTTCATTCCTTATGTGAGACTATTTTCCCGGATTATTATGATCTGGATATTCTGCAATGCGGTGAAAATGATGTCATGGTAGATTTGGGAGCTTTTATAGGAGATTCGGTTGAAGCATATATTACTACCTATAGTACATATAAAAAAATATATGCTTATGAGATGACACCGAGTGCATTTGAAATAATGCAAAATCGTATGGGTGGATATTCAAATGTGATTCTTAAGAAGAATGGTGTTGGAAGTGAAAAAGGAATCATGTATGTAAATAGCAGTGATAATGGATTGGCAAATAAGTTGCTGACAGAGGGAGATACAGCAGTTGAGGTTGTTACATTGGATGAAGATATTTCTGAACCTATTACTGTGATAAAAATGGATATTGAAGGTGCAGAAAAAGATGCTATTTTAGGTGCTGAGTATCATATTCTTAATGAAAAACCGAGGCTGTTAATATCAACCTATCATACGCCGGGAGATATTTTTGATATACCTTGTTTAATTAATGACATTAGAGATGACTATAAGTTTTATATGCGTTTCAACGGACATGGATGTTTATGGCCGTGTGATTATGTATTATTTGCGGTATAAAAGAAGTGTTATATTAGGCGAGGGTTGTATTTGCTTGAAAAAATGTTTTATAAAAATTTCAAAAAGCACTAAAGTCTCGAAATTTCGTACCGATATATATGGTGTAAATAAAAAATGCAGCATGAAAGCATTCGCTGCATCGACCGATTTCAGCTAACCTAGGGGCTGGGATGAAAAAATAAAACACATGCATCATGGAAGATGCATTATATTCAAGGAGGAAAAACATATGGCAATGGTAGTACAGCATAATCTTACAGCGATGAACGCTAATCGTCAGTTGGGCATTACAACGAGTGCTCAGTCAAAGTCTTCAGAGAAATTATCTTCAGGTTACAGAATCAACCGTGCGGCTGATGATGCAGCAGGCTTAAAGATTTCTGAGAAGATGAGAAGCCAGATTCGTGGTCTGAATAAGGCATCTTCTAATGCACAGGATGGTGTATCTGTTCTTCAGACCGCAGAGGGTGCGTTAAATGAGACTCACTCTATCTTACAGCGTATGAATGAGTTGGCAGTTCAGGGTGCAAATGACACAAACCAGTCTATTGACCGTGATGCTATCAATCAGGAGTTGAATGCATTGGTTGAAGAGATTGATCGTATTTCTTCTACTACACAGTTTAATAAGCAGAACCTGTTAGACGGTAACTTTGTAGGTAAGAATCTTCAGGTAGGTGCAAATCAGAATCAGAAAATCACAGTTAATATTGCTGAAATGAACGCAAAAGCAATTGGTTTGAAAGAGTTTACGATGCCAAAGACTAGCGGTTATTATGCAACAAATGAAGTGTTGAAGAGTTCCAAGACTAAATTCGCCGACTCTGCTACTATTAGAGGACTGGTTTCCACTGCTGCTGCATGTAATGCAACTATTACAAAGGTTGGAACTAGTTCCAATAACAAAGCTATTTTTGAAACAATTACAGGATTTAGAACAGAAAGTTCTGCAGTTGTTCGTGGATCAGCAGCAGCTGTTGCAAAATGTGCAGCTCAGATTTTTGTGGTGAAGAGTATAGACTCAAAGAAAATCAGTAGACCGAATGTTTCTAGTTATCAGGATGCGCAGGGTACAATTACAATGGTTCAGAATGCGATTAATAATGTATCCAGCCAGCGTTCCGCACTTGGTGCATTGCAGAACAGATTAGAGCATACGATCGCTAACTTAGATAACGTATCTGAGAATACTCAGTCTGCAGAATCTCGTATCCGTGACACCGATATGGCTTCTGAAATGGTTACATACAGCAAGAACAATATTCTTGCGCAGGCAGGTCAGTCTATGCTTGCTCAGGCGAACCAGTCGAGTCAGGGAGTATTATCTTTGTTACAGTAGTCGTGAGACTTCGAAAAGGGTTGGTAAATGCCAACCCTTTTTTCAATCAAAAATTTATGTCTGTTAAACCAGAATAGGATGCTATAATCATGGACAAATTTTTATGTGAATTGGAGCGGCACAGAAAAGTGCTGGAGGAAATAGGGGATAAAATAGAAAACAAGGAACCCTATATGGACAGTGTGAAAGAATACCTTCCTTCTCTGAATGAGATGACAACTGCAGTTTTAGAGTTAGTGCAAAATCCGCAAATTGCACTGGAATTGAACCTGCAGTTTTATATGCAGGTATTGAATGATATTGTGTATGGAGTAGAAAACGAGGATTCCGTATTTCTACTGGATGTATTTCGGTATGGATTATTAGAAATTTATAATTATATAGAAACAGAGTTGCAAGGAAGAGAATGCTATGAATAAACAGGTGTATGAGAAAAATATGGAAACACTTGCAAAAAAGTTTCCGGCATGGGCGGCAATATTGTCAACGAAAAGAAAGCAAAGAGGATTTGATGTCATTGTAGAAGAAAGTGTCATGGGGGACACTATTTTAAAGGTGAATCAAAATGGAAAGATTCGCTATTTAAATGGAAAATATGCACCGTCTGCTGTATGTGAGTGCTGGCTTGAGAAGCAGGGGAAAATGGAAGAGTATACGCCAGTGGTTATTATTGGCATTTCAAATGGAGCACATATTCGCCGGATTATGGAAGCAGTACCGAAAACATCAAATATTTTAATATATGAGCCATCTCTTGAACTGTTTCGAAGGGAAATGGAAGAAGTGGATCTATCTTTCCTATTTCAGATGGATATTCCCGTAGGCATAATTGTAGAAGGCTTCAATGAAGTGGAAATCGAAGTTTATTTTCACAGGATGATTTCCTATGATAATATGACGTCTTTGAAATGTTATGAATCCGGAAATTATGCGGAATTGTTTCCAAAAGAAGTGAAGAATTTTGTGAAGATGCTGCATCAATTTGTGTATACACAGGGAGTCAATTGGAACACGTTTACTCGATATACGAGCATAAAAGCAAAAAATGTATTTCATAATCTCCACTATTTATATGATGGATACAGTGTGGAACAGCTAAAGGGTATTTTGCCGGAAGATGTACCGGTGATTGTTGTATCAGCAGGTCCCTCTTTGAATAAAAATCTGATGGATCTGAAAAAAGCAGTTGGCAAAGCGTGTATTATTGCAACAGATACAGCGATGAAGCCACTGCTAAATGCGGGAATTGTTCCGCATCTTTTTGTTATTGTGGATGGTTTGAAGCCGGGTTTGCTTTTTCAACATAAAGATATTTCAAAGGTGCCTATGGTGACGATGACGGAGGTATCTATTGATTCTATGAAAGCTCATAGAGGGAAGAAGTTTTTTTATTATAGCGGTTCGCCGTTTGAGCATCAGCTATTAAAGGATTTGGGAGCAAAAGAGCAGGCAAACCGAACGCTTCCTAATTTGGAAACAGGTGGCTCTGTAGCTACGACAGCTTATACATTAGGGCGTTATATGGGAGCCAAGACGATTATTTTGATAGGTCAGGATCTGGCATTGACAGGAAACCGTACCCATGCAGATGGCACCTTTCAGGATAAAATGGATGAAATTAAAATTGATAAAAATGATTCCTTTTATATGGAGGTAGAGGCTGTTGGTGGAGGAACGGTTACATCCAGGGGAGATCTTAAAGTGTATCTTGACTGGTTTGAAAAATATATAAAAAAATGGACGGATATTACCACGATAGATGCCACAGAAGGAGGCGCCTTGATTCATGGGAGCAAGCTGATGACGCTAAAAGGAGCTATTCGAAAATATTGTAAGCGTGAGTTTAATGTAAAGTGGCATATTGACCATACGAAGAAGATTTTTATAGGAGAAAATCGGCAGCTTGCGTTAGAGTATTTTAAAAATTCGGAAGATAACTTTCGAAAGGTGGCTAAAAAAGCCAGAGAAGGTTTGACGCAGTATGAGAAATTAGAGAAAGCTGCAAAAAAGCGGAATCTGTCAGAGAAGGAACTGGCAAAGCTTTTGAAAAAAGTCAAAAAGGTAAATTATTTTATTGAATATGATTATATGGCGGAAACGGTAGTAGATAGTCTTTCGGGTGTAGAGGCTGTGCTTCGACCTTCTATTTACCAGATACAGGAGGACAGGAGACAGGAACTGCTAGATATAGCAGAGCAGGGTAAAGTGCTTCTTTATAGTGTTGCGGTGGCAGCAGAAGAGATTGCTGACATAGCTCATGATACGATTGTGCCGTTTGCAAAACAGCAAGAAGAAGAAAAGAACCAATAGGAGGACTTGCAAGGTGACACTAGAGGGTAGGGAGATATTAGAATACGCTTGTGCAAGATTTGAAGATGCACGATATGACGAAGCATTGGAGGCGTTTGTTCTTGCTTATGGCAAAGGTTATGAAAAGGAATGGATTTTGGAGAATATTTATAACTGCTATATGGAAGCAAATGAGCCCGAATTTCGGCAGGTGTATAGCTGTTTATCAGAAAAATGTAATATTTCGTATGAGGCATGCATACTTGACTTTGTTCCATATAAAGAAGGAGAATATTTTATTTTTGATAAGGAAGAGGCCTGCTTTCGAGGTGTGTTCTCTGTAAATGATGTAGAACAGGCTGAAATGGACAGTGAATTGCAAAAAATGGAGTTTAGTGCAGTGGCTCTCGAATTAGGCTGGGATTGGAACGACATGAAGCATATATTGACGGATGCAAAAAACCGGAAACTATATGTTGTATGCGATGATTTGAATAGAGCTGTCTCCTATTGGAAAATACCGGAACTGTCAGAGTATATGAGAAATGTTATGTTATTTTCTGAGTGGGAGGAGTTCGAGGAATATTTTCATAATAATACGGCTGTATATTTGCCAAAATTGTTTTATGGAACAGAAGAGGGGAGTAAAAGATTTTGTGAGATAACGCAGCAAGAACATGCGTACAGATTAACGCCGGAAGGAAGAAATACGGAAAATGTGTTGTTATCAATTGCTATTCCCACTGCAAATCGTGGGAATTTGCTTTTGAAGCGTCTGGAGAATTTGTTACAGATGCAATATGACTCTGAAATTGAAATATCCATTTCAAAGAATGGTACAAAATATTTTGAAGATGAATATAAGATGGTTAGTCAGATCCCGGATGCAAGAATTAATTATTACGATCATGGCTGCGACTTGAAGTATATTGTAAACTGGTCATATGCAGTGGAAATGGCTCATGGAAAATATGTCATGTTTGTATCGGATGAAGATGAGGTGATTATCGATGCTTTGGAACATTATATGAAATTGTTAAGTGACTATTCAGATTTGAGTTTACTGAGAGCGAAAACGAATCTTCAAAATTCGGCAATAACAGAGCGAAAATATGGAAGAAAGGGAGTGGAAGCATTCGAGTGTGAGTTTTCATTTCAAAATTATATATCGGGTCTTGTAGTAAAAAGAGAGATCTTTTTGCAGGAAAATTTACTGGAATTGGAACGTTTTTCAAAAAATTGGTTTTATCAGTATTATCCTCATGAATGGTGGTGTGCGATGTTGAGTGTGAAAGGAGACTATATGGAGGAACCGGTTTTGCTGGTTGTAGAAAGGGAATCGGTTCAAGGTGAAGAAATGGTTCAATATAGGGAAGAAGGAACTATGGAGAATATGGCATTGCCCAATTATGCTATATATCAAGCGAGATTGGATCAATTCCAAGGGCAAATAGAATTTCTCCAATTTTTTTGTAATGGTAATAGTGAAATGGAAGTTGTTGGCCTGAAACGTGCGATTCAAAGAACGGCATATTTGTTGGAACTGGCGCGGAGAAATAATTATGATTGTAATAATTATATAAATATGGTGAATCAATATGTTGATATTTGTATAAAAGGAATAGAAGACACGAAATTGGATAATATCCGAAAAAAAGAACTTTTAATGTGTGTAAGTGTTTGTTGTACCAGTTTGGTTAAATTAGATGAGAGATTGAATATGGAATCCAATAATGACATGCAGTGATGAAATGGAGATAAGATATTGGAGGGTACAAACATGGGAACAATTATGGTATTACATCAATTTGCTAGCTGAGATTCAGACAAAAGAGGATATTCGTTATCAGTATTTTTATTTGAAGACTGTAGAAGCAAGGCTATTTTATGGTGAGGCAAGAGAAAATTGTGATGCATTACATACGCTTTTGCAAGAGTTTGTAAGTTCACATTTGGCGTTTTATCTCCACTATTATCGTGAGGAAGCATTTCAGGGAGAAATGGAATTGCTGCCTGATTCCTGCAAAGTGGCAGTTTATTTAAATGAGGCCTTTGAGAGAGAATCGCTGGAAGACTATCGTGGGGTGTTGCTAGCGTTAAAGGAAAGTATTGGAAAATGCGTATCTTTGGATGAGACGATTAAGGTGTATAGCCATATGTATGTGGCAAGGTTAAAAGAGCAGTTACAGTAAAATACAAAACTATTCATACAGAGCATTTATTCTGGATGAATAGCAGTTGAGTGAGGAATTTTGATGAAGGTTGTCATTCTGGCAGGCGGATTGCCTAGTACCTTAATAGAAGAAGATGAAAAGATGCCAAAGCCGATGGCAGAGATTGGTGGCAGACCGCTGTTGTGGCATATCATGAAGCAGTATGCGCATTATGGATATAATGACTTTGTAATCTGTACCGGTTATAAAGGTGATGTAATTAAGGATTATTTCATGAATTTTTATATTTATCAGTCAGACATCACGGTGGATCTCCAGACAAACGAGGTGCAGATACATAGAAAGCAGACGGAGGACTGGAAGGTGTCTGTGATTGATACCGGGTTGAATTCGTCTGTCATAGAGCGACTGTATATGGCTGGAAACTATATTGGAAATGAGTCTGTGCTGGTAACCTATGGTGATTGTCTGTCTGATATAGATATTACGCATATGGTAGAGCAGCATCAGGCATCGAATGGTATCGCTACGTTTGCAGTGGCACATCCGACGGGACGTAATGAGACGTTATCGATAGACGAAAATGGGCGGTACCAGGGAATGCAACGGTTCGACAGAGAGCAGGAGGCGTGGGTAAACGCCTGCAGTATGGTTTTGGAGCCGGATGCGTTTCGATATTTTGCACCGGATGCGCCGGGTACGGCGTCTACTCTCATGGAACGTCTGGCACAGGAGAGAACGGTGCAGACCTATCGACATGATGGCTTCTGGACTCCGGTGGAGACGGTCAGGGATAAGACCTTGATGGAAGCATTGTGGTCCCGGAAAGAGGCGCCGTGGAAGGTGTGGGAGGATTGACGGGATAATTTAATTGCATTGTGTAGATACTTATGATAAAATTCCTTATCATATAGGTCGTCATTTGTACACCCACTTTTTTTGAAATCATCAAGAAGCGATGAATCAGAAGGTTCATATGAATATACTGTGCTACCGGTCAAAACATGAAAGAGGGTAGATGAGGTTTAGAGTTTTTTTATGATAAGCATTGAGGAACATACTAGCAAAAAAATGCGTGAAAGTATTGTCAATTTCACAGATTTTATACAATCAATAATTTTTATAGATAGTATATTTAATGCAGTAATAGCACCTGTTCTTGGAAGGATTCAGAAAGCATTTACAGTGACCGGAGGAAAGAAATGAATCATATAGAAAGATTGGTTGATGCAAAAATAAAAAGATTGGCTTGGAAGAGTACAACTTTGGAAAATACTTTGTCATATAAAAAAATGGAGAAGAAGATCAACCAATATAGATGGATTATCAAGGACGCAGAAGAACAAGTAATATTTGATACGGAAATAAATGGGTATGAGGGATTATATGATTTTCCGGCAGTTATAGAGGCACTGGAATTGATAACAAGTGAAGAAAATATTAAAGTGAAACAAAGAAAAATGGCTGACAAGCCAGAGGTCATTTTTACACTTGAATCGCAGTTGTGGTCAATTTTTCCCTATAAAAGATTGGAGGAAATGTGCATATCTTAAAAGAATATACGTGACCACCGTACAGCCGCAATATGGTATCTGCTTATGCAGGAAGCTTATTTGTCTAAAAAGGTGATAGTCGCAATAAATAATAAGCTAAAATCATCCCAGTAAGCGCCTGATGACAGGAAGTACCTGTTGCCAGGCGCTTAGGCGTTAAAATGGCTTGTAGGGTTATTTATTAATTGCTAAAGTAGTATTTGTAACATCAAGGACGGTGTTGAAACAATAACCATGGAGGGTAGAGATCGTGGGAAGCGTGAAATTACAACAGAATAATTTTTACAGAGATAAAACCGTACTGATCACCGGCCACACCGGTTTTAAAGGCAGCTGGCTTAGTGTCCTGTTACAGATGGCAGGGGCGAAGGTGATCGGTTATTCGCTGCCGCCAGTGGGAGAAGAGAACTTGTTTTCTCTTGCCCATGTAGCAGATGGAATGCATTCGATTGAAGGTGATATCCGGGATCTGGGACATCTGAGACAGGTGTTTGAGGAATATCATCCGCAGATCGTGTTTCATCTGGCGGCGCAGCCGATCGTGAGGGAGAGCTATGAGCATCCGGTCGATACATATGCGACAAATGTGATGGGTACGGTGAATCTGCTGGAGTGTGTGAGAATGACTGCCGGGGTACATTCGGTTTTGAATGTTACGACGGATAAGGTGTATGAGAATAAGGAATGGAACTGGGGCTATCGGGAAACGGATGCTTTGGATGGTTATGATCCTTATTCTAACAGTAAATCCTGCTCGGAATTAGTGACACACAGCTATAAGAAATCGTTTTTGGACGGGCTCGGAGTAGCTGTGTCTACTGCGCGGGCGGGAAATGTGATCGGTGGCGGTGATTTTGCGAAAGATCGTATTATTCCGGACTGTGTGCGCGCAGTGATGGAGCATCGGGAGATTATCCTGCGTAATCCGTATTCTGTCCGACCGTTTCAGCATGTATTGGAACCATTAAACGCATATTTATTGATCGCAGAAAAGCAGGCAGTGGTGCCGGAAAAACAAGGCTATTACAATGTAGGCCCCGGAGAGGCTGATTGTGTGACCGTGGGTGAACTGGCAACGCTTTTTTGCGATGCATGGCAGGAGGGAGCATCGTGGAAAAATGTATCCGATGAAGGGCCTCATGAGGCTGCCTTTTTAAAATTGGATTGTTCAAAAATAAAAAGTACTCTTGGGTGGAAACCGAGATGGAATATTCAGACAGCTGTGGAAAAGACTGTGGAATGGAGCAAGATGTATCGTGATCAGGGCGATATCAGAGCTTGCATGGAAGCACAGATCAGGGAATATATGCAGCTGTAACAGGAATCAGTAGTCACGAGTTTATCACGAAAGAGTAAAGGTATGAAGGTAGTTATCTTAGCGGGTGGAAAAGGAACCCGTATCAGTGAGGAATCCAGGCTTCGTCCGAAGCCCATGGTTGAGATCGGCGGCAGACCGATTTTGTGGCATATTATGCGCTATTATGCATCGTTTGGTTTTACGGAATTTATCGTATGCTGTGGCTATAAAGGGCATATGATCAAGGAATATTTTGTCAATTATTATCAGAATAACAGCCAGCTGGAGATTCGTTTAAAGGATCAGAAGGTTCAGGTGATCGGCGGCAGCAGTGAGCCCTGGAAGGTCACGTTGGTGGATACGGGTCTGGAAACTCTGACAGCCGGAAGAATCTTAAGAGCACGAAAATATATCGGAGAAGAGCCCTTTATGCTGACTTATGGCGATGGCGTCTCGGATGTGGATATACACAAATTGATACAGTTCCATCAGGAACAGAAAAAAATCGTCACGATTTCGACTACGCAGCCGATTGGCCGTTTTGGCGCACTGAGTCTGGACGAAGCAACGAATCAGGTGCTGGGCTTTAAGGAAAAGGCGAGAGAAGATCAGGCGTGGGTCAATATCGGATTTATGGTGATGGAACCGGCAGTTTTTGAATATCTGGGCGATGGAAGCACGATGTTAGAGGCACGCCCCTTTGAGCGGCTGGCGGAGGACGGACAGATGGCGGCATACAGGCATCAGGGCTTCTGGTCGCCGATGGATAATGTTCATGACAGGGAATATCTGGAAAAGCTCTGGATGGCAGGGAATGCGCCCTGGAGGGTATAATTGACTTGTGGTAACTGCGGGGTCACACTCACAGTTACAATGGGTGAGCTGCTAAACAGTAAGAATGAGAATGGTAACAGAAAGGTAGAGATACGATGCTTGAAAACATGACGGAAAAAGAAGCTCGCGAAGAAATTTTATCCATGGTTGAGCAGTATTATAAAGTATTTCATGAAAAAAAGAAGGATTATAAAGAAGGAGACCGGATCGCCTATGCCTCTCGTGTTTACGATCAGGAGGAAATGAGAAACCTGGTGGACAGTGCACTGGAATTCTGGTTGACCTCCGGACGTTATACGGAGCAGTTTGAAAAAGAACTGGCGGAATATATCGGTGTGCGTTTTTGCTCAGTGGTCAATTCCGGATCTTCTGCAAATCTGCTGGCGTTTATGGCGCTTACTTCTCCGCTTCTGGGAGATCGGCGCGTGGAGCGCGGAGATGAGATCATTACCGTGGCAGCAGGATTTCCAACGACTGTCACGCCTTATTTGCAATATGGAGCAGTACCTGTATTTTTGGATCTGACCATTCCGCAGTATAATATAGACGTAAGTCAGCTGGAAGCTGCTCTTTCAGAAAGGACAAAGGCGGTGATGATCGCCCATACGCTGGGAAATCCCTTTGATCTGAAGGCCGTTCGTGAATTTTGCGACAGGCATCGGTTATGGCTGGTGGAGGATAACTGTGACGCGCTGGGCAGTGAGTATTGTCTGAATGGGGAATGGAAGAAAACAGGAAGTATCGGTGATATTGGAACCAGCAGCTTTTATCCGCCCCATCATATGACGATGGGTGAAGGCGGTGCAGTTTATACAGACAATCCGCTGCTGCATAAGATCATTCGTTCCCTGCGTGACTGGGGCAGGGATTGTATGTGTCCCTCCGGACAGGATAATCTGTGCGGTCATCGCTTTGACAGGCAATATGGGGAGCTTCCCTTAGGCTATGATCATAAATATGTTTACTCGCATTTTGGATATAATCTGAAAGCAACGGATATGCAGGCAGCGATCGGGTGTGCGCAGCTGAAGAAGCTGCCATATTTTGTAGAGCGGCGAAGAGAGAATTTTGCCAGACTTCGCGAGAAACTGGTGGATGCAGAGGAACAGCTGATCTTGCCGGAGGCGTGCCCGGACTCTGATCCGTCCTGGTTTGGCTTTCTGATTACCTGTAAAGAGGGCGTGAATAAGAATGATGTCGTGCAATATCTGGAAGATCATGGTGTTCAGACGCGGATGCTTTTTGCAGGAAACCTGTTGAAACAGCCCTGTTTTGATGAACTGCGGCAGACGAAGAGCGGGTATCGTGTGGTTGGCAGTCTGGAGCGCACAGACCGCATTATGGAGCGCAGCTTCTGGGTTGGTGTATATCCGGGAATGACGGACGGGATGATTGATCATATGGCAAAAATGATCGTAGAGGCTGTCCGGATACGTTCCGTTCCGTGAGTATAAGTATTAATATTTTTCATAGGTCATCCGATATAATTTATGTGATTAGATGAATAACAATGGCGGAGCTGTGAAGGTAAGGAACAGTGCCGTCATGACTTATCATGGAAGATAAGCAGTACCCTTTGAAACATGGAGGTTGACTTATGAAAACAGAACAGCTGATGACTTTTTTAATATCCCCCGACAGTACGGTCGTTGAAGCGATGCAGCGCATCGACCGGAATGCCAGGGGTATTTTATTTGTGACAGACGGTCATCTGAAGCTGATGGGTGTGGTGACAGACGGTGATATCCGAAGATGGCTGATAAGGAGCGGTGATCTTCAGGCGCAGGTACAGAAGTTCATGAATGGTTCTCCCCGGCTGATCTATCGGAAGGATGTAAAGCTGGCGCAGGAGTATATGGCGAAATATTCCATCACGGCGCTTCCGGTCGTTTCTGCGAAGGGGTGTGTGACGGATATTATTTTCCGGGAACAAAAGGAAACGGTGGTGGCAGAGCCAAATACCGGGCTTTGTGGAGTTTCGGTGGTCATCATGGCAGGTGGAAAGGGAACGCGCCTCTATCCGTACACAAAGATACTGCCAAAGCCCCTGATCCCGATCGGTGATATTCCAATCATGGAGCGCATTATAGGCAGATTTTGTGAGTACGGTGTGCGTGATTTCTGGGCAACCGTTAATTATAAAAAGAGCATGATCAAGTCTTATTTTGCAGAGACGGATCATAATTATCAAATGACGTATGTGGAGGAGGATCAGCCGCTTGGTACGGCGGGGAGCCTGAGGCTGATCAACGGATCATTTGAACGGCCGTTTTTTGTGACGAACTGTGATATTCTGATTGATGCGGACTATGAAGATCTTTACCGGTATCATACAGATTCCGGCAATGAACTGACGATTGTGACAGCATTAAAGAATATTGTGGTTCCATACGGTGTGATTCATTCCAGTGAAAATGGTGCGATCATTTCGATGGAGGAGAAGCCGAAGCTCTCCTATTTTGTTAATACTGGAATGTATATTTTAAATTCAGATCTTCTGGATGAAATACCGGAGCATACGTTTTTTCATATGACGGATTTGGCAGACAGGCTGTTATCGCAAGGACGCAAGGTGGGAATGTATCCCATCAGTGAGGATTCGTTCCTTGATATGGGTGAGTTTGAGGAGATGCACCGGATGGAGACGAAGTTGAATCTGAAGGTGGAGTAATGACTTTGGTAGCAGATTAGGTGCTGTGAGAAGTGGTGGGTTCGTGGCACAAAGGTGATGATTATGAAACAGAAGCTGATTTTGACCGGTGCCGGTGGATGCATGCGGGAGCTGCTATGGCAGATTGAAGAATGGAACCGGATAGAGAATACATGGGAAGTTTTAGGTTATGTGGACATTTCGGATGAATTCGGAGATGTTCGTATAGGAGAATGTCTTTGTCCATATCTGGGAACAGATCAGTATCTGCTGGATAAAAAAGAGGATACAAATGTAGTGATCTGTGCAGGAAGCAGTACGTTGCGAAAGAAGATAGCGGAAAAGCTGATGGTAAATCCAAACTTGAAGTTTCCGAATTTAATCCTGTCTGATACGCGCGTTTGTACAGACGTGGAAATGGGACAGGGAAATATCATTTCGATGGACTGCAGAGTATCCACAAATGTTTGTATCGGTAATTTTACATTTTTGAATATTGGATCGGTGGTCTGCCATGATGGACGGCTGGGTGACTATGTGACTTTAAGCCCTGATGTGCATTTGGCTGGTGCTGTGACGGTGGGCAGTGAGAGTGAGCTGGGCATGGGAACCCGGGTCATTCAGGGTATTACAATAGGGGAGCAAATGATCACTGGTGCCGGAAGTGTGGTTGTACGGGATTTGCCGGGAGCGTGTACGGCGGTAGGTGTTCCTGCACGAGTTCGTAAGCCCCAAATATGAAGAGGCAGTTGCTGATTGAAACGGGAACAAAGGTATGGAATCACCTGTACAGGAAAAGTAGATCGCAACAGATGGGTTGTTTAGGAAAGGCGTAGAAAATGAGTATCAGAATCATTGCGGAAGCCGGTGTGAATCACAACGGCAGCATGGAACTGGCGAAACAAATGGTTGACAAGGCGAAGGAAGCAGGAGCAGATTATATCAAGTTTCAGACGTTTCAGCCGGAGAAGCTGGTGTCAAAATATGCGCAAAAGGCAGAATATCAAAAAAAGGCGACCGGAAACGAAGAGAGCCAGCTGGAAATGTTGCAAAAACTGGCACTTACACAATCAGATTTTCGGGAACTAAAGAACTATTGTGAGCAGGTGGGAATTGGTTTTCTTTCTACACCATTTGACCTTGACAGCATAGATTTTCTGGAGAGTCTGGACATGGATTTTTGGAAGATTCCCTCCGGAGAGATCACCAATCTGCCTTACCTGATCAAGATTGCACAGACAGGCAGACCGATCGTAATGTCAACCGGAATGTGCCAGATGGAAGAGATAGAAGAAGCGCTGATGTGGCTGAAAAAGAGCGGAGCGGGTGAGATGACCCTGCTCCATTGCAATACCCAGTATCCGACGCCCATGGAGGATGTCAATCTACATGCGATGCAAAGTCTGAGACGCCAGTTTGGTTTCCCGGTTGGATATTCGGATCACACGGAGGGGATTGAAGTGCCGATTGGGGCGGCTGCGATGGGGGCAACGGTACTGGAGAAGCATTTTACCCTTGATAAAACAATGGAAGGACCGGATCAGGCGGCAAGCCTCGCACCGGAAGAGCTGGCTGCCATGGTGCGTGCAGTCAGAAATATCGAGCGGGCACTTGGAAGTGGAGAAAAAGGAGTAACCGCGTCTGAGATGGCGAATCGTGCGGTGGCGCGCAAGAGTATTGTTGCCGCAGGCACCATCCGAAAGGGTGAGACGTTTGGCGAAGAGAATTTGACGGTCAAACGCCCCGGAGCAGGTATTTCTCCGATGCACTGGTTTGAGCTGTTGGGGAAGACGGCACAACGCGATTATTCGGAGGACGAACTGATTGCGGAGGAAGAGCTGCTTGCAGCGTATAACTGACGGAAAGTGAGGAGTACAGTCAGGCGGCGATAAAAGCTGAGTATCAGCGCTGATGGGTGAGAGAGATGAAAAAAATAGCGATTGTCACAGCTACCAGGGCAGAATACGGAATTTTGCATCCCCTGATCATGCGGTTGTTGGCGGATGACATGTGGGAGACACAGGTAGTGGTGACGGGAACACATTTAGAGGAAGAATTTGGCTATACTTGTCGTGAGATTGAGCAGGATGGTATTCCTATCTATCGAAAAATTCCCATTATGGAAATGGGTGATGATGCATATGCAGTCAACCGCACGATGGCGAATGCACTGTGTGGTTTTGGAGCATATTTCAGGGATGAAAAGCCGGATCTGTTGATCCTGTTAGGAGACCGGACGGAACTACTGGCGATTGCGTCTGCGGCGATGAATGAACAGATTCCCATTGCGCATCTGCACGGCGGCGAATTGACGCAGGGGGCTGTGGACGAGTGTGTGCGTCATGCAATTACAAAAATGAGCTATTTACATTTTGCATCTGCGGAGGAGTATCAAAGAAGGATCATACAGATGGGCGAGGAGCCTTCCCGGGTGTTTAACGTGGGTGCGCTGGGTGTTGAAAATATTTTGCGGGAGCAGCTGCTTTCTTGCCAGGAGCTGAGAGCTGCCGTGGACTTTCCGGCGGATCAGCCCTACGCAGTGGTCACATTCCATCCGGTGACGTTGGAAAAAAATACGGCAGAGAAACAGGTGAATGAGCTGCTTGCAGCTATGAAGCAGAGGAGTGATCTGTTTTTTCTGATTACAAAAGCGAATTCTGATGCAGGCGGAAGAAGGATCAATGAATTGATGGAAGAGAGCGTTGCAAAATGTTCAAATATGAAGCTGGTAGCATCGCTTGGCATGAAAAAATATCTGAGTGCATTAAAGTACGCAAAATTTGTGCTGGGTAATTCATCCAGCGGAATCATCGAAGCTCCGGCATTGCACATACCAACTGTGAATATCGGTGACCGGCAGCAGGGGCGGATGATGGCGGAGAGTATCGTGAATTGTCAGCCGGAGTGTGCTTCTATCCTTGCAGCGATTGACCGGGCGCTGGAAATGGAAGGGCTCAGCTGTGCAAATCCCTACGGGGATGGGCATACGTCTGAGAAGATCGTGGAGATATTAGAGAAATATATGAGTCAGGAGCGCATTGATCTGAAGAAGCGGTTTTATGACTATACTTAATAGGATGTGTGAACATATTTGTGTGCCTGACAGGCGATAAATCTTTTGAGTAAGCGTAACTGTTCAGGGCAGATCGAAGCGGAACCGCGTAGGGTATTCGTTTCACTTCGGTTGGTGCTAAGCAGACATCCACAGGATGTTTAGCACCGTGAGAACATGAATGATTGATGGACGTGAAATGTTGCTGATGTTTCGGTCTGAACATGACCAGGGGAGTGTGGCAATGAGAAATATAGCAATTATCCCGGCCCGCAGCGGGTCAAAGGGATTAAAAGATAAGAATATTAAATTATTGGCTGGAAAACCGATGATTGCATATACGATTGAGGCGGCAAAAGAAGCTGGTATTTTCGATTGTATACATGTTTCTACGGATAGCGGGGAATATGCCCGGATTGCGAAGGAGTTTGGAGCAGATGTGCCGTTTTTGCGCAGTGATGTTCTGTCAGGTGATACTGCTGGAAGCTGGGATGTGGTAAGATGGGTGATGGAACAGTATGCAAAGCTGGGACAGGAGTTTGACTGTGTCACCTTATTGCAGCCCACGTCACCGCTGCGGACAGGAGTGGATATTCAAAATGCATATCGGGTGATGCAGGAAAAACAGGCGGATGCAGTGGTGGCTGTGTGTGAGATGGAGCATTCCCCGCTGTGGAGCAATACACTGCCGGAGAACGGTAATATGAATGGTTTTCTGGATCGGGTGGCGAATATCGGGCGACAGAAGCTGCCGGATTATTACCGGATCAATGGAGCGGTTTACATGTTGAAGACTTCTTTGTTGGAACAGGCAGAAACTGCGCTGTACCGGGAAGGCACATATGCGTATCAGATGCCAAAGGAGCGATCTGTTGATATTGATGATGCGTTTGATTTTGCAATTGCTGAGGCGATCATGAATAAATATGGCTTGTAAGAGTGGAAAAAATCATAGCGAGGAGGATTTTTATGAAAAAAGTGTTGGTTACCGGTGCAGACGGCTTTATTGGAAGCCATCTGACAGAAAGCTTACTGGAAAAAGGTTATGATGTGAAGGCATTTGCCTACTATAATTCTTTCAATACATGGGGCTGGCTGGATACGCTGCCCAGGGAAAAACTGGATCAGATCGAGGTGTTTACCGGAGATATCCGTGATCCAAACGGCGTGCGCGAAGCGATGAAGGGCGTGGATAGCGTGTTTCATCTGGCTGCATTGATCGCAATTCCCTTTAGCTATCATTCGCCGGATTCTTATGTGGATACGAACATTAAGGGAACCTTAAATGTGCTGCAGGCGGCGAGAGATCTTGGCACAGAGCGTATTATGGTGACATCGACTTCGGAAGTGTATGGAACGGCACAGTATGTACCGATCGATGAAAAGCATCCGTTTCAGGGACAGTCTCCGTATTCTGCAACGAAGATCGGGGCAGACCGCCTGGCAGAGAGTTTTTATCGCAGCTTTCAGCTGCCGGTGTCAATCGTGCGTCCCTTTAATACATTTGGTCCGAGACAGTCAGCGCGTGCGGTGATTCCGACTATTATTTCCCAGCTTTTGGCTGGAAAAGAGGAGATTCAGCTGGGATCATTGACGCCCACCCGTGATTTTAATTATGTAAAGGATACGGCAGCAGGCTTTATCGCGATCGCAGAGTCTGACCGGACGATCGGGCAGGAGATCAATATTGCAACACAGAGGGAGATTTCCATCGGCGATCTGGCGCAGGAGATCATTACCCAGATCAATCCGAACGCGAAGATTGTCTGTGACGAACAGCGGCTTCGCCCGGAGAAGAGCGAAGTGAATCGCCTGCTGGGATCAAATGCGAAGATTAAGGAATTGACGGATTGGCAGCCGAAGTATACGTTTGCACAGGGAATCGCAGAAACAATTGCCTGGATGCGTGAGCATATGGATGTATATAAACCGGATATTTATAATATATGAGATAAAAATGGCGGGAGTGCCAGACCGATGCTCCCGCTAAGTATATGTTGGCTTTACAGCATTTCCATTTGAAGCAGATATTCAGAAAATCTGGGCAGTTTCATTGAGACATAGCCTCGTTTGTCAACGCTTATGAGTCCTTTTTTCCGGAGGCGTTCCCTGTAGACGGTATATTCATTTTTCTTGAAGCCGGTGATCTCCAGCAGTTCAGCGGTCTTTATGGTGTCTTTTGTGGCGACTCCGAGCAAAAACCGCCTGTCATTTCCGGCAATTTCGGAGTCGATCTTTTCGTAGACAAACTCTGCCAGATATTGGTCATATTGCTCCAGGATAGCATCATCTACGCTCTTTTTTGCGGCTTCCCATAGCAGATAGCCGAGAACCTGATAGGCAAAGGGATAGCCTTTGGTCAGTAGGGCTAGCTGCTGTGCATCGGCATACGGGATATCGAAGGTGGTGCTGTAGCTTTTGCTAATGGCCGTCAAATTGAGCGGCTCCAGCATGATTTTCGGTGCGCGATACAGGAAAGTCAGCTTGTTTTCATTTTGCAGATTGTAAATGTTGTCGTATAGGCCGGTCATGAGCAGATAAATCGGCAGGTTTTGGCGCTGCATGATCTGAAAGGAACTCACAAATTCCCGGATGGATGCGTTATTCTCCACCTCATCAATGGTGACCAATACCTTTTTGTGCTGTTTTTCAATTTCTTTTAACATGCGTTCCAATGCAGACTCAATGTCTACGATTGGTCTGTCAGACGCTACAGAGGCTCCGACTCCAAACATGGACAAGTTGATCTGTGCTTTTAGAAAAAGATGCTGAACTTTTTGGTTGTCATATAATTTCGCAACGGCACTATCCAGAATTTTTCGCTCAGAGTTTAGGTCGATGACGATCCAGTTCTCCTTTTCGCGAAGTTCGTTTGCGATTGCAGACATCAAAACCGTTTTACCCGAGCCACGGACTCCGGTAATCATATAGACCGGAGAGGAAGGAATATCTGCTTCGAAAGCTTCGATGATTTCGTTGGTCTGGACAATACGGGTGATGTATTGTAATGGTTTACGTCCAAATGAAAGGGTAAAAGGATTTGACGGTTTCATTTATACTCCTTTATACTTTTAAAGCGGTTTTATACTTTTTTATACTTCTGCAATTAATTTATACTTTTTTATACTTTTTGTCAAATTATTTTTGATTAGATCTTATGATTCCGGTTCTTCTGTATGATACATCTTCCTTTTACAATGCATCATTCCAAATTTTTAGAGTTTTTAACAGTTTTTTCTTCGTATGCAGATCCATCTTTGAGATTTCTTTTAGGATATCGTGATCAATTGAAGTAGTCTGATATGCTGGCTCTAATTGACCAACCAGCGAGTCGAGGGATACATCCATAAGTTTTGCGTAATACATTAAAATGCGAAGAGACATGGCTGTTCTGCCATTTTCGACATTGCTGATATATCCGGGTGTTACATCCAAGGCCTGTGCTACCTCACTCTGTGTCATACCCATTTTTGTGCGGAGTTCTTTGATCTGTTCTCCATATAAATCTTCTTTCATAGTGTGTCTCCTTTATGATATATAGTTATTGTATATTTATTTTACAAAAAGTATTGAAATATATCAAACATTGTATTAGTATATATAATATATAAAAAGTATATATGCTTGGAGGCATTCGTATGGAATGGATATTTGATAAAAAATTGCTGCAGGAGTTGATTGACAGGGCATGTGGCGACAGACAGATAAATTTATATTGCGAAAAGTGCGGTGTCAGCACTGGTTATATGATGAAGTTTATGAATGGAGAAAGTGATAGTCCTCCGGTACCTTCCTTGCTTATGCACATGGCAGAGGCATCAGGTGGAAAAGTGCATTTTAGGGAATTTTTTGAGGCATGCGGGTATGGAAATGATGTTATCAAAGAATATGAGAACATTAGGAAACAGAGAGATGTTGGTGAGGCAGGTCATAATCAGCAGATATATGAAGTTGTGGAGATAAATGAACTTATGGGATTGATAAGTGGGTTAAATTCTGGTGGATCGAGAGATATGATATTAAAAAAACAATTGATAGGTGTGTTGCCAATGATTACTTTTCGTGCAGTGGAAGTGAGCCAGAAATGAGATAGTGCAGACTTAACCACTATAAGGCAAAATTTTGTGAGAACATAAAATAATTGGTATGCCATGATGGTAGAATATATATGTATTCTGCAAATGAAAGAATTAATGAGAATTACTACAAACTGGTTGTTGAAGGATTTTTGAAAAAAGGATATAATGAAGACGAAGCACAAATAGCAGCTTTGTCAGAAATTCAAGAGAATTTTGACATAAATTTCAAGGAGGTAAAAGCAGATGATGGCATATGAAAATGACATATTAATAATTCCTGAAAAATATAAAAAGATGTCTGTTTCCGAACTTGAGATAGAAAAGAGAAAAGCTTTGAAGGATTTGTTATCTGCTGAAAGACCTAAGAAGTTCGTTAAGGATATTAAAAAAAGTATTTGTTTTAGGTTTTAGTCAAAGCCCCTGCTTCTGGCATATGCTCAATCGTGCCAGGGGCAGGGGCTTTTTCATGTCATTGGATTTTTTACACATATGCTATGATGACAGGATGTGTAAAAGTTTTTCAACAAAACCGGTCCACCATCATCCCGGAGTACATGCTGCTGATGTATGGAGTGGCAAAATTTTTTTGCGGATACGGATGCTTGTAGGCGATAACGATCTTGCTCACATAGTTCATAGGGTCGATGGAGGCTTCATCCGCCTTGCGCCCCAGGGCATCGCGGAATTTGTTCAGCACATCAAAGGTGTGTGTGACGTTACCGTGGCTGATGGCATTGGTGAGCGTATCGCGGTTCACAGAGAGACTGCTGTCCTCCTCTACGTTTAGCCCGATTCCGCCAAAATCTCTGGCAAAGTAGCGTGCGATCCTGCTCACGTCCCGCAACAGGGTGTCGTTGGACTCTTGTGAATTTTCATACTGGTTAGCAGTGCCGATCATACCGTTGTAGGCATCGACAAGCCGTTCGATATCGTCTGCCACGGCATCTGAGCTGGGCTTGAAGCCGATCGTGGCTGCCTGCCCGGGCTGGCTGATACCATTCAGCGTTACGGAAAACATATTGTTTACCGTAAATGTATTCGAATAAGAGGAATGTCTGGTGCCGTTTAGCAGGAAAGAGGAGTTCTCGGCAGGTGAGGAGATCACATTGATGCCCAGCAGATTCATGGCTTCCTGCGAGCCTTTGTCACGGTGAGGAATGATCTCAAACAGATCGCTTTCATCCTCTTTGTGTCCGGTCTGGCGCGATTCGATCTGCAAAGCCCTGCTTGTGCCCGCTTCATCCGCCAGAAAATCTGCCTGCAGTCCAATGTTTGCATTGTTGATCAGCTTGCGCAGCTTATTTAAGACTTCCTCGTTGGTGTCGTCATCGTTGACGTTAAATTGAAATTCATAGGCATTTGAGCCGGTATTCAGATCAAAGCTGTAGCTACCGGGGTTAAAGTCGTGACCGGCACGGCGCAAAAAATGCCCGGTATTGATCTGCGGAGTCGCAAGTTGCTGTACCTCCAGCGTAAAACCGGCATTTTGCGGTGTGATGACACTGTCATTGCTTCCGATATATTCTGCGGTTACGACATCGGGATCATTGCTCGTAGCGATCCTTTTTTGAAATGCACTCTCGATGCCCTCACCATTTTCTGACAGGGAGGCAACCACATTTTTGATCATATGTGCATGCTCTTTAATATTGATTGCGAATCTCCGGACATTATCCCCCTCTTTGATCTTGTACAGAGGGGATTCCTTGTTAGACTTTGCGATACTGTTACAGGTCGAACGCAGCTCATTCTTTTTGTGCAGGTCGTACTTGTTGCTCGTACCCATTGAGATGCCGTACATGGCACTCAGCTGATTGTAAGCAACTGACATGACATTACCAGCCATATGAGTCCCCTCCTTTCTTCCTTGAAATGTACGCAGATGCGCAGGGGAAAGTAAATCCATTTATACTCATATATCATAGCACGAAAGGATGGAATTGTCACCTTTTTTTGTGAAAATAATAGTCATCCTGGGTTTATTTTTTTCACATTTACTGTGGGTTACGTGCCCAAAACGTACATGCGCCATGAATTTGGTGACAGTGTACAAAAAAGCTGCTTCATACCGGGGGAAAAGCGGTTTTTTGCAAAAATGATAAAAATTTTCCTGCAATATAGCAAAAAACAATTGACGGTGCAAAATAATCGTGATATATTTATGCTTGCGATGGAAGTAGGTCTTTTTTTTATGCCTAAAATCAAGTAGAAAGTAACGGAGGTGGAAGTTGTGCGCACGAGAATTACATTAGCATGCACGGAATGCAAGCAGCGTAATTACAACATGACGAAAGACAAGAAGACTCATCCGGATAGAATGGAGACTAAGAAGTATTGCAGATTCTGCAAGAAGCATACTCTGCATAAGGAGACAAAATAGTTTGGTATCCATTTAACCCGAGACTGAGCAAAGGAAGTGATAACATGGGATCAGAGAAAAATATCGAAACCCAGAAAACAAGTTGGGTCACAGGTCTGAAGGCTGAATTTCGTAAGATTATCTGGCCGACCAAAGAGAACGTTGCCAAAGAGACAACAGCAGTTGTTATCACGTCAATTATCTTAGGTCTGATTATCGCGATGCTGGATTTCATTATTCAGTATGGCGTAAATTTCCTGGTTGGATTATAGGAAGGATGAGGTGACAGTATGGCAGAAGCAAATTGGTATGTAGCGCATACTTATTCCGGTTATGAGAATAAGGTAAAAGCCAACATTGACAAAGCAATTGAAAATCGTCATCTGGAGGATCAGATTTTAGAGGTTCGTGTTCCGATGCTGGACGTGGCAGAGATGAAGAACGGTGTCAAGAAACAGGTTCAGAAGAAGATGTTTCCCGGTTATGTTCTGATCAATATGGTCATGAATGATGATACATGGTATGTGGTCAGAAATACGCGCGGTGTGACAGGCTTCGTTGGACCCGGATCAAAGCCGGTTCCTCTGACTGATATGGAGATGCGTAATCTCGGAATCAAGACAGAAGGCGTGACAGTTGATTTTGAGGAAGGCGATACAGTTACCGTCATCGGAGGTGTCTGGAAAGACACGATTGGCGTAATTCAGTCAATGAATCATAATAAGCAGATCGTGACAATCAATGTTGATCTATTCGGTCGCGAAACACCGGTAGAAATAAGTTTCGCAGAAGTCAAAAAGACTTTATAATTTCCTACACTTAGGAAAAGAAGGAGGAATTTCCAAATGGCAAAGAAAGTAGAAGGATATATTAAGTTACAGATCCCTGCCGGAAAAGCTACACCAGCACCCCCGGTTGGACCTGCCCTTGGACAGCACGGTGTAAACATCGTAGAGTTCACAAAACAGTTTAATGCAAGAACGGCAGATCAGGGAGATCTGATTATTCCTGTAGTAATCACCGTATATGCAGACAGAAGTTTTAGCTTCATCACTAAGACTCCTCCTGCACCGGTATTAATTAAGAAAGCTTGCAACATCAAGAGTGGTTCAGGTGTTCCGAACAAGACAAAGGTTGCAACTATCTCCAAAGCAAAGCTTCAGGAAATCGCAGAGCTGAAAATGCCCGACTTAAATGCAGCAAGCCTTGAGGCAGCTATGAGCATGATCGCTGGTACCTGCCGCAGTATGGGTGTTACTGTAGAGGAGTAGACCGAAAGCAACTAGCGACTGGCGAGCGGAAGCGAAGACAGAGCGTGTTGCGAGGTCGTTCTTTGAGATTAGCAAGGACGAGTGTAGACGAAGTCCGAGCTTAGCGAAAAGAACTTCATTTTTTCAGCAAAATAACAAACTTAGGCAAATTCATCGAAAAGACTTTTGATACTTTATCGTGGAAGGGCGAAAAAGCCCGTTAATACCACTAGGAGGTAATTATAATGAAAAGAGGAAAAAGATATCAGGAAGCTGCAAAGAATATTGATCGTACCGTTCAGTATGATGTGGCTGAGGCAATTGCTCTTGCAAAGAAGACAGCAGTTGCAAAATTTGATGAGACAATCGAAGTTCATATCAGAACCGGTTGTGATGGTCGTCATGCAGAGCAGCAGATCCGTGGCGCAGTTGTACTGCCTCATGGAACCGGTAAGACTGTAAAAGTATTAGTATTCGCAAAGGGAACCAAGGTGGACGAGGCACAGGCAGCAGGTGCTGACTATGTCGGCGGCGAGGAGCTGATCCCCAAGATCCAGAACGAGGGATGGTTAGATTTTGACGTTGTAGTAGCTACCCCCGATATGATGGGTGTTGTAGGTCGTCTGGGTCGTGTACTTGGACCGAAAGGACTTATGCCAAACCCGAAAGCTGGTACAGTAACCATGGATGTTACAAAAGCTGTTAAAGATATCAAAGCTGGTAAGATTGAATATCGTATTGATAAAACAAACATCATTCACGTGCCAATCGGAAAAGCTTCTTTCACAGAAGAGCAGTTAGCGGACAACTTCCAGACGCTTATGGGTGCAATCAATAAAGCGAAACCTTCAGCA
>JALFNQ010000209.1 GCA_022773965.1 Lachnospiraceae bacterium
TTTGTTTTCCGTTATATATTCAGGGAAAACGAAAAGGGGAGGCCCGGAAAAGGGCGATGGAGCTTCTCAGGATCGTAGGACTTGAGGACAAGGCGAAGGCTTATCCGGCACAGCTCTCCGGAGGACAGAAGCAGAGGGTAGCCATTGCAAGAGCACTGGCATCCGACCCGAAGATCCTGCTCTGTGATGAGGCCACCAGCGCACTGGATCCCCAGACGACAAAATCCATTTTAAGCCTGTTAAAGGAGATCAATCAGAAATACGGCATTACTATCGTTGTGATCACCCATGAAATGGCAGTCATTCAGGAGATCTGTTCCAAAGTGGCGGTGCTTGATCATGGAAGTCTGGTGGAGTCCGGAAGCGTGGAGGAGCTGTTCCGTGCACCGAAGACGGAGGCTGCGAAACGGCTGATCTTAAATGAATTTCGCCATGTGAAGGAGATGAAGGGCAGACATCTGATCCGTGTCACCTTTGATGGAAAAACGGCATTTGAGCCGCTGATCGGGAATGTCATTCTGGAATACAAGACTCCGCTCAATATTCTGTATGCAAATACAAGGACGATCAATGGAAATGCAGAGGGAGAGATGATTCTGCAGCTTCCGGAGTCGGAGGAGATCGCTTCCCATATGATCGCATATTTTAAGAAACAGGAGCTGGGAGTCGAGGAGGTGGATACGTATGTTTGATGAGACAATCCGTGCGATGCTCGTAGAGGGAACCTGGGCAACGCTTTACATGACACTGATATCTACCTTATTTGGCTATATCCTGGGACTGCCCCTTGGCATTGTGTTGGCAGTCACAGACAAGGAGGGCATCCGCCCCAATGTGGTAGTTTACAAGGTGCTAGATTTTATCGTGAATATGACCCGAAGTATTCCTTTTTTGATCCTGCTCATTTTAGTGATGCCCCTCACGAAGCTGCTCGTCGGTCAGACCTACGGGTCAACGGCAACGATCGTCCCGCTGACCATCGCCGCGGCGCCCTTTATCGGGCGTATGGTAGAGTCATCCTTAAAGGAAGTGGATAAGGGCGTGATCGAGGCGGCGCAGAGCATGGGCGCAGGCACTTTTACGGTGATCTGCCGGGTGCTTTTAGTGGAGGCGCGCACCTCGCTGTTAGTGGGTGTGACGATCGCCATCGGAACGATCTTTGGCTACTCTGCGATGGCAGGCGTGGTCGGAGGTGGCGGACTGGGCGATATTGCGATCCGCTATGGCTACTACCGTTATGAGACACAGATCATGATCGTCACGATCATTATTTTAGTGATACTTGTCCAGATTTTGCAGGGCATCGGAATGATGATTTCCAAGAAGCTGGATCGAAGACGTGCGTAACAGACGAACTGTCTGTTACGCATTTTGTTATAGCGACGAGGAAAATGGACGCTGCACTTGTGCAAGCGGAGATTTGACGACCGCTAATCAGAGCGAGATTCGCAAAGCGTATCTCGTGTCTGTGGTGTCCGGCAGAAAATTTGAAAGAAGAGAGAGAAAAATGGCAAAGAAAGAAAATGCATATAAAGGCTATGATATTACGACACAGGCAGTCCATACGGGGACGGGTTATGATCAGGAGACAGGTGCTGTACGGCGACCGCTCCATATGGCAAACAGCTACAAGCTTCCGGATGATCTGTCATAGGTCAATTATTCATCGACAGACCTTTTAATGTATGCCAGAAATGGAAATCCCAATCAGCACTGGCTGGAGGAAAAAATTGCCGCGCTGCACGATGCGGATGACGCCATTGTGCTGGGCAGCGGGGTGGCGGCTTTGCATGCCTTGTTCTGGACGCTTTTGAAATCCGGAGACCGAGTGGTGTATCCGAATGTGAGCTATATGGCTGTATACCGGATGTTTCACGAGCTTTTCAACAAGAAGTTTCAGGTGGATACGGTCATGGTGGACATGACGGATCTTGAGGCGGTGAAGAAAGCGATCACACCGGGTACCAGGCTGGTACATATCGAGACTCCGGACAACCCGACGAATGGGATCACAGATATTGCTGCGATCGCTGAAATTGCGCACAGAAACGGTGCCATTTTGTCCGTAGACAATACATTCGCATCCCCCTTTAACCAGAAACCACTGGAGCTGGGAGCCGATTTTGTGGTAGAAGCGATTACAAAATATATCAACGGACATGGTGATGCACAGGGCGGGGCGATCATTTCCAATGATCTGGAGACCATGGACCGTATCCGGTATGAAGCACAGGTCAATGTGGGATCCGTGATCAGCCCCTTTAATGCCTGGCAGATCTTCCGGGGATCAGTTACCTTTCCGCTTCGTATGGAACGGATCAATCAGTCTGCACAGAAGATCGCGGAGTGGCTGGAGGAAAGGGAGCATGTGACCTTTGTGTCTTATCCCGGGCTTTCCAGTCATCCCGGTCACGAAACAGCAGTAAAACAGATGAAAAACGGCTATGGCGGCGTGATCTCGTTCGGACTGGACACAGATGACAAAACAGTGGAACGTTTTTGTGCAGCTCTAAAGGTGGTGACTTTTGCAGTTTCGCTCGGTCATGATGAGAGCCTTATTTTCCCGCATCCCAGCTATGATGAGCGCATTCATCTGTATCCCGAAAAATTTCGGAAAGGCTTTATCCGTTTCAGTGTGGGGCTGGAGGATCCGGGTGATATCATCAGGGATCTGGATCAGGCGTTGAAGGCAGTTGGATTATAAAAACAGGTGGGAGAAAGGATGAGATCAATAACGAGTGATTTGTATGGAAACGCAGATAAAGAATTATTAGAAAAATATGACGCATTAAAAGAATACATGAGAAGTCTTGGAAGTGTAGCTGTAGCTTTTTCCAGTGGTGTTGATTCTACATTTCTTTTATATGCGTCAAAGGAAGCGCTTGGTCATCAGGCGATAGCGGTAACAGCATCGTCCTGCTCTTTTCCGAAAAGAGAACTGGATGAGGCGAAAGCATATTGTGAATCTATGGGGATACGTCATTTTATTGTTCGATCAGAGGAATTAGAAATTGAAGGTTTTTCAAAAAATCCTACGAACAGGTGCTATCTGTGTAAGCATGAGCTGTTTGAAAAGATTCGCGAAATTGCGAGATCAGAGGGCATTGCAGAAATAGCCGAAGGGTCAAACCTTGATGATAATGGTGATTACAGACCAGGTCTGATCGCGGTGGCTGAGCTGGGTATCAAAAGCCCGTTAAGAGAAGTCGGATTTACGAAGAAAGAAATACGTACATTATCTAGGTATTTAGGTCTTCCGACATGGGATAAACAATCATTTGCGTGTCTTTCCAGCAGATTTCCATACGGAGAGACAATCAATGAAGAAAAACTTCGTATGGTTGATCAGGCGGAACAGTTTCTTTTGGATATGGGATTTCACCAGCTGCGCGTTCGGATTCACGGCGATATTGCGAGAATTGAGTTGATGCCGGAAGAATTTCCGGAATTTATGTCAGAAGCGGTTCGATTACAGGTGCATGAGTATTTTAAAAAGATAGGATTTCATTATGTGACATTAGATATTCTGGGTTATCGGACCGGGAGTATGAATGAGGTTCTTGAAGATACAGATAAAATTTTAAGCAACGGAAGGTGACCGTTGGTTACTTTTCACACAGTAGCCAGCATTTACTGCGGGCTACGTGTCAAAACGTACATGAGCCATGAATTTGGCGATTTTGCATGCGAAGCATCGCCAAATTCGTTGCAATTCACAGGTCAGCTGGCTGGCGTGTGAATTGTAACAACCGTTGCTTTTTTGTTTCCATGTATCGTAAGAAGCTGCCGATGGCAGGTTCCGCAGGTGCAAAAATTTACGTGAGAACGATTTCACAGATTTTCATTGATAATGGCGTTTTCGATTCCTATAATTTGCAGTAACGAGAAGCAAATAAAGGGGAGAAAATGATCCGTTTTTCAGAAGAAATTAGAAACGATATGATCTGTCAGGCGAAAAAAGAATATCCGAATGAGTGCTGCGGG
>JALFNQ010000028.1 GCA_022773965.1 Lachnospiraceae bacterium
ATGCGTTACTTTTCACACAGTAGCCAACATTTACTGCGGGCTACGTGCCATAAACGTACATGAGCCATGAATTTGGCGATTTTGCATGCGAAGCATCGCCAAATTCGTTGCAATTCACAGGTCAGCTGGCTGACGTGTGAATTGTAACTGTCATGCAAAGCATGACGCACACCTCGCAGCAAGTACCCCAAGGCGTACTTGAATTAGAACGTGAGGAGAAAGAAATGAGTATTACATTAGCTGAGTTAAAAGAGTTGGATCAAAATGATTACCAGATCATCGATATCCGGGATGCGATCGAGGTGTCCCACGGTGCCATTCCGGGGGCGGTTTCACTGCGGCCGGAGGAGATCGCTGCAAGTGAAAAGACAGATCGGGCGAAAAAGCTTGTGATCTGCTGCAGCAGGGGAAAAAACAGTGTGGAAGTAGCGGAAAGTTTAAGAGAGCAGGGTTTTGACGCAGTCAGTCTTGAAGGTGGCTATGCGGCGTGGCTGCTGAACTATTTTCAGGAACAGGAGCAGGCAGAAAATGACGAATTTGCAAAAAATGTGGAGCAGAGCCTGCGCAAGAAGTTCAAGAAAAAGATCTGGTCCAAGTTTACAAAGGCGATCAACACTTACGAGCTGGTGAAGCCGGGAGATAAGATCGCCGTCTGCATTTCCGGCGGAAAAGACTCGATGCTCATGGCAAAGTGTTTTCAGGAGCTGAAGTTGCACAATAAGTTTGAGTTTGAGGTGAAATTTCTTGTGATGGATCCCGGCTACAGTCCTGCAAACCGGGAGGTAATCGAGGAAAATGCAAAGAGACTCCATATTCCCATCACGATATTTGAATCGGATATTTTTGACAGTGTTTACCATATCGAAAAATCACCTTGTTATCTATGTGCCAGAATGCGAAGGGGGCATCTGTATCATTATGCGCAAGAACTCGGCTGCAATAAGATCGCCCTTGGACATCATTATGATGATGTCATCGAGACGATCCTGATGGGCATGCTTTACGGCGCACAGATCCAGTCGATGATGCCGAAGCTGCATAGCACGAATTTTGAGGGAATGGAGCTGATCCGGCCATTGTATCTGGTACGGGAGGATGATATCAAGGCATGGAGGGATTACAACGGGCTACGCTTTATTCAGTGTGCCTGCAAGTTTACGGATACATGTACGACCTGTAATAATGAGGAAAACAAATCCAAGCGGATGGAGATCAAGGAACTGATCAAAACACTCAGGCAGGTAAATCCTTACGTGGAGGGCAATATCTTTAAGAGTGTGGAAAATGTGAATCTGGACACGCTGATCTGCTATAAAACCGGTGGGCAGCGGCATCATTTTCTGGATACTTATGATCAAAAGTAATCATTCAGAACAGGTCGAAGCACTTGCTGCTGAGGTCTACACTTCGTTGCGGTCGGTGCTAAACAGACATCCACCGGATGTCTAGCACCCGTGAGAACATGATTCAGGAGTGAAAAAATCCCATCGTCGAAGACGATTTTCATGGATTTTTCATCGCAACTGTGAAGGTACTGAACAGTTACGATTAAAAAATAGAAGGAGTGTGAGAAAGCATGAAGATTTCAACAAAAGGGCGTTATGCGCTGCGAATTATGATCGATCTGGCACAGCATGATGAGGGTGATGCAATTCCGTTAAAGGAGATCTCGGAACGCCAGGGCATTACATTAAAGTATATGGAGCAGATCATGCCGCTCCTTACAAGAGCAGGTTATGTGCGCAGCTTCCGTGGAAACAACGGCGGCTATCTGCTGGCAAAGGATCCGTCTGAGTATACGGTGGGAGATATTTTGCGGACAACGGAGGGATCGCTGGCACCCATCGCCTGTCTGGAGGATTCACCGAACCGTTGTGAGCGCAAGGAGGAGTGTCTGACCCTGCCATTCTGGGAAGGCCTGTGGCAGGCGATCAACGACTACGTGGACGGGACAACTCTGGATGATCTGATCCATGGAATAAAAAAATAATTTTTTTATAAATCCTACTTGACAGATAGGAAAATATAGGATATGATACATTCAACGAAAAACCTATCGGAAAAGTAGGAAAAACAAAAAACAACTCCAAACATAGTTTTACAGGCATCGGAGTGTATAAGGAGGATATGAAATATGAGCGAGAAGATCACAAGAGACCAGAGGGAATTGAAATTTGAGACATTACAGCTTCATGTGGGACAGGAGAGTCCCGATCCGGTTACGGATGCGAGAGCGGTACCCATTTATCAGACATCGTCTTATGTGTTCCGCAACTGCGAACATGCAGCTGCACGTTTTGGGCTGACGGATGCAGGAAATATTTACGGACGTCTGACAAATCCCACGGAAGATGTGTTTGAAAAACGTATCGCAGCACTCGAGGGTGGTGTGGCAGCACTGGCAGTTGCCAGCGGAGCAGCAGCCATCACCTATACGATTGAGAATCTGGCACAGGCAGGTGATCACATCGTTTCTGCAAAAAATATTTACGGCGGCTCTTTCAATCTGCTGTTACATACATTGCCGCAGTACGGTATTACGACAACATTTGTGGACATTTTCAATTTAGATGAGGTTGAGGCTGCGATCCAGGACAACACAAAGGCACTGTACATCGAGACCTTAGGAAATCCGAATTCAGACGTTGTTGATATCGAGGCAATTGCAAAGATTGCACATACCCATAAGATTCCGCTTGTTGTGGATAACACCTTTGCAACACCTTATCTGGTGCGTCCTATCGAGTATGGTGCAGATATCGTTGTTCATTCTGCTACAAAGTTTATCGGTGGACATGGCACGACCATCGGCGGTGTTATCGTTGACAGCGGCAAATTTGACTGGGAGGCATCCGGAAAATTTGCTTCCCTCACCGAGCCGAACCCCAGTTATCATGGTGTCAGCTTTACAAAAGCTGTCGGACCTGCTGCTTTTGTTACAAAGATCCGTGCGATCCTGCTGCGTGATACCGGTGCAACACTCTCTCCGTTCCATGCATTTTTCTTCCTGCAGGGACTTGAGACATTATCACTTCGCGTAGAGCGTCATGTAGAGAACGCGCTGAAGGTCGTTGATTACCTGAGCAAGCACCCGCTGGTAGAGAAGGTTCATCATCCGTCTGTTTCAGATGATCCCAAGCAGCAGGAGTTATATAAGAAGTATTTCCCGAATGGCGGTGGATCTATCTTTACATTTGAGATCAAGGGTGATGAGCAGAAGGCAAAGGATTTTATCGATAATCTGGAGCTGTTCTCGTTGCTTGCGAATGTGGCAGACGTGAAATCACTGGTGATTCATCCTGCTTCTACCACACACAGCCAGTGCAGTCCGGAGGAACTGCTTGATCAGGGTATCAAGCCGAACACGATCCGTCTTTCAATCGGAACAGAGCACATTGACGATATCATTCAGGATCTGGATGAGGCATTTCGTGCAGTTGCAGATTAACTAAAAATGTAAGCTATGGGAATAAATGGAGGTTGAATCATTATGAGTCAGATTAAAGAGAGCGCATTGGAATTAGTTGGTGGTACACCCATTTTAAAAGCCAGCAGATATGCAAAAAAGGCAGGAGTTGAAAATGCAACAATCCTTGCAAAGCTGGAGTATTTGAACCCTGCGGGGTCTGTGAAGGATCGTATCGCACTGTCGATGATCGAGGATGCAGAGAAGAGTGGCGTATTAAAGCCGGGAGCAACGATCATCGAGCCTACCAGTGGTAATACAGGAATCGGTCTGGCAGCTGTGGCGGCTGCAAAGGGCTATCGTGCGATCCTGACTTTGCCGGATACCATGAGTGTGGAGCGCAGAAATCTGTTGAAGGCATACGGCGCAGAGCTTGTACTGACTGAGGGTGCCAAGGGTATGAAGGGTGCCATTGCGAAAGCTGAGGAGTTAAAGAATGAGATTGAGGGAGCTGTCATCTTAGGACAGTTTGTAAATCCCGCAAATCCTGCCGCACATAAGGCGACCACCGGACCGGAGATCTGGGAGCAGACAGACGGCAAAGTAGACATTTTTGTTGCAGGTGTCGGAACCGGTGGAACGATCACCGGTGTCGGCGAGTATTTAAAGGAGAAAAATCCGGATGTGAAGATCGTGGCAGTTGAGCCGGCAGGAAGCCCGGTTCTTTCCAAAGGAACGCCTGGAGCACACAAGATTCAGGGAATCGGTGCCGGTTTTGTTCCGGATGTATTAAATACCACGATTTATGATGAGATTCTGGCCATTGAGAATGAGGATGCATTTACAGAAGGAAAGGCATTCGCGGTTAGTGAGGGTATCCTGGTAGGTATCTCCTCCGGTGCAGCACTGAAGGCAGCAACGATCCTGGCACAGAGACCGGAAAATGCAGGAAAGACGATTGTAGCATTACTTCCGGATTCCGGAGACAGATATCTGTCAACACCGCTTTTCAATAACGACTAACAAAAAATTGAAAAACCTGCGGTCCAGAGAAGGGCTGCAGGTTTTTTTAGAAATAGTGTAACTGTTCAGAACAGTTACAAAATAGTTCTGAAAGGAGAAATTTGTACAATATGCGAATATCGACAAAGGGCCAGAATGCGATCAAGCTGATGCTGGATCTGGCAACCTACAGTTCGGGAGGACCGGTAAAGCTCAAAGATATCGCAAAAAGGCAGAATATTTCAGAAAAATATCTGGAGCAGATCATCTCACTTTTGCATAAGGACCGGCTGGTGAAAAGTGTCCGGGGTGCCCGCGGGGGCTATATGCTCTATGATCTGCCGGAGCACTATACGGTTGGTCAGATCCTGCGGGCTGCGGAGGGGAGCCTCGCGCCCACGGAATGCGTCAGTGAGAGTGGAAATTCGTGCGAAAATATGAGCACCTGTGTCAGCTTTCGCCTTTGGAAAAAGCTGGATGACGCCATTAACGATGTGCTGGAATCCATCACGCTGGCTGATATGGTGGACTGGCAAAATGAATTGATCGCAGATCAGTATGTCATCTGAAAAACGGATCAGAAATCGTTGATCAGTTGATCGATCTCCGTGTCACTGAGCACAGAACACTGTTTGTCGCGGATCGCATAGACGCGGTTGCACATGGTCAGCACTGTGGGACGGTGGGTTGTGACGATACAGGTGCGCGGATGTTCATCATTCATAATACGCTTTAATACGCGGCGCTCGGTGGCAACATCCAGCGCCGAAGTCGCTTCATCCAAAAGAAGGATGGGAGAGTGAAGAAGCAGCGCGCGGGCGATAGAGAGACGCTGTGCCTGACCTTCAGAAAATCCACCACCGCGCTCGCCAACCTTACTGTAGATGCCATCAGGTAATTTTTCCACGAAGTCCCAGGCACAGGCGAGCTGCAGTGCTTCGATGATGTCCTCATCCGTTGCATCGGGGCAGACGTTGCGCATATTTTCTGCGATCGTGCCTGAAAACATGGTGTTGCCCTGGGGAACATAAGAAAACGCCATGCGGGTGGAAGGAGAGAGGGGCATGGAACGCTCTTTTCCATTGTGGCAGCCGGACAGAAAAGCCGTGCCGCTTTCTGCGTGCATGAGCGAGAGGATCAGACGCATCATCGTCGTTTTTCCCTCGCCGGAAGGACCAACGAGTGCGATGATCTCACGGGGATGCACTTCCAGGGAGGCACCTGCAAAGACCTCAGTTCCGGTGTGGTAGGTATAGGAGAGATCGCGCAGGGTCAGGCTGATGCCCGCTTCACGGGTCTCCTCTAAAAATTGAGAGACTTCGTCATCGTGGCTGTAATCCTCACGGGGCATTTCAACGATGTCCATGAGACGTCCGGCCGATGTGGTGAGGCTGATGGCTGTCGGCACGAGAGAGGTCAGATTGTTCAGTGTTCCGGTCAGTGTGCCGGAGAGACTGAGGAATAAGGTCATCGTACCATAGCTGATCGCGCCGCTCCATACGCGGTAGATTCCCCAGCCGTAACAGGCGTAGGAGGCAATGAGCCCAACGGTGGATAACAACAGCGATGTGCCGATGGACATTTTCTGGAAATCGATGCGCATCGTGATATATTCCTTTTGCAGCTGTTTTAACCGCTCAATATAGAGACGGACGAGATGAAATGCCTTGATCGTCTGGATGTTGGAGAATGCTTCCTGATTGAAGCCGCTCATTTTGGCACTCATGGCGGCACTGCGCTTGTTGTTGTTGATCATGCGATTCATGAGCTTTTTTGAGAGAAGCAGGCTTACAGGGATACTGATAAAGGCAAACACAGCAAAGCTGGCGTCATAGTAGACCACCATAAAAAATGCGCTGATGAACTGGAACAGGTAAATGACCGCATTGGGAATGAAGCTCAGCACGCCGGAGGAGATGTTGGATGCATCGCTTCCCCAGCGGGTGAGCAGATCGCCTGTGTGATAGGCGGTCAAGGATTCCCAGTCTGTCACGAGTATTTTCTCAAATACATCCGCCTTGATCTCTGCGTCTACCTTCATACTGATATAGTTGGAGGCGAAGCCGGAGATCTGGTTGAGGATCGTTGTACCGATCGTGAGCAGGATCATGGACGCAAAGGTCTGGATCAGTTTTCCGGTGGAATGCCCGGTGATGATATCCACGAGATCCCGTGAGAGCAGACTGGAAAACAGGCCAACGACGGTGCCGGTCAGACCGAGCAGCGTGTAAAAGAGCATGTGAAGCCGGTAGCGGCGGGCGTAGGTATAGATCCATTTTGTCTGCTTCCACATTTCCTGCAGGCGTCCTTCCCTGATGCGTTTGATATAGAACTGTAATTTTTCTCTCATGTGAAACAGCCTTTCTTTATCGAATCATTGGTATGGAGTCATTGATCATCAAATGATAAACGTGTCAAAATTTATTATAGCGGCTATCAGGTGATAGAACAAGAAAAAACTGTGTATGGCGTACTGCCATACACAGTTTTTGAAATCTGATGACTTGTTTTATGGGGTTAATGATCAGTGGATATCGCCTGCACCACCGCAGAGAACCACGCAGGATACGACACTTACGGGCTGACCCTCCTGTAAAGGCTGAACCTCCACAATACCAAACTGATTGGACTCACTCTGATTAAAGTGTCTGCCATATCCGATGCGGAGAGTAGTAGTATTGTCTCCTTCCAGAAGGGAACCTTCCGAATTGTGATATTTGACAGGCGTGTTAAATGAAATGATAACGACTTCCTGATCAGTGATATGGTCACCGGAGTGTGCAGATTTGACTCTGAAGGTGTAGTAAGGTTTCCCTACAGCAGGCTCTGACTCGCGGATCACATCTGCAGTATAGCAATCACTGCCTGCGACACCGGATGCCATATAAACACCCTCGGCCAGATCATTGTTGACAAGTGCTGTCGGTTTTTCATATTTTTTCATCATAGCTGTTTTTCTCCTTTTCAAATAAATAAAATGTATGTGATCTTTGTTACAAAATATAATTACCAGAAAGCCGATCGTGCGAACGCAGATATCAATGAGGTGCGCACACTTCTAATCACAACTATTCTATCGTTATTTTTATGTGACGTCAATAAAAAATGCCCAAAACATACGACTTTGTGAGGTTTTACAAAAATGGACAACAAAAATTATGCAGAATAGATAAACGTGAGGAGAAGAAGAATAGCGTTGCTTTCTGGGCGCAGGAAGTGTACAATAGGTAATCATGTAACTGAAAAGTAATGCAACACAAAGGAGGAAGCAGATGCTGTTTGGAAAGAAAAAGGGGAGCAATATGTACACACAGGCAGATGCGGGTGGAGATCCCATTGGCGGTGACGGAAGTTTTTCAGGAGGAGCCAGCGGGAATGTCGGGAAAAAGAAGTTTTCATCTGCAAAATTCGGACGAAATATGGTGCTGATCTTACTGGCACTGGTAGTAGTCTATCTGCTTGGCGGCAGTGTTTATACATTGCGTGAGAATGAGTATGCGGTGGTTACGACATTTGGCGTGCCCGCGGTCGTTGGTGAGCCGGGCATGCATGTGAAGATACCGTTTGTGCAGGAGATGACCCGTGTGCCGAAGACGATCAACGGTTTTTCTATCGGTTATGACAAGGAGACGAATGAGTCCATCGATGCGGAGTCATTTATGATCACCCGTGACTACAATTTTGTGAATGTGGATTTCTATGCGGAATACCGTGTGACCGATCCGGTGAAGTATATGTATCATTCACAGGATCCGGTTGCCATTTTAAAGATGCTCACCCAGAGCTACATCCGTGATACGATCGGTCTCTATGATGTGGACAGTGTGATCACCACCGGAAAAAATGAGATCCAGGCATCCATCAAGGAGAAGATCATGAACCGTCTGGAGCAGGAGGATCTTGGCATTCAGCTGGTGAATATTACGATCCAGGACGCGGAGCCGCCGACTTCAGAGGTGATCGATGCTTTTAAAAATGTAGAGAATGCAAAGCAGGGTAAGGAGACATCCATCAACAAGGCGAATCAGAAGCGAAATGAGGATATCCCGGCTGCCCGCGCAAAGGTAGATGAGACATTAAAGACAGCCAATGCCAAGGCAGAGGAGCGTGTCAATGAGGCAAAGGGTCAGGTGGCCCGTCTCAATGAGCTTTATGCAGAGTATAAAAAGTATCCGCTGATCACGAAGCAGCGTATGTTTTATGAGACCATGGAGGATATTTTACCGGATATGAAGGTGGTCATTACCAATAGTGATGGAAGTACACAGACAATGCTGCCGCTTGAGAGCTTTGCAAACATTGATCTGAGCGCAGAAAACACCAAAGAGACAGAGGCAGGAGGCACAAAAGATGAAGAAAACTAAAGGAAAGAAATGGATACTGGTTGTTCTTGCAGTGGTGCTGATCGTCCTTGGCAGTTCCTGCATGGTAGTGACTTATCCCAATGAATATGCGGTTGTAAAGCAGTTTGGAAAGATCGTTTCTGTTCATGAAGATCCCGGCCTTAGCGTGAAGATGCCTTTTATCCAGCATGTGGAAAAGATCGAGAAGGAGGTGCTTCTCTATGATCTGGCTGTGAGTGATGTCATGACAAAGGATAAAAAATCCATGATCGCAGATTGTTTCGTACTGTGGGAGATCAATGATCCGATTAAGTATACACAGACGCTCAGTGCCCAGAAAAGCAATGCGGAGTATCGTATTAACACCATTGTCTACAATAGTCTGAAAAATGTGATCAGTTCGCTTTCACAGGAGGAAGTCATCAGTGGACGTGACGGGGAGCTGGCGGCTTCCATCAAGAATAATATCGGGGACACGCTGAACCAGTATGGAATCACCCTGCTGGCAGTGGAGACAAAATCACTGGATCTTCCGGATGAAAACAAGGCGGCTGTCTACGAGCGAATGATCTCTGAGCGTAACAATATCGCAGCTACCTATAAGGCAGAGGGCGAAGAGGAAGCAAAGGAGATCTCCAACAATACAAAAGCAGAGATCACCATTATGCAGTCTGAGGCAGATGCGCAGGCAGAGGAGATCGTTGCAAAGGGAGAGGCAGAGTACATGCGGATCTTAAGCGATGCATATAATAACGAAGAAAAAGCAGATTTTTATCTTTTCCTTCGTTCCCTGGATGCTGCAAAGGCAACGATGAAGGGCGATAACAAGACGCTGATCATTGATGAGTCCTCACCGCTGGCTGATATTTTTTATGGAAGATAGGGACAGGGATAAAACGGTCATGGGGCATTTATGACCGCAAGAATCAATCATGATAGAAGGGGTTACTGTATGGTTTCTTATGAAATCGTTGAACAGATCCTGTCGGAGGTCAGGAAAGTGATCTCCGGCAAGGATGCCTGCATTGAAAAAGCTTTCGCTGCAATGCTGGCAGGAGGACATATATTGATCGAGGATGTGCCCGGTGTGGGAAAGACCACGCTGGCACTTGCATTTTCAGCGGCAATGTCATTAAATAATCATAGAATGCAGTTTACGCCGGACGTGCTTCCTGCGGATATCCTGGGATTTACCATGTATGATAGGGATCAGGGAACATTCTTTTATCGGGAGGGTGCGATCATGTGCAACCTCTTTCTGGCAGACGAGATCAACCGCACTTCGCCAAAGACCCAGTCAGCACTGCTGGAGGTCATGGAGGAACAGCGTGTGACGGTGGATGGGATCGGGCATGAGCTTCCGGAGCCGTTTTTAGTGATCGCTACGGAAAATCCCAAGGGAAGTGCCGGTACCCAGCTGCTGCCGGAGTCACAGCTGGATCGTTTTATGATCTGTATGAGTATGGGATATCCGGACTTTGACAGTGAGGTTCGGATCGCACAGGGCAAGAGCAGCCGTGACGGGGTGGAACAGATTCAGCCGGTCATTGATGCACAGGGGCTGGTGGAATTACAGCATCAGGCAGATCGTGTGTATGTGCATGAGAGCATTTATGAATATATCACACGACTTGTTGCCGCGACACGGGACAATGGCTATATCGATCTGGGTGTCAGTCCCAGAGGCACCATCGCCTGCGTACGCATGGCAAAGGCCTGGGCGTATGTACATGACAGAGATTATGTGTTGCCGGAGGATGTGACGGATATCTTTTTGGATGTGACCGCCCACAGGATCGTGCTGAATACGAAAGCAAGGGTGGCGAAGCTCTCTCCGGCGCAGGTGCTGGGTGAGCTGATGGAAAAAACTGCAAAACCTGCATCCTTTATTCCGTCAGATGCCCACAGGAGAAAAAGATCATGATACATTTGATCGCGGCAGTTCTGCTGATCCTGCTGTTATTGTATGTGGCTGCACTTTATGAGAGTGCGGCCTTTGCGTTTTTCGCCTTTTTGCTGGCGGGTTTGGTTTTGTCTGCCGTTTTGCTGATCCTTTGGCGGATGAAGGCTGTGACCGTGCATATGACGATACCGATGGCACTGGCTGAGAGCGATCAGCCGGTGGGTGTGCATTTTTGCGTGGAGGCAGGGCGCAAGCTGTTTGGAAAGGCTCGCCTGCGTGTGCAGGTAGAGGGGCGTCAGCTGCCGGGAAAAAAAGTAACACGCACCTGGCTGGAGCTATGTGCACCAGCATTTGGGGAGGAAACTCTGCGAAAAGAGGTGACCATGCACTGCGCCGGAGGTTATGAATACCGCCTGCGCCGCCTGCGGGTCTATGACTGGACCGGCTGGTTTTATCTGACAAAGGGGACAGATCAAACAGCGGTGACACAGCTTTTGCCAGACATCCATGAGCTGCCGCTGCAGCTGTCAGGAGCAGTGCGCAGTTTTTTCGGTGAGGCGGAGGTTTACGATGATCTGCGGGGCGGAACGGATCCGGCGGAGGTGTTTCAGATCCGTGCCTACACCCCGGGTGACAGGCTGCAGAATATCCATTGGAAGCTGTCTGCCAAATCGGAGGAGCTGATGGTGCGCGAGCACAGTCTTCCAAAGGGGTGCCCGATCGTTCTTCTGCTTGGCACAAAAGGCCTTGAAAGGCAAAAACCATTACAGCGGGATCGTTTTTTGCAGATCGCTGCCAGCATATCCTTTGCGCTGGTGGATGCGGGGTGTCCGCACATCGTGAGCTGGTATGATGATACAGAGGATGATCTGGTGCGCATGCGGGTTGAGGATGAGGAGCGCTTTTACGAGTGGCAGCTGTTCTATCTTACGGCGCGGATCAAACGTGCAGATGTGGATGTAGAAGCGCTCTATGCAAAAAAATACAGCAGGGAGGCATATCTGCATTGTCTGTGTGTAGAACCGAAGCTTACGGTACGTCTGGATGGAAAACAGTGGCATGTATTTTCAAAAAAACGCAGCCTGGGCGAAGAAATTGGTGAATTGCAGCTCTATTTATAGGAAAAGTGAGCGGTAACGCGACAAAAACAGAGGGATGATGAGAAACAGGATTTGCTGGGAAACGGAAAAAAAGCATGGCAGACATGGGATGCGCCTGCAGGCAGGAGGCGGCTGGTTTGACAGCCTGCTTCTCTTTTGCGGTGCACTTGTTTGTCTTGGAAGTGCTTACCGGCAGCTGGA
>JALFNQ010000034.1 GCA_022773965.1 Lachnospiraceae bacterium
GTCAGCTATAATGAGGAGGGGGGACGCTGTTATCTTCACAATTTTGAGCGTCGTGTTGACCAGATTTTCCGCGCTGACGGTGAAAATTTTTCTGAAAATTATATTCAATTAGGCATTAGAGACACAGATGTAGAATATAAAAAGAATGAGAGCGGACAGATTACCTGTTTTGTGCAGCAGGGCGAGCTGTGGAGCTATAATGAAGAAAATCATACGCTGTACAGGATCTTTAGTTTCCGGGGATATGAGGGAATGGATGTGCGGGAAAATTATGCTGCGCACGACATAAGGATCCTTGGTATCGATGAAGGGGGAAGCGTGGATTTTGCCGTATATGGCTACATGAATCGTGGAGTGCATGAAGGACAGGTTGGTGTGTCTGTATGTCATTTTGACAGTGTAGCAGCTACCGTTGAGGAAGTATTATTTATAAAATCAGATAAATCTTTCAGCCGTCTGAAGACAGATATGGGAAATGTGCTCTATGAAAGTGCAGAAGGAAATCTTTACTGCATGCTGGAGGGAACAATCTACCGGATCAATATGTCCGACATCAGTGTGCGCACACTGGCAGAAGGACTTGGAAGTGAGAGCTACTGTATCTCGCAGGATCATCATTTGCTCGTATGGCAACAGGACTTCGAAAATGGCGGAGATCTGACGGTCGCAGATCTGGAAAAGGAACACACAAGTGTGATAGAATCGGGAAGTGGACAAATGTTATATCCGATCGGATTTCTGGAGGATGATTTTGTTTATGGTATCGCAGATACTTCCTGTCCGCCGACAGCAGATGGAAAAATACCGATGAGTCGTATCGTGATCTACAATGTTACCAGTGGAGAAACGATAAAGGAATACAGCAAAGCAGATTATTTTATCTCAGACGTTTCAATCAATGAATATGTGATCACGCTTCAGCGCGTAAAACGTACGGAGAGCGGCTATGTGGAGGTGGAATCTGATACGATTCTCAATCATGAAGGAGAGGGAATCTTAGATGACAATATTCGCCAGACCTATGATGATGTCAAACAAATGCAGGTACAGATTGCCCTCGGCGAAAAGGCGGAACATAAAGGCGCGGGAATGGTGACCTCCAGAGAAGTGATACTGGATGAATTGCCGGAGTTGGAACTGGTTGTGGATCATCCGTGGGAAGGTTACTATGTTTATGCAAAAGGCAGCTGCCAGTCTTTTTGCTCAGAACTGTCAGATGCAGTCAGCGAAGCTGATGATCAGATGGGTATCGTTGTTGATGCGACACTTCGCGCTGTCTGGAAACGGTCAAAACGGCTTGTATGCTCGCCGATCAGATTGCCGGAGAATTTTGATGTGAATGACATGCAGGCATCCTATCCGGATACAACAGAATATGATTTGACAGGCTGCAAACTGATGCAGACGCTGTATTATGTGAGTGAAGGAATTCCGGTTCTGGTGACGTTGGAGGATGGAAAAAAAGAATTGATTCTGGGCTACGATTCAGCAACTGTATGGATTTATGACACCGAGAGCGGCGTGACCAGCCGAAAGTCGATAGCGGATGCAGAGACAGCATTTAGTGCAAATGGCTGTCGTTACACTGCATTTTTGCAATAAAATTGCATAAAAAAGCAGCTTTTTTGTTATCATATTCGTATGGTTTTAACAGAAATACGAAAATACCTTGAAAAATGGGGGTTTTTAAGGTATATATAAAGGAGGTAGCATGCCGTTTTACGGAGTGTGTGCCGGTAGGCGGTGATTATCAGCTGTAAGGGAGAGCTGGTAAGATGCATATGTGAATACATATTATGTAGAGGGTATTGAGCATGAGTAATAAGGAAATAGTAGTATCTGATGTGAGTCGTGAGCATGACAACCCGATTGCTGAGTTGGTGCAGGTCGCCTGTCAGTTCGATAGCAATATCGTTCTGGAGAACGATAACCGAAAGATCAACGCAAAGAGTATCATGGGTATTATGGCATTCAACCCGACCCGGGGCATGACTGTGAATATCGTAGCTGATGGGAGCGATGAGCAGGAAGCACTTGTTGCAATGGAAAAGTTTTTAGTTTGCAGCTAAAAAGAGAGAATCTGATTATTAGGAGGACATGGCAGTGGCAAGAAGAAAAGCAAGAGCAGCCGTAGAGGCAGCAAAGAATGTAGCAGCTAAAAAGGCAGAAGAGGTAAAAGAGGTAGTAGAGACTGTTGCAGAGGCAGTTGAGGAAAAAGTTGAGGAAGTAAAAGAAGAAGTAGCACCTGCTGTTGAGGAAGTCAAGGAAGAAGCAGCAGCTGTTGTTGAGGAAGTAGAGGAAGTAGAGGAAGAGGCAGCAGATTCTGTTGCAGAAGAAAAGAAGAGACCCGGACGCAAGCCCGGCAGCAAGAATAAGACGACTGTTAAGGAAGTAAAGAAAGAGGAGCCTGTAACAGAGGTATACTTACAGTTTGGACCAGGCGAGTCATCACTTCAGACTGTTGTAGACAGAATCAAGGCAGAGTATGTAGAGCAGAATCACAGAGTATCTTCTATCAAGTCTTTAAAGGTATATTTGAAGCCGGAAGACAGATCTGCATATTATGTGATCAACGACAAGGTTGCTGGCAGAGTCGATCTGTTCTAATCAGAGAACTATAATTAAATCAAATACTGAAATTCCGGTTCATCATGAACCGGAATTTTTTTGCACATTTTTTTAGAAAATATAAAAGTTAGTTGCCTTTTTTCTGGACTGAAAAGATGGAGTATGCTAAAATATAGATAAGTTCTGGGCATGCAATGACAGACAGAAATCAGCAGGAGGGATAGGAAATGAAACAGAAGAAAAAAGTCAGATTTTTGCATTCCATGATGTTTAAGCTGGTGGGTCTTTTCGTAGTAGGTATTTTATTGGCATCGATTCTTTTGATGAACATTTCGGTTCAACAGACGCAGAAGTCAATACGATCGCTGATGCAAAGTTATATGCTTTCAGCCGCAGAGTCAAACGGCTATATTTTGAATACGGTGATCGCATCCGGCGGCGATGGAGTACTTGAAAATACGGATGTGCTTGGTCAGATCTTATCCGAAGTAAAGATTGAGGGTATGGACAGCAGTTATGCATATTTAGTATCAGCAGACGGCATCATGCTTTATCATCCCACTCCTGAAAAAATCGGTTCTCCGGTAGAGAATGAGGTGGTCACAAAACTGGTGGCTGATCTGGAGAAGGGAAAGATTGCAGAGCCCGACTGTGTGGAGTACGAGTTTAAGGGTGCGATGAAATATGCATCTTACTACATTAATTCGGCAGGAACCTACATACTGGTGGTGACGGCAGATGAAGCAGATGCATTCCGGTCAGTGACGCAAACGAGAAACGTCCTGTTTGGTGTGATGATTCTCGTATGTGCATTATTTGCAGCGGTCGGAGCATGGATGATCAGCAAACTGGTGAAGCCGTTGCATGTGCTGACAGGAGTTGTAGATAAGGTTGGCGAATTGGATCTGACGCAGAATGAAGATGAGAAAGTGCTGGAAAAGCGTAAGGATGAGATCGGTCTGATCGCGAGATCAATTGGCAATCTGCACAATGAGCTGAGAGAGATCATTGGTGTGATCCAGAGTCAGGGAGCAAAGCTTTCTGAGAGCAATATGCAGTTTGCGCAGGGATTTTCTGAGATTGTCCAGACTGTGGACAACGTCAATGTGGCAGTGGAAGAGATTGCAACGGGAAGTACTTCCCAGGCACAGGAGACTTCTACGGCCAGTGAACATATCGTAGATATTGGCAATGCCATTGAATCTAATAGTACAAGTGTGGAATCTCTGGAGAATTCCATTAAAAAGATGAATTCTCTGGCAGAAGAGTCTGCGGATATGCTGAATGATCTGGTGCGTATCAATAATTGGACTGCTGACACGATCAGCGTTGTTACAGAGCAGACAGACCGGACGAATCAGTCTGCAACAAAGATCAATGAGGCAGTTGTTGCGATTCAGGATATTGCATCCCAGACCAATCTGTTGTCACTGAATGCTTCCATTGAGGCTGCGCGTGCCGGAGAGAGTGGACGTGGCTTTGCAGTCGTGGCAGAGCAGATCCGCAAGCTGGCAGAAGACTCTGCAAGCAGTGCAGAGCAGATTGAAGCAATTGTTCAGGAGCTGATCGCAAACTCTGAAGAGGGCGTGGCAAAGATGCATGATCTGAGCGCTGCATCCAGAGAGCAGGCAGAGAGATTGGAGAAAACGACTTCATCCTTTGATGGTCTGAAGCGGGAGATGAATACAGTGTCTGTTGCTTCAAAGGAGATTTTTGACCAGACCAGTTCTATCAATAACCTGAAAAATGGTGTGAGCAGTGTCATTGAGCAGCTGGCGGCGATTGCGGAGGAAAATGCCGCTTCGACCCAGGAGACGAGTGCAAGCATGTATACACTGACAGAAAACATTGACCGTTGTAAGGATGAGACAACAGTGCTTTCTGATCTGAGTGAGCAGCTCAATGAGCAGACGCGCAAATTCAAATTTTAGATAAGACAAAGGGGGTCTTTCGCAAAAAAAGTGAGCGAAAGATCTCCTTTTTACATCACGGGTAAATAAGATTTGATTTTTGCAGATACGTGAGATATCATTGATAAAAATACGCATTTGCGGGAAATAATAAAAAGAAGATAGCGGTTCAAATTAGTTACAAAAGACAGGAGGAAAAAACATGACAGAGACAGCAAAAACATTTTTGGAAGAAGCACAGGCAATGCGCGAGACGATCGTAAGGGACAGACGCTATCTGCACACGCATCCTGGCACCGGCTTTGATATAAAAGAGACGGTTGCATATGTAAAAAAAGAGCTGGAAGCCCTTGGCTATGAGCCGAAGGAGTGTGGAAAAGCGGGACTCATTGCGCTTGCAGGTGGTAAAAAGCCAGGAAAGGTATTTATGCTTCGTGCAGATATGGATGCACTGCCGATCCAGGAGCAGGCAGATGTAGATTTTGCTTCTGACAATGGTTGCATGCATGCCTGCGGACATGATATGCATACATCCATGCTGCTCGGGGCAGCACGTTTGTTAAAGGAACATGAGGATGAGATCGAAGGAACTGTGAAGCTGATGTTCCAGCCGGCAGAGGAGATCTTTGAGGGCTCACATGATATGATCGAAGCAGGTCTTTTGGAAAATCCGAAGGTGGATGCAGCCCTCATGATCCATGTGATGGCAGGTATGCCGTTTCCGGCAGGAACGGTCATTGTCTCAGCACCCGGAGTCAGCGCTCCGGCGGCAGATTATTTTGAGATCAAAGTGCAGGGAAAGGGTTGCCATGGTTCCATGCCCAATGCAGGTGTAGATCCCCTCAATGTAGCGGCGCATATTCTGATCGCTTTGCAGGAGATTCATGCCAGAGAGCTGGCAATGGGAGATCAGGCGGTGCTGACGATCGGAACGATGCATGCCGGAAAAGCAGCAAATGCGATTCCGGATACGGCAACTATGGGTGGAAGCATCCGAACCTTCGATGAGGAGACGCGGGCATTTTTGAAGCAGCGTTTGACAGAGATCGCAGAGGGTGTGGCAAAAACCTTCCGCGCTGAGGTACAGGTAACCTTTGGAAGCGGATGCCCCACACTTGTCAATGATGCGGAGCTGTCAAATTGTGCAGATAAGTATGTGAAGGAATTGCTTGGCGAAGGGCAGGCGTTTTCTGTGGCCCAACTAAATGCAATGGGCGGCGGTGGAAAATCTTCCAAGGCAGCAGGTTCTGAGGACTTTGCATATGTCAGCCAGGAGGTTCCGGCTATTATGCTGGCGCTGGCAGCTGGTCAGCCCCAGAAGGGTTATGAGTACCCGCAGCATCATCCGATGGTAAAATTTGATGAGGATGCGCTTGCGGGCGGCAGCGCTGTCTATGCATACACAGCGATGCGCTGGCTGGAAGAACATAAATAATAGAGAAGATATGTAGCTGTGAAGGGCCCGAATAATTATGGAATACGTGGCTGAGAGGGTCGAAAACAGTTGCAGATATGTATCATAGAGGGGATAGAGGCGATGCTTTTATTGGAATTATTAGGGACAATTGCATTTTCCATATCAGGAGCGATTGAGGCGATGAAAAAGAAAATGGATCTTTTGGGTGTGCTGGTACTGGGTCTGGTGACTGCGGTTGGAGGAGGTATTATCCGTGATCTGGTCATCGGAAAGCTGCCCCCGGCATCCTTTCGGGATCCCACTAACGCAATGATCGCGTTAGTGACGGCTTTTGCGTCATTTTTGGTGGGAGCCTTTTTGTCAAGCCGTAAGAAGCCTGTGCATAGTATGCTCTGGAATCAGGCACTGCTCATTACAGATGCATTTGGATTGGGCGCATTTACGGTGCTCGGTATTCAAGGTGTTCAGCAGCAGACGCATTATAATAGTACCGCATTGCTTTTGTTTGTGGGTGTGATCACCGGTGTGGGCGGAGGTCTGCTGCGGGATATTTTTGCTGGAAATGTGCCATATATTTTCCGCAAACATGTGTATGCTACGGCTTCCATTGCAGGAGCAGTGGCATATCTGGCACTGCAGCGCCTTGGCTATCCGCGCATAGCTGTTCTGGTGAGTCTGTTTCTCGTTGTGCTGTTGCGTCTGCTGGCGGCCCATTATGAGTGGAATCTGCCGCGGGTAGAGCTGCCGGAGTGAGAAAGTGGTTTTATGTACGTGGAACTGTTGGAGTAAGAAAGTGGTATTCCGCGCGTGCAACTGCCGGATCACGAGAGAAATCTTTCGTATATGGATTGGCCGGATTTAGAGATGTGGCTTGGAGTTTTTAGCTGTGTATGTGCAAAAGGGAAAAGCCGGACAGGAAAAAGGTGACTGTAAAGAAATGGAACAGTTACAGAAAAGGGATGTTACATATGAAAAAACAGGAATCATTTATGACAAAAACGATTGTAGTATGGCTGGGGGCGATGCTCTGCTGTGCACTCTGGGGCAGCGCATTTCCGTGCATCAAGATTGGGTATGAGCTGTTTGAGATACCATCGGATGCGGTGGCAACACAGATTTTATTTGCGGGACTGCGTTTTACGCTGGCAGGTGTTCTTGCTCTTTTGATCGGATCGGCATTGAACCGCAGGTGGCTGGTTCCGAAAAAAGGCTCCGGTATCAAGATTGTGAAGCTGTGTATGCTGCAGACCGTAGCACAGTATTTGTTTTTCTATGTGGGACTGGCGCACACCTCCGGTGTGCGAGCCTCCATTATAGAGGGTGTGAATGTATTTATTGCTATTTTGGTTGCGAGCCTGATCTTTCATCAGGAGCCGCTGACCGCCCGAAAGATCGTCGGAAGCATCATCGGATTTGCCGGCGTGGTGCTGGTTAATCTGACTGGAGATGTCGGCGCAGGCGGTTTTGCATTATTTGGAGATGGTTGTATTTTGTTATCCACAGTGGCGTATGCATTTTCCTCCGTTTATTTAAAGCGCTATTCAAAAGAGGAAGATCCGGTGGTGCTGAGCGGATGGCAGTTTGTGCTTGGTGGCCTCATCATGATCGCCTGTGGTCTTGTATTTGGCGGTCGTCTGACGGTGGTGACCCCGGTGGGAATCGCAATGCTCGTCTATCTGGCAGTTGTGTCGGCGGTGGCATATTCTCTGTGGGGTGTGCTGTTGAAATACAACCCCATCTCCCGGGTGGCGGTATTCGGCTTTATGAATCCGGTGTTCGGAGTGATCCTGTCTGCGATTTTCCTTCGGGAGGCAGGCAGCCTGGGTGTGATGTGCATCCTTTCGCTGGCGCTCGTGTGCGCAGGAATCTATATTGTGAATCGGGGAGAGAAAACAACTGCCTGATTGTGTGTTGCATGGAAAATAAAAAAGAAGTATCAAGGACAAAATGGTGTTTATAGTTTTTTAATAATTCATAGGGTTGCAAAAATTGGGTAGTGGGCGTAAAATAATTTTATTATCGTTTGAAAATATATGCTTCGCAGGAGGCATATATTTTTTACGACCTGCTGGCACTCGATGGGAAAGAGTGCTAATAACAGAGAAATATTATGTAAAGTGAAAATTTAGAAAAGCATGTAACTGTTTCAGGCATCAGGACATCATACAGAAATGAACCGATTGATCGTTAAAGATAAATGGTATGATTTCTGTGAAAGAAAGGACGGATCATATGGAAGAACAAAATAAGACAATGGATACAACAGAGTTGGAGCGGCTGTCCCATGAGCTCACCTACCGCCGCTATATGATGGATCGCGGAAAGGTGCGTGGCTTGTTCAAAGACATCCGGATCCCCGAGTATATCGCTCTTTACAGCATTGCACAGGACAGTGAAAATGCTTCTATTTATGGGGATCGCACTTATTTACAAGAGCTTTCGGAGAAAATGCAGCTGTCCATGCGTCAGACCTCAAAGATGGTCGGAGATCTGAGAGATCGCGGGTTTGTGACCTGGTCACATGACGGAAACGGAAAGGACGGCACCTATGTGACAATCACGGAAAACGGAAAGAAGTGCCTGGAAGAGCAGGAGCTGATCGTTAAGGAGTTTTACGGGCGTGTGATAGACAGCTTTGGAAAGGAAAACCTGATTCAGCTGCTGCACCAGATGAAGGAGCTGGAGACAGTGATGACCCGTGAGATCGAGCAGATGGAGGATGAAGGGAAACTGGAAGGTGCATCTGACAGTAACTGCTAAACGGACATCCTACCGGGTGTCCGGCACCCGTGGGAATCTGATTTAGGAATACGGAAATTTCATCGTTGAAGACGATTCTCATGGATTTCTGTATCGTAACTATGAGGCTGCTGGAATGAGGTATGAGTGAACAGCAGCGTATAATAATGAAGATTTCGGATATATAAAGATTACAGCGAACAGGAGGAAATTGCCGATGACAAAATCAATGGAAGAATATGTAAACAGACAGGAAGATATGTGCAGAAAAAACGATGCGATCGACAAGCGTCTGTATGAGGAATACGGTGTGAATTGTGGTCTTCGTGATGAGAATGGAAACGGTGTGCTGACCGGATTGACCAACATTTCAAAGATTGTATCCTCAAAGATCGTGGACGGAAAAAAGGTGTCCTGTGACGGCGAGTTGTGGTATCGCGGTTATCGTGTGGAAAACCTGATCAACAGTCTTGGACCGGAGGAGATGGGCTTTGAAAAGATTGCTTATCTGCTACTGATGGGACAGCTGCCCACACCGGAGCAGGAGGCGGAGTTTCGTGCGCTCATGGGAGAGGTGCGCACCCTTCCCACTAATTTTACGAGAGATGTCATCATGAAAGCCCCGTCTGAGGATATCATGAATTCCATGACACGAAGTATTTTAACGCTTGCTTCCTATGACCCGAAGGCGAAGGACACGAGTGTTGCCAATTCGCTTCGTCAATGTATTCAGCTGATCAGTGAATTTCCGCTGCTGGCGATCTATGGTTACAATGCGTACAATCATTATGAGAAGGATCAGAGTATGTTTATCCATCATCCGGATCCGAGTCTGTCCACAGCGGAAAATCTGCTAATGTTGCTGCGACCGGATAAGCAGTATTCACCGGTGGAGGCAAAAGTATTGGATACAGCGCTGATCCTTCATATGGAGCATGGTGGTGGAAATAACTCTACATTTACAACCCGTGTGGTTACTTCTTCCGGCTCGGATACCTATTCAACGATGGCGGCGGCCATGTCTTCCCTGAAAGGCCCCAAGCATGGTGGTGCCAACATCAAGGTCATGGAGATGATGAGTAACATCCGTGAACATGTGAAGGATTATGGAGATAAGGATGAAGTGCGGGCTTATCTGGAAAAGATCGTAAATAAAGAGGCTTTTGACAAGAAAGGTCTGGTCTATGGAATGGGACATGCGGTTTACTCCCTGTCAGATCCCCGTGAGCGTGTGTTTAAATCCTATGTGGAGGAACTGGCAAAGGAAAAAGGCCGTGAACAGGATCTGCTGTTGTATGAAAATATTGAGGAGATCGCACCGCAGATCATTGCAGAAAAACGAAAGATCTTCAAGGGAGTCAGCCCGAATGTGGATTTCTATAGCGGCTTTGTATATGACATGCTGGGAATTCCCCAGGAGCTGTATACAGCGATTTTTGCCATTGCCCGTATTGTTGGCTGGAGTGCACATCGGATTGAGGAGCTGATCTGTATGGACAAGATCATCCGCCCGGCCTATATGAGTGTGATGGAAGTGCGGGAGTAAGCACGAAGCTGAAGATCATCCGGTGGTTGTATTTCCTTTGAAAAGAGTGTAAAATGAATAAAATCCTTCGTTCCGAAAAGGCGTGCTGGTGTAGACGCAAGCAGGCGTGGATGTGCGGAGGATTTTTTATGACGGAGAACCACGATTCAGAATAGGTCGAAGGAGGAAACAAATATATGGTAAAGCATGTGATTTTATGGACATTAAAGGATGAATTTGACGCAGAGGAAAAGGAGCGCATCAAAGCAGGCATTAAGGAGGGATTGGAATCGCTGGCAGGCAAGATCCCGGGACTTATGGAGATTCATGTGAATACAAATGGTCTCCCCAGCTCTACGGCAGATCTGATGCTGGATTCTACCTTTGAGAGTGCTGAGGCATTGAAGGGATATTCCACACATCCGGAGCATGTGGCGGTCGCAGATGGAAAGGTGCGTCCGTTTACAGCAACTCGTGCATGCCTCGATTACGAAATCTAAAATTTTCCAGTATAAGTGTCCGGTTCTGAATGATGACATTAACAATATATGTGTGAGAGGAATCGGTTGAGCTTTTAAATATAAGGAAACTATTCAGGTCAGATCGAAGCGGAACCGCGTAGATCGTGAGAATATGACTCAGGAGTGCGGAAATCCCATTGTCGAAGACGATTTTCATGGATTTTCGCATCGTAACTGTGAGGGGACTGAACAGTTACGATATAAGAGAACACGGATTATCGGAGGAGACGAAGGATGAGAAATATCACATTGGGAAGTACAGGGATCACCGTGCCTCAGAATGGGTTTGGGGCACTGCCGATCCAGCGTATCAGCACGGAGGACGCGGCTGCGATTCTGCGCCGCGCCTATGAGGGTGGTATGCGTTTTTTTGATACGGCGCGGGCCTACAGTGACAGCGAGGAAAAGATCGGTGCGGCATTCCACGGATTTGGTGCGGAGAGGGAAAACGTCTATATTGCTACAAAGACGGCTGCTACGACACCGGATCAGGTGCGGGAGCAGTTTGCCACAAGTCTTAAAAATATGGAATTAGATTATGTGGATATCTACCAGTTTCATTGTGTCAATCAGTGCTACAAGCCCGGAGATGGCACCGGAATGTACGAGTGCATGCAGGAGTTGAAAGCAGCAGGAAAGGTGCGCCATATCGGTATTACGACCCACAAGCTCGGTATTGCACAGGAGATCATCGAGTCCGGTCTGTATGAGACATTGCAGTATCCACTGAGCTATTTATCCTCTGATGAGGAGATCGCACTTGTGGAGGCATGTAGAGAGCGCAATATGGGCTTTATTGCCATGAAGGGTCTGGCCGGAGGCCTCATTAACAACGCACCGGCGGCGATGGCGTTTATGCTGCAGTTTGACAATGTCATCCCTATCTGGGGTGTGCAGCGTATGTCGGAGCTTGAGGACTGGCTGGCATTTATGGAAAAAGAGCCGGAATTGACGGACGAGCTGCAGGCGTTCATTGAAAAAGAACGCACGGAGCTGACCGGGGAATTCTGCCGTGGTTGTGGATATTGTATGCCATGCCCGGCGGGAATTATGATCAACCAGTGTGCGCGGATGTCGCTCATGCTGCGCAGAGCGCCGTCAGAAGCATGGCTGACACCAGACATGCAGGCGGAGATGAAGAAGATCGAAGGGTGCTTAGAGTGCGGCGCCTGCCATAAAAAGTGCCCTTACGAGCTGGACACGCCGAACCTGCTGAAGAAGAACTACGAGGATTACAAGAAGATCCTTGCAGGAGAAGTAATAGTATAACACAAGAAAATGTAGAAGAAAAGAGAGATGCATTCATCTGCGATTTTGCCGTCCGAGCTTGACGAGGGGGAAACGAGGTCTGGGATGACCTCGGATTTGACCCCACCGAAGCGGAGCAGAGACGTAATCGAGCAGAAAATGCATCTCTCTTTTTTATAATAGATTTAACCCATAATAACTTCTACGTGATATTCCGTCTTACCCTTCTCGTAAGGAATCACGCATCCATCGATGGATTTACCGTCTACGGTGATGCTCTTAATACCCTTTTCTACATTGTCAGGGTTTGTTACCTGAATGTTGTAGGTGCCTTCGCGGAATTTTCTTGTTAAAGTAAAGTCACCAAAGCCCTTCGGCACGCAAGGATTGATGGACAGACCCTTGTGAGTCGGAGCAACTCCTAAAATATACTGTGAAATGTTCACAAATGTCCATGCAGCCGTACCGGTCAGCCAGCTGTTCTTTGCCTCGCCGTGGAATTTTGCATCTGCACCGGCTACCATCTGAGAGTAGACATAGGGCTCTGTGCGATGGATCTCGGAAATCTCTTCCACATAGGCCGGACAGGTCTTCTGATAGATCTCAAATGCCCGGTCACCACGTCCGATGACGGTCTCTGCGCAGGAGACCCAGGGGTTATTGTGGCAGAAGATACCGGCATTTTCCTTGTACCCCGGCGGATAAGAGGAAACTTCGCCAAGCTCTAAGTGATATCTGGTGTATGCGGGCTGCAGGATCATGACACCGTACTTGGTATCCAGACGCTCCTTGACGGAGTCCAGAGCTTTCTTAGCCAGGCCTTCTTTCACGCCGACACCGGCCAGTACGCAGAAGCCCTGGGGCTCGATGTAGATCTGACCTTCCTCACATTCTTTGGATCCGATCTTGTGACTGTATGCATCATACGCACGCACGAACCAGTCACCATCCCAGCCGTCCTTTAAGATGGCATCGTACATTTTTTTAACTTCTTCGCGCGCGCGGGCTGCTTCAGCATTATCACCTAAAAGCTCGCAAAGCTGTGCATACTCTTCTCCATATTTTACGAACATACCAGCGATAAATACAGATTCTGCCACCGGCCCTTCGCTGGGACCAAAGGTCTGGAAAGACTCGCCCGGATGCTCAGAGAAACAGTTCAAGTTCAAGCAGTCATTCCAGTCAGCACGGCCGATCAGAGGCAGATCATGGGGGCCTTTGTGGTTTATAATGTAATCTAAAGAGCGCTTTAAATGCTCCATTAAAGGCTGTGCCACAGACATGTCGTTGTTGAAGGGCACCTGCTCGGTCAGGATGGACGTATCACCGGTCTCGCGAACGTAAGCACTTGTTCCGGCGATCAGCCACAGCGGATCATCGTTAAAGCCGCTTCCAATATCGGAATTTCCTTTCTTTGTGAGGGGCTGGTATTGATGGTAGGCACTTCCGTCCTGGAACTGGGTGGAAGCGATATCAATGATACGCTCTCTTGCGCGGTCGGGGATCAGATGTACAAAACCTAACAGATCCTGACAGGAATCGCGGAAGCCCATGCCACGTCCGATACCTGACTCGTAGTAGGAGGCAGAACGGGACATATTAAAGGTAACCATGCATTGATACTGATTCCAGATGTTGACCATACGGTTTACCTTATCATTGGAAGATTCCACATGATATTTTGATAACAGCTCATCCCAGTAGGCAGTCAGCTCTGCAAATGCTTTCTCTACATCGGCATCTGTCTGATATTTTGCAAGCATGGCATTTGCCGGTTTTTTATTGATGATGCCGTAGCTTTCCCACTTGTCATCCTCCGGATTTTCTACATAACCGAGAACGAAAACAAAGGTTCTGGATTCGCCCGGAGCAAGTGTCAGTTTGATCTGATGGGAAGCGATCGGTGACCATCCGCTGGCGATGGAATTTCTGCAGGCATCTTCCTCCACTGTGATGGGATTGCCTGCACCGCGATAAGCGCCAAGGAATTCATCGCGACTCGTGTCAAAGCCGTCCACAGGTGCGTTTACAGAATAAATCGCGTAATGATTGCGGCGCTCACGGTACTCGGTCTTATGGAAAATCGTGGAGCCGACAACCTCTACCTCACCGGTACTTAAATTTCTCTGGAAGTTTCGTGAATCGTCATCTGCATTCCACAGACACCATTCAACATATGAGAATAAACTTAATGTTTTTGTCTCGGTACTGTTGTTTGTCAGCTTGATCTGGCTGATCTCGCAGTTGTCATTCATCGGAACGAAGGTAAGCACAGAGGCTTCCACGCCGTTTTTTGCTCCGGTAAAACGGCTGTAGCCGATACCGTGACGGCATTCGTAACTGTCCAGTTCTGTCTGGGTGGGCTTCCAGCCGGGATTCCAGACGGTATCACCATCCTTTATATAGAAGTATTTACCATTGATGTCGTTTGGGACATCGTTGTAGCGATAGCGGGTCAGACGCAGCAGCTTTGCATCTTTATAGAAAGTATAGCCGCCGCAGGTGTTGGAAATCAATGAGAAGAACTCGTTGCAGCCCAGATAGTTGATCCAGGGCAGCGGTGTCTTCGGGGTAGTGATCACATACTCTTTGTTTGCGTCGTCAAAATAGCCGAATTTCATATCTGTTCTCCTTTTTTCATGATCGTTCGTGTTTGTAATGGCAGTTCCTGCTGCATTTCCGGGCATATGTCACCCTTGAAATACGTTGTAAATTCAGTATAGAAAACGTTTAAGTAAAAGTCAATATATTTTTGTGTTGGAGCGGCTGTTTTGCGAGGAAAAATCAAATAATAAAGGCATGGATCTATAGAAGATCCAAAGATATGATGGATTTTGCATAAAAACAATGGTGATATGATTGAAAAAATGTTCAAATTGTTGTATTGTAGAAAAGCGAAAACGATTAAGCTGCAAAGATCAGAATGAAAGGAAGTATCGCAAAATTCGTTACATTTTAGGCTGGGTCTGAAATGTAACGAAGGCTGACGATAAGCAATCAAAAACATTTACAAACATGCGTAGATGTGTTTAGATATATTTATGGAGGTTGACGGTTATGGTTTCCATGAAAGATATTTCGGTGGCATGTGGTGTATCGGTCGCAACCGTTAGCAAGGCGCTGAATGATCACAAAGATATCGGTGCCAGGACAAAGGAACGGATCAGGCAGACTGCGAAAGAGATGGGATATTTTCCAAACTCAGCAGCGCAGGCACTGAAGACAAATCGTACTTACAATATAGGAGTCCTGTTTGTGGACGAAGCGATGAGTGGTCTGACACATGATTTCTTTTCCTATGTACTGGACAGCTTCAAGCGCACTGCCGAAGAACACGGATATGATATCACATTTATCAATTGTTCCAAAAATGGAAAAAACCGGATGTCATATCTGGAGCATACAAAGCACAGGGGATTCGACGGAGTTGTGATTGCCTGCATTGATTTTGGAGATCCGGAGGTCATAGAGCTGATCCAGAGTGATGTTCCGGTGGTGACGATCGACCATCTGTTCAACAACCGGATCGCGGTTATGTCAGACAATGTGAATGGCATGCGTCAGCTGTTTACGTTCATTTATGAAAAGGGGCATCGAAAGATCGCATACATTCATGGAGAAGATTCAGCCGTTACACAGAGCCGGGTGTCTTCCTTTTATAAGACGTCAAAGGAGCTTGGTGTGGAGATACCGGATGAATATGTCAGACAGGCCGCCTATCGGAATACAAAGGAAGCCTATGACAGGACGGTGGAGCTGTTAGATCTGCCGGATCCGCCGACTTGTATTCTCTATCCGGACGATTTTGCCAGCTTTGGCGGGATCAATGCCATTCAGGAACGGGGCCTCCGGATCCCGGATGATATCTCGGTGGCCGGTTATGACGGGATCCGGGTGGCAAGGCATATTGAGCCGAAGCTCACGACATTAAAGCAGGATACCGAACGCATCGGATATGAGGCGGCAGAGCATCTGATCAGTCTTATCGAGGAACCAAGATCAACACTGGTTCAGGTGATCATGATCGGAGGAGAGGTGCTGGAAGGACATACGGTCAGAGATTTAAACATGCATTGAGGCATGGACGGACAGGTTGTTATTTACGAATCATAGTAAGGGGAAAATACATGAAAAAGAAAGCAATGAGCACATTGCTTGTCATGGCAATGACAGCGATGGCGGTCGGTGTACAGGCGGTGTTCTCCTTTGTATCAAGCTGGAATAATTATTTTACTCCCGCACTGGTATTGCATACCGACACAAAAAAGACATTACCTATTTTGATCGCGCAGCTTCGAAGCGCAGACTTTTTGAAGTTTGATATGGGTCAGGTGTATGTGATGATCGCATTCTCCATCTTCCCTGTCATCGTCGTCTATCTGCTGCTCTCCAAGTTTATCGTGGGTGGAGTTGCCCTTGGCGGCGTGAAAGGTTAATAGATTTCATAACAAAGTTTTCTTCATACTTTATACTTACCTCTCTAAATATGGGAACACCTCCGGCTTTGCCGGGGGTGTTTCTTTTTTCAAAAAATTGAAAAACACCCTAATATTTTATTTTAAACCTCCGATAAATAATGTATCAGGGAAGAAAAGGAGGACGCCGTTATGCGTATAGATGCTTATAATCAGGTAGCTGCGATCTATAAGAGTAGCAAGCCTGCCCGCACCACCGCAACGAAGAAAGCTGCAAGTTTTCAGGATCAGCTGCAGATTTCACAGGCCGGACGGGACTTTCAGATCGCAAAACAGGCAGTCGCAAATGCTTCAGACATCAGGGAAGATAAAGTCGCAGAGCTGAAAACTAGGGTTGATTCCGGAAACTATCAGGTTGATGCTGGAGATTTTGCAAGTAAATTATTAGAAAAGTACAACGAATTGTATTAGTGAGGTAACGGGAACGTGGCAAGCTTGATGGATGACCTGACGCAGGTTTTGGAGAATGAAACAGTTGCATATAAAAAGCTGACAGAGTTATCCGAGGAGCTGAAAGAAGCGCTGATCGCGTCAGATGTGCCCTCTGTGGAGCGTCTGACAGCCGCGCAGGAGGACGTCTCAAACGGGATACAGAGCCTGGAGCACAGGCGTGAGCGTATCATGAATGACATTGCAGTTGTCCTGAACAAAAAGCCTGAGGAATTAAAGGTTTCTGCGTTGGAGGAGTCATTGTCCGGACAGCCGGAGCTGCAGGAGAAGCTTGCCACGATCCGTATGGAACTAAAACAAACCATGGAAGAGCTGAAACGCGTCAATCACACGAATCAGACATTACTTCGCCAGTCCATGGAGTTATTGGAATTTGACCTGAATCTGTTTCGCAGCATGCGACAGGCTCCGGAGACGGCAAACTATAACCGGTCAGCCGTGAACACCGGGGATCTGCTCACGAGCCGTGGCTTTGATGCAAAGCAATAACAGATAGGGGGAATCATTATGGCTAATGGAATGGAAGCGCTCTATGTAGGCAGCAGTGGTCTGCGGTCTGCGCAAAATGCCATTAACACTTCTGCAAACAACCTTGCGAATGTAAACACTGCGGGTTATGTTCGCCAGCAGGTTCTTTTTGCGGATAAAAATTATAATACCTTTGCGTATGCAGCAGTCAGTACGCAGAAAGTGGGCCTTGGTGTAGGCATCGGGGATATCGTGCACGCCAGGGATATTTTTTTGGATAAGTCTTATCGTTCCGAGGCAGGGCGACAGGCTTATTACAGTGCCTACTACAATGCGATTGACGAGGTGCAGAGTCTATATCAGGAGTTGGAGGGAACCGCCTTTAAGGATGTACTGATGGGTTCCGGCAATGACCGGGACACAAACAGCAGTCTGTGGTCTGCCTTCGAGATGCTGGCACAGGATCCTTCAGACGCGACAAATCAGAGTCTGGTGATTCAGCGCTCCAACCTGCTTCTTACTCGTGCAAATGCGATATATTCGAGTTTATCCACATATCAGTCACAAATAAATATACAGATCTCAAATGATATTGACCGTGTCAATGAGCTGGGCAAGCAGATCTATAAGTTAAACCTGCAGATTCAGAGCGTTGAGGCAAATCATGTAGAGACAGCCTATGACCTGCGGGATGCCCGTGACACCGCACTGGATGAACTGGGAGCACTGGTGAACATGTCCTATACGGAGGATTCCACCGGTATTGTTACTGTGAAGTTAGAGGGTCAGTGTTTTATTGACGAGGCCCATTTATATGAAGTTGGAAAACAGGTGGATCGCGCCAGCGGTTATGTCAACGCCTACTGGCCGTATCTGTCCAACGAGGCAAACGGACAGTATACAAATCTGTTCGATTTCTCCATTCCGATCTCATCGGAGAACAACACGGATATCGGAGAGATCAAGGCGCTCATTCAGGCAAGAGGAGACGGTGTCAAGAATTTCGCATATCTGGAGGGCGCGAACCCGGTCGATTATGCAAATTCTGTAGGAATGTCTGTCATGGAAGAGTCCGAGGCGCAGCTGGATGTGCTCATTCATGGTCTTGCAACGCAGATCAATGAGGTGTTTGCGCCGAATACAAGAGCCTCATTTCAGGTTCGGACAGAAAATCCGGACGGCACCTACACCATCACCCAGTACAAAAATGTGAAGGTGCTGGATGCAGACAACTGCAGGCTTGGCTCCGATTTAAAGATCCCGCCCAGAGAGCTGTTTACACGGGTCGGCGTGGATCGTTATACAGAGGTCACAGACGTGAATGGAAAGACCTGGTATATCTATAATGAGGAAGATACCTTTGACTGCAGGACGGTGACGCTTGCGGGCAGGGATTATCAGATCTGGGACGAATCCAAAGGAAACGGATTTGTGACACGCATCGATTATATGACGGATGAGAACGGAAAAGAGGTGCAGCTGCGCAGCGAGGAGGAGCCTTACGAGCAGTGGACCACAAAGGATAACCAGAAATATATCAAAACCTTTATTTCCGGAAAAAACTACTACGTGCTCAACCCGGATTATGCACTGGATACATCCAGCCAGTACACACTGGTCTCCCTGGGAGTCAATGATGAACTGGAAAGTCAGGTGGATCTGTTCCCGCATTTGACAAAAGATACCCATGAGATCGATTATGCAATGGGTGCACAGATCTCGGATCTGTGGTCAACAAAGACCTTAAAGATCTATCCGGGATCGGCAGCTACTTTTAGTTTCAGCGAATATTATACAGAGATGATCGGCGGGATCGCATCTGCCGGTTCTACCTATGAGTCTACAGCAACTACGCTGGACAGCTCTGTGTCAGCCATTGACAATAAGCGTCAGCAGGTGACAGGTGTTTCCGCAGACGAGGAGCTGACCAATATGATCAAGTACCAGAACGCATACAATGCAGCCAGCCGTTATATCCAGACGGTGTCGGATATGATCGAGCTTCTGGTGACAGGACTGTAGGAAGGAGGGCGTTATGGCTAGTACATTTTTTGGTTTATCGATTGCGACATCCGGACTGCGTGCCTATCAGGCGTCTGCAAATACAGTTGCAAACAATATATCAAACGTAGATACGACCGGCTACACCAAGCAGGTCACAAATATGAAGGCAAACAGCGCCATTCGCAGCTACACCGAATACGGAACGCTCAGCGCGGGTGTATCTGCGGAGTCGGTGACGCAGGTGCGCAGTGAGTATTACGACAACAAATACTGGCAGTACAGCGGTTATCGTGGCGAGTACGATGAAAAAGTAAAATATATGGATCAGCTGCAGACCTTTTTTCAGGATGACAGCACGATGAAAGGCTTTGCATCTGTATATGCAGAATTTTTCACCAATATCGATTCGCTGCGGGGAAATGCAGCGGATACATCTGTGCGAAATCAGGTGATCAGTGGGGCAAAAAAGCTGTGCAGCTATTTTAATACAGTAGCAGACGGTCTTCGGGGCATACAGGAGGATATCAACGAGCAGATCAAAACAACGGTGGATACGATCAATTCCATCGCGCAGAAGATCGCTCTTTTGAATGATCAGATCAATGACGTTGAGATCAACGGTTCCTACGCAAACGATATGCGCGACCAGCGTGCCCTTCTGGTGGATCAGCTGTCCACCATTGTCGCAGTGGATGTGCAGGAGACCAAGGTTGTCAACAGCAATTATCCCGACATGTATACAGGAGCAACCCATTATACGTTAAAGATCAACGGGTTAGAACTGGTGAATGGCAGTGAGTACCGCCAGCTGGAATGTGTGGCGAGAGAATATAAAGATAATCAGAATGATGCAGAAGGCTTGTATGACATCCGCTGGGCGGACACAAAGATCGATTTTCCGGCAACGGGTGCGCTTTCCGGAGGCAGCCTGAAGGCGCTCTATCAGTTGCGCGATGGCAACAATCATGGTAATTTCAGCGGAAAAGTGACCAGTACCGCAGGCAGACAGGTCGTGATCTCAGACTGCAATATCAAGTCAGAGCTGGCGCTGAACCTGCCCAATGAGGGCGTGCTGACCCTTGGCAACCGGGAGTATACCTATTCCTCCTTCATGATGCAGAAGCTGCCCAGCGGAGAGACGACCTTTTCCTTTACGATCACATCTGAGACAACCGGTCTGTCCTCCATGGTAGGACGGGAGGCTACGGTGGGTACTTCCATTGATTTCAAGGGAATCCCCTACTATCAGTCGCAGATGAATGAGTTTTTGCGTGCTTTTACCAAGGCATTTAACGATATCCAGCACAAGGGCGTGGATCTGTATAAAAACCCGATGCAGTCATTTTTTGTGGCTGCCAGTGTACAGGGGACGGAGCTGGGATTTGCAGAAGCTGGTGAGAATGTGATACGCTCAAACGGTGACAGTTATTACCGGTTGACGGCGTCCAATTTAAAAATAGCAGATGCATGTAATGATCCGTCCATCTTTGCAACAGCAGATCTGGAAAATTTTGAAAATGGACAGGACTATCAGGGTCTGATCGAAGAGATGCAGAAGCTGCAAAAGGATGTGGTGCTGTACCGGGGCAGTGGCGGAGACCAGTTTTTGGCAACGATGATCAGTGATGTGACAGTGGATACGGAGGAATCCACCCTGTTGTCGGACAATTATACAACGATCGTCAATATGGTTGAAAAGCAGCGGACATCGATCTCCGGTGTCGATGAAGACGAGGAGGCGCTGGATCTGGTGAAATTCCAGAACGCGTACAATCTCTGTTCAAAGCTCGTGCAGATCATGTCGGAGATGTATGACCGCCTGATCACAAGCACCGGCGTATAGGAGGCGAAATTTTTATGATGCGAATCACGAATGGTATGATGATGAATACCACAAAGCTGAATATCAATAGCAATAAAATATCCGTGGATCGTCTGAATACGCAGATGTCCACGCAAAAAAAGATCACAAAGCCCTCGGATAATCCGTTGATCGCTATCAAATCCCTGCGGCTTTCCACGACACTGAGCCAGATCAATCAGTATTATAACAATAATATCAAGGACGCGCAGTCATGGATGGACGTGACGGAAACAGCGCTGACCAATATGAAGGACATCTTTAAAGATGCCTACCGTCTCTGTGTCAACGGTTCCACGGACACGATGACGGACGAGGACCGGCATACAGTCCTGACACAGTTAAAAGCACTGAGTTCACAGCTCTATTCGGAGGCAAACGCCGATTATGCGGATCGTACCGTATTCAGTGGTTATAAAACAAATTCTACGGTTGCCTTTACCGATGCATTTGAGGCATCGCAGGCAAGATATGAGATTTCCGAGCAGCTGAGTGCCAGCGATATTGAGGCTTATACCTATTACGCCAACAAGCTGGATACACCATCGGCCAGTGAGGTGCAAAATCCCACTGCGGATACCAGTAAGGTCAACACACCCCAGGACGAGGTGCTCAAGCGGCTCCGTTTAGCCTATAACAAGCAGGACGCACTGAACAGCTTTTCCTATAATTATTCTGTCGATACAAGTGCCGGCACAGGAAACGGAACAACCACAGGTAATGTGACCATCAAGACAACGATCCATGAAGATCCGCTGCCTGCCACACAGACATTCCAGTGGCGCAGCCTGAAAAAAGACGGTGCATTTACTTACGAAGCAAATGAATGCGGGAAGATGACCGGTGCAAGTATGGAGGATCTGAATGGCTATGTGCTGAATATTTCCACCGACGGAAAGTTTTCCATCGATGATCCCTCTGTCACAACAACAACGAGAACGACCACGAACGGCGGTGTGACGACTACATATTACACCTACACGGACACCAGTGGAAATATCATATATTCTGCGCAGGAGTCTGTGGATGCAGCCGGTAACAAGAGTGCTTATGTGGCAGATTCACAGGGAAACAGGGTGGCATTGAGCTACGATGCCGACGGGAAGCTTAGCAAGATCGAGGATCCGCAGGGAAATACGATGGGGACAAACCTTGCAAGCACAGGTGACGAAAATACGATTACTGTGAAAAATGCAGACGGCGCGACTGCCATGACAGCTGCCGCAGGCTATGTGGACGGAACAGATCCGGATAAGGGCATGAGTTACAGCGTTTATACAACGGATAAAAAGCTGACAACCAACCTGAAGGTGGAGAGCATGACGCAGGCAGAATTTGAACAATATCTTTCCAAGCTGGCTGCGGAAACACCGGCAACGATCCGGGAGGATTACAAGGATACGCTCATCTATCTGCCAGACTCCGGCGAGCTGATCTTTGGCACCAATCTGGCACAGATCATGACTTCAGAGTTTGCAACGCTCAGTGTGGATTATGAGAAAAACGGGTTTGAAAAGGGCGAGACCAGACCGGAGATGTATTTTAACTGTACGAACAAGTCTGATGTCAGCCCGGCAAACTACATCACCTATACCAATTACGATGCAGATAACAACTGGATCTACCAGAATATCAACTACGCCGTATCGGCCAATCAGGATATGACCATCAACACGCAGATTCATGATGTGGTCAGTGCAGACTGCTACCGGGATCTGGCGGAGCTGACCGATGTGGTGCAGGACTCCATCGATGCGCATACAACGGTCACAAATATCGAGAATATGATCAAATCTGTTGATTATACAACGGATGCAGAGCAGGCGTATCTGAAGGATTGTCTGGAGAAAGCAAAAAAGCAGATGGCATACCTCGATGACCACTTACAGAAGGTATTTGCAAGCCAGATCTCCAACTTTGAAAAGTATATGAACAAGGTTAATCTTGCCATCACGGATGTGGGAAGCCGCGGCGACCAGCTCTCACTGGCAGAAAACCGTATCAGCAACCAGAATACTACTTTCACACAGCTGAAATCCGATAATGAGGACGAGGAGCTGTCTGACGTGACGATCGATTACACCTCTGCATATACCGCTTATCAGGCATCCTTGCAGGCCGCAGGAAAGATCGATGATATGTCCTTGTTAGATTACTTATAAGCGTGCAGAGCAGTTTAGGAGGAAAAAGGTATTTATGACGACAGAAACCAGACTTTTTGGGACGATTACGATAGAGGATGAAAAGCTCATCACATTTCCGGAGGGAATCGTTGGCTTTCCTTTTTTGAAGCAGTTTGCACTGATCCATGATGCGGAGAACGAGAATGCACCGATCATGTGGCTGCAGTCCATGGAGGAGCCGACCTTTGCAATGCCGGTCATCGAGCCGCTGCTCGTGGTAGACAACTATAATCCGACGGTCAATGACGAGTATCTGGAGCCGGTAGGGGAACTGGCAGAAGACCAGATCTATTCCCTTGTAACGATCACGGTGCCCCCTCAGATAGAGAATATGTCTGTCAATCTCAAGGCACCCATTGTGATCAATATGGCAAACAATAAAGCTGTACAGATCATCGTAGAGGATGACTATAAAGTGAAGCATCCCATCTACGAAACCCTCAAAAAGCGGAGGGAGGGCAACGTATGCTAGCATTAACGAGAAAAAAAGGAGAATCTCTCGTCCTGAACAACGATATCGAGGTGACGGTGCTGGAGATTCGCGGAGACCAGGTAAAGCTGGGTGTCAAAGCACCCCGTCAGGTGCCGGTCTACCGAAAGGAGGTCTATCTCCAGATCCAGAAGGAGAACGAGGCAGCAGCCAGCGTGGCGAACCTGGAGGCGCTTAAAAAATTGCTTTAAACTATAAATATTCTGGGTTCTGTGCCGATATAAAAAGTAACAACCCGAACCAGAGCAGCAGATGATGGCCAGGTCTGCTGCATTATTTTTGATCACACGGAGGTGGCAGGTATGACGATGGAAACGATTCAGAGCATGACTGCAGCATATCAGGGAAGTGGCGTGGCAGTCGAAAAAACACAAAGTGTGCAAAAGACAGAGGTAAAGGCCGGTGAAAAGATGACAGTACCGGCAGAAGAGCAGACAGAGGGAGAGATTCCGGAAGAGAACAGCAGGCAGTCAGATAAGCTTGCCGTACCGGAGAAGGCTTCTGACAGCTCTTTAAAAAATGCGGTGGAGCAGATCAACCGCAAGTCAGCCAATACGGAAGCAATCTTTGGCTATCATGAGGGAACAAACCGGGTCACGATTAAAATCGTGGATAAGGATACAAAGGAAGTCAAACGGGAATATCCTGCCGAGAAGACACTGGATATGATCCAGAAGGTCTGGGAGATGGCAGGTCTCATGGTGGATGAGAAACGATGATTATTGATTGATGGGAGGTAACTGTTCAGAACGGTCGGAGCGGAACAATGAGGGCACGGAACAGTTACGAAAGAACGATGTCAGGAGGTAAAAACAATGCCGATCAGAATATCAGGAATGAATTCCGGTCTGGATACAGAGGCTCTGGTTTCCGAGCTGGTATCCGCTTATAACAAAAAGACCGACAAATATGTAAAAGCACAGACAAAGCTTTCATGGAAGCAGGAAGCATGGAAAACAATGAGTGCGAAGACCTACAGCTTCCGCAACAGTCTGGATAAGATGCGTTTTGCGTCTGCCTATAATCTTAAGACGACATCTGTGTCAAATTCGTCTAAGGTATCGGTTACGGCAGGCAACAATGCAGTCAACGGAACACAGACCTTACAGATCACTTCTCTTGCAAAGAGTGGATATCTTACAGGAGGAAAAGTAAAATCTCTGACAGGATCCCCCGTGTCAGGCTCTACGAACATGGGTATGCTGGGAGTATCCGAGAGCGGAGATTTCAGCATTAATGGCAAGCGGATCACCGTAAGTGCAGATACAACGGTGAATGATGTACTCTCAAAGTTAAAGGATGCCGGAGTCAGCGCGAACTTTGACGCAACGAACCAGCGAATTTTCGTAAGTGCCAAGGAGAGCGGAGAAGATGCGGATTTCTCTTTGACCGCATTGAACGGAAATGGTGCCAAGGCGTTGAGTGCGCTGGGATTGAATGTAAAGCCTGCAGATGATGACATGACCTATGCACAGTATGTGGCTGCCTATGACGGCAAGTCAGACAGCGCGCTGATCAGTATGCTGCAGTCATATGGCAATGGAGATAAGGAAACGGATCGGCTGATCACGAGTTTTGCAAAGGAATATAAGAATGCAGATGATACGACAAAAAGCATTGTTCTGCAGGAATTTAAGGATTTTATCTCATACGCAAAGGATGTGCATGTGCAGGGAAAAACAGATGATGAGATCGGATACAATAAGGATGCAGCCCGTATATATGGGCAGGATGCAGAGATTAAGCTGAATGGTGCAAAATTTACATCCAACAGCAATTCGTTCAGCATTAATGGACTGACGATCAACGCGCTGGCGCTCACCGGTGAGGATGAAGTGCTTTCCATTACGACCTCGACAGATAATCAGGGCATTTACGATAAGATCAAGGATTTCCTGTCTGAGTACAATAGCCTGATCAACTCCATGACATCCTCTTATAACGCAGAGAATACCAATTCTTATGAGCCGCTGACGAATGATGAGAAGGATTCCATGAGTGAAAAAGAGATCGAAAAGTGGGAGGAAAAGGGAAAGAGCGGTATCCTGCGAAGAGACAGTACACTGAGTACCCTGATGTCTGCGATGACGACGGTGATGTCAAAGTCCTATACGATCAATGGCAAGAGTTATGCCCTTTCCAGCTTTGGGATCAAGACACTGGGTATCATGAATGCGGAGAAAAATGAGCAAAATGCCTATCATATCGATGGTGATGCAGATGATGAGTCTACCTCATCAAACACCGATAAGCTGATGGCGGCAATTACTGCCGATCCCGATGGAGTGACACAGTTTTTCCAGAAGCTGTCCAGTGATCTGTATGACAAGCTGGGCGAAAATATGACCAGTACGACGCTGCGCTCCTATGGAACCTTTTACAATGACAAGGAAATGGCAAAGGAGTACAGTGATTACACGAAGACCATTTCCGATTGGGAACAAAAGGTAGCAGATATTGAGGACAGTTATTACAAGAAATTTGCAGCGATGGAATCTGCACTGGCAGAATTGCAGAGCCAGACATCGCAGCTGTCAGGATTGCTGGGCATGTAATCCTGAAAAAATACCGATACACATTGCATTTCAGGGAGGAAAAACAATGATAAATAAGGGCTATGACCAGTATATGCGAAGCAAGATCATGACCGCATCCAAGGGAGAGCTGACACTGATGCTTTATGATGGGGCCATCAAATTCTGCAATATGTCCATTATGTGCATTGAAAAAAAGGATATACCGGGCGCAAATACGAATATTCAGAAGACAGAGGCGATCATCGAGGAGTTTCTGGCAACACTTGACTACAAGTACCCGGTAGCAGAGGACTTCAAAAAGGTATATGAGTATCTTTATGACAGACTGGTACAGGCAAACCTGAAAAAGGATACAGAAATCCTTAATGAAGTGTTGGGACATTTGCGCACCATGCGTGATACGTGGAAAGAAGTCATGCGGGTTGCAAATGGGCATGGTTCAGCCGTGTCCTGATAGATAGGAGCCGACATGCGGGAAGAGGAATACTTAGAACTATTAATACAGAGCTTAAAAAAGAAACTGCTGTTATTAAATCGGATCTCGGTGTTAAATCAGGATCAAAGGGATATTTTGCAGGATGAGAATGCAGATCCCGATGCGTTTGATATCAATGTGCGTGATAAGGATGACCTCATTCAGCAGATCGTAACGCTGGATGCAGGTTTTGACGAAGTATACGCACATATCAAAGAGCTGATGGAGCGCGATCACAGCGCCTATGAGGAGCAGCTGGAGGAGATGCGGGGACTGATCCGTCAGATCATGGCAAATGACGCGTCCATCCGTGTGGAGGAGCAGCGCAATTACAAGCTGGCACAGCAAAAATTTGCGGCTGTCAAAAAGCAGGTGCGCGAGGTAAAGGCAAGCCAGAAGATGGTGAACAGCTATTACCAGAACATGATGAAGCAGAGCCGGTATCAGCCACAATATATGGATCGGAAAAAATAGTGGACATTAGCCAGAACCCAAAAGAAGAGTAAAACGAATTTATGTCATAGGAAGGAAGCAGGAGTAAGTACCCTGCTTCCTTTTTCTGAACCATTTTGCGACTTGACTATGAGAAAATGATAGAGGAGAGCATCAGATGAATATACTCGTATACCGCTGGAAAGCATACAATTACACAGACGTCATACAGACCTTTCAGGCGCTGGGACATACCGTAGAGGAACTGGAATACCCGCTGGAGCACTACGATGAAGATGCGGAATTTTTTGCGTTGCTGCGAAACCGGTTGCTGGGTGGATCGTACGACTTTGTCTTTACGGTCAACTATTTTGGCGTCGTGTCAGACGCATGTGAGAGCTGTGGTGTAAAATATGTCAGCTGGACCTGCGACAACCCGCTCATCAGTATGTATCACAGATCCATTTATAACGCGTGTAACTATATCTTTTGCTTTGACCAGAGCAACTATCTGGAATTTCAGGCGATGGGCTGCAAACATATCTGGCATCTGCCGCTGGCAGTAGACACGGATCGGATCGACCATGTGCTGGCACAGGCGGAGGATCTGTGCGCTTATCAGAACGAAATCGCCTTTGTAGGCAGTCTCTATGAAAAAAATAGCTATGACCGGATGAAGGATCGTTTGCCGGACTATCTGCAGGGCTACTTTGAGGCTGTGATCCGGGCACAAATGAATATCAGCGGGGGAAATATCATCGAGGAGCTGCTGCAGCCCGACATCCTGATGGAACTGGAGGAATATTACCGCCTGGACAAATCCGAGGGCTCCTTTGCGAACCTGGGGCTGATCTTTTCCACGACTGTACTCGGATTTCAGGTGGCAAAACGACAGCGCATGCAGGCACTCCAGCAGCTGGGCAAGCGCCATCAGGTCTCCATTTACACAAATAGCAACACCGCCGACCTGCTGGGCGTGACCTATCGCGGCGGCGTGGACTATTGGACGCAGATGCCAAAGGTATTCCGCATGAGCAAGATCAACTTAAACCTCACAATCCCCAACATCGTCACCGGAATCCCGCTGCGGGTGTGGGATGTGCTGGGCGCAGGTGGTTTTTTGCTGACAAACTATCAGGCAGAGCTCCCAGCCTATCTGGAACATAAAAAGGATCTTGTCTGTTTTGAGGATCTGCGACAGCTGGAGGAACTGGTCACATACTACCTTGCGCACGATGATGAGCGCCGCGAGATCGCAAGGCATGGTTATGAGACAGTCAGAAAGCAGCACAGCTATCTGGCGCGGGTTGTGGAGATGTTGGAATGTGTGGGAATGAAAGCTTGATTGAAAGAGATAGAAATCATGTTGATTATTTTTAGACAGACAGTTTATAATAGTGAAAAAGGGAGGGGTGACAGAACGTGAAAATAGAATCTTTAAAGATACGCAATTATAAAGTATTTCGAGATGTTGAGATAAAGGATATATCCAATCTGGCGGTATTTTTAGGAAAAAATGGAGTTGGAAAAACCACTTTTTTTGATGTGTTTGGATTTTTGCATGACTGCCTTGGAAGTAATGTCAAAGTGGCCTTGGCGAAAAGAGGCGGATTTCGGGAAGTAATTTCTCGTGAGCAGACTGGTGATATTGAGATTGAAATCAAATTCAGACCATCGGATGATGAACCATTGATTACTTATGAGATTGCAATCGGTCTGGATGAAATGCAGAAAGCGGTTGTAAAAAAAGAGATTCTTAGATTTCGTCGTGGGCAGAAGGGGGCACCG
>JALFNQ010000113.1 GCA_022773965.1 Lachnospiraceae bacterium
GTCATGGACCTTCTGCTTGGACATAAGATCGATCTTGTCATCAACACACCGACGCAGGGACGCGATAAGAGCCGAGATGGGTTTTTGATCCGCCGTACTGCCATTGAGACCGGTGTCAATGTCATTACATCCATGGACACCGCAAATGCGCTGGCAAGCTCGCTGGAGGCTGGTGCGAAGGAGCTGACGGTTGTTGATATCGCTACCTTAGATTAGGAGAGATATGCTGTCAATCTTTATAGGGATATAATATCTTGGAATTATAATTATATTTGTGCAGGTGATGGTTCTGTTGTTGTACAGACCATCCAACCTGCAGAGAATGTTGCTGATCATTGAGCTCGCGACATTGGTCAACCATGTCGGGTGCTTGTTAATGATGCAGGCAACGACACCGGAAACTGCCCTTGTGGCAGTCAAATTTTCTTATATCGGAAAACCATATATTCTACTTGCAATCTTTTTATTCCTGCTAAATTTTTACAGAGTGCATATGCCCATTGTTGTAAAGTATGTACTCTGCATTTTTCATGTGTGTATCAGCCTTCTTGTGCTGACCTGCGAGCATCATACGCTGTTTTATAACAGCATGGAGTTTGTGGATGAGGGATATTATCCGCATCTGGTGTTTGGACATGGGCCTTTTTACATTGCAAATACGATTCTGATCTTTTTCTATTTCCTGGCGGGGCTGGTTCTCAGTATTGTAAAATATAAAAAAATGCGCACGAAAAATGAACAGAGGTGCGCGTTTTATCTGGATGTGATCATTCTGGTAGGTGCGCTAGGGCTGCTGACATATTTTACTGGCATCACAGGCGGTTATGATACGACGCTTCCGGCCTATGTGATCGGAAATATCCTGCTTCAGATCTGCATGATCAAGTACAATATGCTGGATGCGCTGGAGGTGGCAAAGGATATTGTTGTGGATGAGATTGCCCAGGGAATACTGGTGTTGGCACCGGACGAGAAGCCGATTTATGAAAACTAGCAGCTGCGCCAGATCTTTTCCACAGATGGCGTCTATCAGCCGGAGGAAGCCTACGAGACGCTGCAGGCATATGATATACTGGGAGAGAAATTCAGCAGGCAGAACCATATTTATGAGATCCGGAAAAAGGAGATCAAAAAGAAGGGTATCAGCTATGGCGACATGTATGTGGTCAGTGATGTGACGGAAAATTATAATCATGCAGTAGAGCTGGAACGGCAGATGGTCATTGCAGAGATGGCAAACCGGGCAAAATCAGACTTTCTGGCGCGTATGTCCCATGAGATCTGCACGCCGATCAATGCCATTGTCGGAATGGATGAAATGATCCTGCGGGAGAGCAGGGAGCAGGATGTGAAAAAATATGCCATGAATATCAAATCGGCTGCCAGCACACTGCTGAGCCTGATCAATGATATTCTGGATTCTTCAAAGATTGAATCCGGTAAGCTGGAAATCGTGCCGATGGTATATGAGCTGGATAGCCTGCTGAATGACGTGGTTAATGCCATTTATCTGAAAGCTGCAGACAAGGGCTTAAAGCTGTCCATCAACGTGGATAAAAATCTGCCGAATCAGTTTGTACGGTGATGATGTCCGGATCCGTCAGATACTGATCAATCTGTTAAACAATGCGGTGAAGTACACCCATCAGGGTGAAATCTGCTTCACAGTTCAGGATCATAGCAGTGCAGATAGGAACATTTTGTATTTTGAGGTCAGAGATACCGGCATCGGTATTAAAGAAAAGGATCTGCCGAAGCTTTGTGAGGCATTTGAGCGGATCGAGGTGTCTAGAAACCGCAATATCGAGGGAACGGGGCTTGGCATGAGCATCGTCAGTGATCTCTTGCATTTGATGGGAAGCCAGCTGCAGGTGCAGAGTGTGTATGGAAAAGGCAGCACCTTTTCTTTTGAATTGGCTCAGCCGCGGATCTCCGAAGAGAAGATCGGGGATTATGAACAGCGGATCCGGTACATGCATCAGGGAGAACACTATCGGTGTAAGCTTCTGGCGCCGGATGCAAATATCCTGGTGGTGGATGACAATGATACGAACCGGATGGTATTTTGTAACCTGCTCAAACAGACAAAGATGCAGATCAAAGAGGTGGATTGTGGTGCAGCCTGTCTGGAAGCCGTGCAGAAGGAGCATTTTGATCTGATCTTTTTAGATCATATGATGCCGGAAATGGATGGCGTGGAAACATTGCAGCGCATGAGATGCCTGCCGGACAATCTCTGTGTACAGACACCGGTTGTGGCACTGACAGCCAATGCCGTCACAGGGGCAAAAGAAAAGAATCTGACTTAATTCAATTGACGCAGCTATACCAAAACATATATAATGAAGAAGGAATGGCAGCGTACCGGGTCAAGGTACATGCCTTAAAGAGTACGAATGCATCGGTGGGAGCGATCATGGTTTCACAGTTAGCGAAATTGCTGGAGCAGAAGGCGATCGGCCAGGAGGTATCGGCGATCGAGCTGCTGCATCCGGTATTGGTGGAACAGATGAAAAGCTTGCAGGCCGCGTTGCAAGTGTATTACGGACGCGAAGCAGATGAACAGCAGTCACAGGCCTCAGAGGAGTTTTTAGAGCAGCAATTACAGGAACTGATCGAAGCATTGGAATCCTACGATTATGACAGGGCTGATGCGATCACGGAAGCAATAGATGGCTGTGATTGGCGTGCAGAGTTAAAGGAAGGCCTGAAAACGCTGCGGGAACAGGAATTTCAGCTGGAGTTTGACGCCTGCGCAGAAACTGCGGTACAGATGCTGGCGATTATTCATTCGGAGCGTGGATAGCTATGAAAAAAATATTCTTGATTGGGAAATTCAACGTCATTATGCAAAATATCTATCAGGTAATGACAAAGCAGTTTGACATGCAGATCTGTCCGGCAGATTATGAGATCATGGAAGGAATGTTTCAGATGATCCGGCCGGAGATGATCCTGATCTCTACCATGGATTTTACACAAAAGGATGTGCAGATCTATGAGCTGATCGCAAAAAAGTATTCGTGGATCCCGGTGCTCAGTATCGGAAAAAAGGACGAGCTTCAGATGGTTTACAATTACACGCAGACGGAGCAGTTCCATGAGGTCTTTCGTCCGGTCAGGCTGAGCGAGGTTGTCAGACGGGTCAATGAGATCCTTGGGATCAAGACCGAGGAGTATGCCGGAAAAGAAGATGTGGCGAATGTGAAAAACGGTCCGAAGACAATACTGCTCATTGATGACAGCCCGGTGCAGCTGCGTCAGGTGCGTGAGATCTTAAAGGATAAATACCATGTGATCATGGCTCCCTCCGGTCTGCAGGCAATGAGCATTCTGACCAGAGAGAAGCCGGATCTGATCTTTTTGGATTATGATATGCCGGTTGTGGACGGAAAAATGGTGCTGGAAGAGATCCGCGCAAATGAACAGTCGAGGGATATTCCGGTGGTATTTCTGACTGCCATCAACAGCAAGGAAAAGATTCTTGCTGTGGCACCACTCAATCCATCCGATTATCTGTTAAAGCCGGTCAATGCAAAACGGATCCTTGAGACTGCGCAGCGGATCACAGGATAGATGATATATAAAAAATCCCGCAGGCTTCTTGTGAACTTGCAGGATTTTTGATATGATCTTTCTGGAATGAGAAAAAGCTGAATGAAAGGGCTTTGGACGATCGGAACGCAGGCAGGAGCTGTGTTTGATATTTGTGGAGGAAATGAGATGGGTATATTTGTCAATTGTCTGGCTGTTGTGTTCAGTACAATGATAGCAACCTGTGGAATCAGTTATTTTGTGCGGGAAAAGAACGCCGGGAATCTGCGGTATTACATGCTTATCATGGGATTTTTCGGGGCACTGTGGAGTGGCGGCTATGGAATTATGGGCTTTACAGAGACCGCAGAACAGGCAGCTGTGTTCCGGGCAGTGGGACTCATAGGAGTTGTGGGCTTTATGATGACGGAAGCGCTGATGGTCGCTTTTATGGTGCAGCTTCCGAAGTGGCTGTTTCGGGCATACGCGGTGGCCTTTGGAGTCTTTGCTGTCATAGATCTGTGTTTTTTCATACCGGACCGGCATACGTTTGTGCGAATTGGTGGGAGAATGTGCTATTATTCCACAAACAGCGTTGGGAGAGCTGTACATAATGTGTTTTTGATATTCGTTGCATTGACAATGATCAGCATAGGTATTCTCTGGCTTCGGAAAGATAATCCGGCACGACAGGTTTATTATGTCAGAGCGGCGTTTCTCTCTAATCTGGCGATTCTGATCTCCATCATTCCGGATACGATCCTGCCACTTCTGGGAAAGCCTTCTTTTCCAAGCTCCGCATACGGAATGTTTCTGACTTATATGATCACATGGTTCTGGGCCACCAGATTTAATGCCTTTAGCATCACCGTAAGTAATCTGAGCCAATATATTTTCGAGTCTGCAAATACAGCGATTCTGATCTTTGATGAATATTTTCAGCTTGTTCTGGCGAACAATTATGGGCAGGAGCTGTTGGGAATTGAAATGATTAAAAATCAGAAGCTCTCCGGGCTGTTCCAGGGCACAAAAGAAGAAGTGGAACAGCTGCAGAATATGATCTTACAGGATAACAAGGGAGTGGCAGAGCTGGTATCCGTGCATGGGGCAATCAGCTGCTCTTTGAATTTTTCTGTTGCGAGAGATTTTCACAATGATCCATATTGTGTGGTCTGCTTTGTGTATGATCTCACAAAAGAAAAAAATATGCTGGAGGAGCTCGTTCAGGCAAACGAGGCAAAGAGTCAGTTCCTTGCCAATATGTCACATGAGATCCGCACGCCCATCAATGGTATTCTGGGTATGGACACCGTGTTATTAAAAGAATGTAAGGACGAGAAGCTGAGGGAATATGCGAAAAATATCCAGAGTGCAGGGCAGTCTCTGCTGTCCATCATCAACGACATTCTGGATATATCAAAAATTGAGTCCGGAAAACTGGAGATTCTTCCGATCAAGTATCAGCTGTTTTCCGTATTAAATGACTGTTATAACCTGACAAAAGTAAAATTGGAACATAAGCCGGTGGAGTTTCTCATGCAGATCAATGAACATCTGCCTTCCTGGTTATATGGTGATGAAGTGCGGATCAGGCAGATCATCAATAATTTCCTGTCCAATGCCGTGAAGTACACGAAGGAGGGAAAGGTTACATTCTGTCTGGACTATGAAGAAAAATCTCAAGAGGAAGTGCTACTTGTCATATCAGTTTCCGATACGGGAATCGGAATCAGGGAGGAGGATTTAGGAAAGCTGTTTGAATCCTTTACCAGGATTGAGGAAAAACGCAATCGGAATATCGAAGGAACCGGTCTGGGGCTGAACCTCACGAAAAATCTGATAGATCTGATGGGTGGGGAGGTCTCCGTGGAAAGTACCTATGGGAAAGGCTCCTGCTTTACTGCAAAAATCCCGCAGAAAATTGTGGATGCCAGACCCATGGGAGATTTTGGCAAGCGTTACCAGCAATATTTGAATACTTCAGACGAGAATACACAGTCGTTTTTGGCACCGGAAGCAAAGATCCTTGTTGTGGACGATGTGGAGATGAACTTAAAGGTTGTGCAAGGTCTCTTAAAAGAAACAAACATACAAATCGACACGGCAGTCAGTGGCAGGGAGTGTCTGGAACGGGTCAAAGAGAAGCCGTATGACCTGATCTTTCTGGATCATATGATGCCGGAGATGGATGGTATTGAGACGCTGCAAAATATGAAATTGCTTGCGGACAATCTCAACCGGGAGGTGCCGGTGATCATGCTGACTGCCAACGCCATCGTAGGGGCAAAGGAAGAATACATGGAGGCAGGATTTACGGACTATCTGACCAAGCCGATCAGGGAAACTGAATTGCTGGAGATGCTTTTAACATATCTGCCGGATGAACTTATCTGCAAAAAAGATGGTCAGGAGACAGGGGGGCAGGAGACAGATAGTCAGGAAATGGGTACGCAAAAAATAGAAGCGCAGGAAAAAGAAGCGGTCAGACATGAAAACGATCTGGAGCAGCCGGAAATGACAGCCTGCACAGCTGAGGAAGAATCAGGTCAGATGCAGCGGCTGGAAACACTGGAAGGACTGGATGTGAAAACCGGGCTGATCTACTGTATGAATGAGGAGGACTTTTACATAGAAATGCTGCAGGAATATATGAAAGCAGATAAAGCGTCAGCTATGAGGCAATTTTTTGCTGCCGGGGATTGGGATAATTACAGGATCACGGCGCATGCACTTAAGAGTACCTCGCTGACGATCGGTGCGGTACCTCTGTCTGAGGAGGCAAAGGCATTGGAAAAGGCGGCAAGAGAAGGAGATGTGGAATATATCCGGACACATCATGAGCAGACGCTGACAGAATACAGTGGATTGATAGACAGACTAAAAGAGATTGTTGATATGATGTAAGAGGACGGGAGTGAAAGATCTCCCGTCCTCTTTCGTTCATTATTTATCTGTGATCTCTTTGTGGATTTCCTGAAGGGATTTTACTTCTCCATTGCCATTCTGCTGAACGTAGAGGATACCCTTTGCGGTAGCTCTTGCAGCAGCGATCGTGGTCATATATGGAACCTTTGCCTTGATGGCTGCCTTTCTCAAGTAGCTATCATCATGTACACTGTCCTTGCCTACCGGAGAGTTGACGATCAGGTCAATCTCGCCATTTGTGATGGCATCCAGAATATTAGGGCGTCCTTCGTGCAGCTTTTTGATCAGAGTTGCGGGAATTCCCTCTTCTGTAATGATGTTGTAGGTGTTTCCTGTGGCGAGGATCTTAAATCCGGCTTCGT
>JALFNQ010000194.1 GCA_022773965.1 Lachnospiraceae bacterium
CACCGTACCTCGGATGGGGAATCGGAACACTGGTGGGAGCGCTGCTGGGAGAAATCGTACCGGCGGGAGTAGCAGAAATCTTCGGGATCGCAATTTACGGAATGTTTCTTGCGATCATTATACCGAAAGCAAGAGATAGCAGACCGGTGCTTGAGGTGGTGCTGATCGCTGCAATTTTAAGCTGCGTGATCTATTATGTTCCGTTTATTCATCTGTCCAGCGGCTTGTCAATCACACTGTGTGCAGTTGTGGCAGCAGCCTATGGTGCGTGGAAGCATCCGCTGCCCGAAGAAATGGACGAAGACGATGAAAATGAGATGCCGCTGAGCGGGGGAAGACAAAATCAGCTCACAGAAAAGCCGACAGAGGAGGTGCGCCATGCTTAATTTAGCAGTATATTTCAAATATCTGGCAGTGATGGCGCTCGTGACCTATCTCTTGCGTGCACTGCCCTTTGTGCTTGTAAAAAAGAAGATCACAAACACCTATATCCGCTCATTTTTAGAGTATATTCCATATGGTGTATTGGCTGCAATGACCTTTCCGGCCGTCTTTACCTCAGCGGGAGGACTGATCCCCTCACTGGCAGGCATGACCGTGGCACTGATCCTTGCATACCGCCGCAAGGGACTTTTGACTGTAGCTATCGGAGCAGTTGCCCTGGCAGCCATGGTCACGCTGATCATGTAAAAAAATCATGGAAGTCTCTGCTGAACATGATTTTTGAGCCGTAAGTATACGTGAATTGCAGATGAGATGAGTTTGCTTGGAAAGCCTTATCGGACTATATATCAATAACGGGAAATCATAGTGTAAATTTTTCAACAAATATTAATTGAATCGTGGTGGGACAGGCGGGGATGGATGTGTCTGATTGAGTGACTTTGCACGATGGAGCGAAGACTTGACACCGTGGAAGCCATTGCTGAACACGGTGTGCTTTTACAAGGCTTCGTGGAATGGTTCGTGCAACGGAACGAGAGCAGACACATCCATCCCCGCCGCAGAAATACCCTAAAACAATACAGAAATAAATAGTCGAAGCTGCATTTTCTTTCGGTGACGTGGTGACGCGATAATCCAAAAAAGCCCGAAAAATAGGCGGTTGACAGCTTTTTTAGCGTCCGTTATAATGATAAGGATTGTAAATGTTCGGAGTCTGGCTCTGAAACGTTACAAAATATTAACAAAAGGGGATTAGATAAATGTCTAAAGAGAACCAAAAAGAATTTAAGCCGTACATCCCTGCGGACAAGGTGTTACCTGAGTTGACGGTCGTATCCATCATTCTTGGTATCTTACTTGCCGTACTGTTTGGCGGCGCAAATGCGTATTTAGGACTGCGTGTCGGCATGACCGTATCCGCATCCATTCCAGCAGCAGTTATTTCCATGGGTGTGATCCGCGTGATCTTACGTCGTGATTCCATTCTGGAGAACAACATGGTGCAGACCATCGGTTCCGCAGGAGAGTCTGTGGCAGCCGGAGCGATCTTCACTTTACCCGCAATCTTCATGTGGGCAGCAGAGGGCGGCGTAGAAAACCCGTCACTGGCTGAGATTGCGCTCATCACATTAGTGGGTGGTGTACTTGGCGTATTATTTATGATTCCTTTAAGAAGTGCACTGATCGTAAAAGAGCACGGCACACTGCCTTACCCCGAGGGAACTGCATGTGCAGAGGTACTGCTTGCCGGTGAGTCCGGTGGTGCAAAAGCAAGTACCGTATTCGCAGGTCTTGGAATCGCAGCCCTTTACAAATTTATCGCAGACGGTCTGAAAGCATTCCCCAGCGAAGTTGATTTTACCATCAAGAAGTACAACGGTTCCGGAATCGGAATGGACGTGCTTCCTGCATTACTTGGTGTAGGTTACATTTGTGGATCTAGAATCTCTTCTTACCTGTTAGCAGGTGGTACCGTTGCATGGTTCGTGATTATGCCTCTGATCGCACTGTTCGGTGGAGACGCTGTGATGTATCCTGCAACTGCTCCTATTTCCGAGCTTGGAACCTGGGGCATCTGGAGTAATTATATCCGTTACGTCGGCGCCGGTGCCGTAGCTTGCGGTGGTATCTTAAGCCTGATCAAGTCCTTACCGATGATCATCACTACTTTCCGTGATGCGATGAAGGGCTTAAAGGGTGGAAAGACAAATGACAACAGCCGTACCGCACAGGATCTGAGCATGAACCTCGTGCTGATCGGAATCGGTGTTGTTGCTATCGCAATGTGGCTCATCCCGATCATTCCGGTGAACTTCGTCGGTGCGATCATCATCATCGTATGCGGTTTCTTCTTTGCAACCGTATCTTCACGTATGGTTGGTATCGTTGGTAGCTCAAACAACCCGGTATCCGGAATGGCTATCGCAACACTGTTGATCTCCACCATCCTGTTAAAGGCAAGTGGAGCTATCGGATATCCCGGAATGGTATCCGCGATCGCTATCGGTACTGTCATCTGTATCATCGCAGCAGTAGCTGGTGATACTTCACAGGATTTAAAGACCGGTTATATCGTAGGTGCAACACCGAAAAAGCAGCAGGTTGGTGAGCTGATCGGTGTAATTGCTTCTGCAATTGCCATCGGTGGTATTCTGTATCTGTTAAACAGCGCATGGGGCTATGGTTCAGCAGAGCTTCCTGCTCCTCAGGCTACGCTGATGAAGATGGTAGTAGAGGGCGTTATGGGTGGTAACCTGCCTTGGAACCTTGTATTTGCCGGCGTTGGAATTGCAATTGTTGTTGAGATCCTTGGAATTCCTGTACTGCCCTTCGCAGTAGGTCTGTATCTGCCGATCCATCTGAGCACTCCGATGATGGTTGGTGGTCTGATCCGCTGGTTCTTCGAGCGCAAGAAGGAGAACAAGGAAGGCATCGACCGTGGTGTTCTGTATGCATCCGGATTGATCGCAGGAGAGGGACTGGTAGGTATCCTCCTTGCAGTATTTGCGATCATCCCTGCAGGCGAGGGTTCACTCGGAGATCTGATCGGCAGTGTGCTTCCGTTCAATCTGGGCAACTGGGGTGGACTGATCGTGTTTGCACTGCTTGCTGCAACACTGGTTTCTGTCATTACAGGAAAGAAAAAGAGCAAATAATAAACGCATTTTGCATGAGAACTGGTTAGTTTTAAACTGCACTACTCGAATCGTTCGGGTAGTGCAGTTGTTCTATCAAAGGAGTATGTATGGCGAAGAAAAACAAAGACAATTTTTTAGATTATATCCCCAAACACAATTCACTTTATGAATATCGTACAAATGGAAATGGGCAGGTTGAAATCAAGATGGTCAACAAGGGACTGTTTAACCGCATTGCCCAGATCTTTTTTAAGCGTCCCAAGGTCAGCTGGATCGAGCTGCCCGGTATGGGTACGTTTATCTGGAACCAGATTGACGGAAAACGTAATGTTTACGAGATCGGTCAGTTGTTGAAAAATGAATACGGACAAGAGGCAGAACCGCTTTATGAGCGTCTGTGCACGTTTATCAAATCGCTGCACAATAGCTGCTTTATTGTTTACGAAAATAAAAAATAAATCTTTCGCGGAATCGGGATGGATTCTGAAGATTTAAAATAGAATGAT
>JALFNQ010000196.1 GCA_022773965.1 Lachnospiraceae bacterium
AGCTCAGCCTACCGAGACTGTTGCAAAGATTTTCAAGTTGGCTGGTATCGAGAAATAAGTGAGGTAGACCTATGATGGAATTAGTGGAAGTCATCGCAAAAGCCTTGGTCGATTACCCGGAACAGGTCACAGTCACTGAGACAGAAACCGATAAATCCATCGTTGTGGAACTTCGCGTTGCACAGTCCGATATGGGCAAGGTAATCGGTAAGCAGGGTCGTATTGCGAAAGCAATCCGTTCTGTTGTGAAGGCGGCAGCCTCAAAAAGTGAAAAGAAGGTTATTGTGGATATCATGCAGTAGCCATTGGGATACGCATACTTACACAGTATGCGTTTTCTTTTATTCTAAGGACAGGCAGCGTAATCTCCCGCTCCGGTTGCGTTCGGGTGTCCCGCTGTTCATTTTATAGAGAGGAAACGATATCATATGGAACATTTATTGCAGGTCGGTGCAATTTTAGATACACACGGGTTGCGTGGCGAAGTTAAGGTTTTTCCGACTACTGATGACCCGTCACGCTACGATGATTTGGAGGAAGTGGAGCTGCTCACCAAAGAGGGAAAATATCTTCATCTGGAGGTGGAGCGCGTCCGCTATTTCAAAAATCTGGTTATTGTTAAATTTAAGCATTATGACAATATTAACGATATCGAACAGTATAAAAAATGCAATCTCTATGTAACACGTGAGAATGCGGTGGAACTGGAAGAAAATGAGTATTTTGTGGCAGATCTCATTGGACTGAATGCAAAAAGTGATGAGGGTGAGGAGCTGGGTACGCTGGCGGATGTTCTGACGACCGGAGCCAATGACGTCTATGTGATCAAAGGTGCAGATGGTGAGGAACTTCTGGTGCCTGCGATCCATGACTGTGTGCAGGAGGTCAATGTGGAGGATGGCTATGTCGTACTCCACCTGTTGCCCGGGCTGCGTGAGCTGAATAAGAAATAGCTGTACCTTGATCCGTGTATGCGGATCGGACGTGTGCAGAGAACGAGATCTGAAATAAATTCAAAAAGGAATGGATCATGAATTTTCATATTTTAACATTATTTCCGGATATGGTGGCGGAGGGCTTAAATACAAGTATTATCGGCCGTGCGGCAGGTAAAGGGCTTGTGACGATCAATTGTATCAATATCCGCGATTATACATTAGACAGACATAAAAAGGTGGATGATTATCCTTATGGCGGCGGCGCAGGTATGGTCATGCAGGCACAGCCGGTGTACGATGCGTGGAGAGCAGTGGTGGAGCGTGTCGGCTACAAGCCGCGCACCGTTTATCTGACTCCGCAGGGCAGCATCTTTTCGCAGCCTCAGGCAAAGGAGCTGGCATTAGAAAAAGATCTGATCCTGCTGTGCGGACATTACGAGGGCATCGATGAGCGTGTGCTGGAGGAGATCGTGACAGACTATGTCTCTATCGGGGACTATGTGCTGACAGGCGGCGAACTGCCGGCGATGGTCATGGTGGATGCGATCAGCCGCATGGTGCCCGGGGTGCTCACCAATGATGAATCTGGCAGCACAGAATCTTTGGAGGGCAATCTGTTGGAATACCCCCAGTATTCCCGCCCGGAGGAGTGGAATGGCAAAAAAGTGCCCGCGATCCTTTTGTCCGGAGACCATGCCAAGGTGGACGCATGGCGCAGGGAGCAGTCCATTCTCCGCACCGCTGAGCGCCGCCCGGATTTGCTGGAGAAGGCGCAGCTGACGGAGAAGGAGCGGGCTGAACTGAAACGAGAATAAGCGTAAGCACCATGGTATGCTTGAAAGAAATCCGCTATACGATCAGTGACAGATGGTACGGTGGATTTTTTGTTGGGAGGTATCAACAAAAAGCGACATTACTTTACATGCAAATGATGTATGATCATAAAAAACATCAGAAGGTGGAGCTGTTTATGACATACACAGAGTATTGTGAACAATTTGAAAAAGGCTATGATGACGTGCGCAGATGAGAAAAATGATCAAAAGATGTTACATACAGCCAAAGAAGTGCCGAAATACGAAAATAATGCTTGCAAACCAAAGCACAATCTGATAAAATCTACCTGTTGTGAAAAAAGGCGATGGTCCTCTGGAACTGAAGGTCGGACATGGTGTCCGCGATATCAATGGTGCAGTGTCCAAGAACATCAAAATAACAGGAGGTCACAAAAATGAATAACACAGAAATCATTAAGAACATTGAGTCAGCTCAGATGAAAGAGCAGATCCCTGAGTTCAACGTAGGTGATACCGTAAAGGTTTACGGAAAGATCATCGAGGGAAACCGTGAGCGTGTACAGGTATTCGAGGGAACCGTATTAAAGAGACAGGGCAGCAGCAACCGTGAGACTTTCACAGTAAGAAAGTTATCCAACGGTGTTGGTGTAGAGAAGACCTGGCCGTTACATTCTCCCAACGTAGAGAAGATCGAAGTTGTTCGTCGCGGTAAGGTACGCCGTGCGAAACTGAACTACTTACGCGGTCGTGTAGGTAAGGCAGCGAAGGTAAAAGAGCTGGTTAAATAAAAACTGTGTAAAAGGCGGAGGGGCAAGTACAGAGGTATTTGTCCCTTTCTTTATCAGGAGGGACAATATGGCCAGGCGCAGCAAAGGATTAAATTTCAGAAAAAAGAAGCGGGAGCTGAATATCCCCCTGCTCCGCGAGATCGCGGTGTGGATTTTAGAGATTGCCATCACGGTAGCGATCGCAGGTGTGTGCGTCTATTTTGTGGGTGTGCGCACGACGGTCGTCGGACAGTCTATGAGTGACCAGCTTCAGGATGGTGACCAGGTGCTGATCAATCGTTTTATCTATAAAGTAAGCAAGCCAAAGATCGGTGATGTCATTGTTTTTTTGCCCAACGGAAATGAGAAGTCGCATTATTATATCAAGCGTGTAGTGGCGGCGGGCGGTGATACGATTCAGATCAGGGATGGTGTGATCTATGTCAATGATGCGCCCTCTGAGAATGTTCGTTTTTCCGGTACGATCTCAGATCCGGGTGTGGCCGCTGAAAAGATCACGCTGGAACAGGATGAGTGTTTTGTAATGGGTGACAATCCAAGCGGCAGTGAGGACAGCCGTTTTGCAAATATCGGTAATGTAAAATCAGATTATATTATTGGAAAGGCCTGGTTTAAGCTGTTTCCGATTTCTGATGCAGGATTTATAGATTAGTGATTCCGCCCCGCCGACAGGCGAGTGGCGATCCATTTTAGTTTAGGAGTTAAAAGAAGATGCAGTTTCAATGGTATCCCGGTCATATGACCAAGGCAAAACGACAGATGCAGGAGGACATCAAGCTGGTAGATCTCGTGATCGAGCTGGTGGATGCGCGTATCCCTATGAGCAGCCGCAATCCCGATATCGATGAGCTTGGAAAAAATAAGGCGCGGCTGATCCTTTTAAATAAAGCAGATCTCGCAGACGAGAGGCAGAATCAGGTGTGGATGAAATATTTTGAAAAAAAGGGTTATTTTGTGGTGCGCATGGATGCCCGCAGCAAGGCACAGATGAAGCCGGTAAATGGTGTGATCCTCGATGCCTGCAAAGAAAAAATAGAGCGGGACAGACGCCGGGGAATCAAAAACCGTCCGGTACGCGCAATGGTTGTGGGAATCCCGAATGTGGGAAAATCCACCTTTATCAATTCCTTTGCGGGAAAGGCATGTGCGAAGACCGGAAATAAACCCGGTGTCACAAAGGGAAAACAGTGGATCCGGTTAAATAAGAATGTAGAGCTTTTAGATACGCCTGGTATCCTCTGGCCCAAGTTTGAGGATCAGACGGTGGGATTAAAGCTGGCATTGATCGGTGCGATCAAGGATGAGATCTTAAATATTGATGAGATGAGTCTGGAGCTGATCAAATATCTGCAGCAGGATTATGCGGATGCATTATGTGAGCGATACGGGCTGGATACGTGTGAGGATCCTTTAAAAGTACTGGAGGGAATCGCTGCGAACCGTGCCTGTATCAAAAAGGGCGGTGAACCGGATCTTTCCAAGGCGGCAGCGCTTTTGTTAGATGAATTCCGTTCCGGCACGATCGGACGTATCACACTGGAAAAACCGGAGGAATAGACCGATGAAAAATTTGGCAAAGAGTCTGTTTGGTCTGATTCTTTATATTGTGCTGATCTTTGGAACAGCGTATCTGCTGGGACATTTTGTTGTCGGACAGGTGGAGGTGGATGGACCGTCCATGAACGACACGTTGCAGGATCATGACCGGGTGTTAATGAATAAATTTACCTATCGGGTGAAGACGCTGGACCGGTTTGATGTGATCGTTTTTAAATATGCCTATGATACGGACACGGACTATATCAAGCGGGTGATCGGCCTGCCGGGCGAGACGGTGCGTATCGATATGGATGGAAACATTTATATTAACGATGAGCTTCTTGAGGAAGATTACGGAAAAGAAGTGATCGAGTACCCGGGGATTGCAGAGGATGGTGTGACACTGGGGAAGGATCAGTATTTTGTGCTGGGAGATAACCGCAACAACAGTAACGACAGCCGTGACCCGGATGTCGCTGCGGTCTCAAAAAGTCAGATCAGGGGTCACGTCTGGCTACGGCTGCGGCCGGATTTTGGGCTGGTGAAATAAAGAGAAAGGATGGCTGTCCACAGGCATGGGCAGTCACAGGAAGGTGCGTATGACGACAGAGAAAAAAATCGGAGCGATCAAAGAGGAATTACAGGCGGCAGAGGATCACTCTCTGCCTTTTTTTATTGAAGCATATGGATCAGATGCCCGTGCGGGTGTCCAAAAGCTGGTGGAACAGGCAAAAAAGCGGCTCCAAAAGCTGGAGGATGAAAAAAAACGCATTTATGCGCTGCAGGAGTATGAGCGAAAATATGCGGATGCTGCACTGATCTGCGGCATTGACGAGGTGGGCAGAGGACCTCTGGCGGGACCGGTGGTGGCAGGTGCAGTGATCCTGCCGAAGGATTGTGAAATTCTGTATATCAATGAT
>JALFNQ010000199.1 GCA_022773965.1 Lachnospiraceae bacterium
GTAAAATCCGCTCAGATCATGGTTATGAGAGCTGTGATGGATAAGTTCGTAGAGCAGATGAAACCCTTGCAGGAAAAATATCATCTGGAACGAGAGCGTCAGTTTAACTGGTATGAGTATCCGGAATGTGCAGATCTTTCATTTTATGATACAGATACAACATATCCGGGCATTAACTACGTTGTAAAAGACGCGACTCTGATCTGGGGATACCAGATGTGGCTTAGAATAGAGATAGAGCATAGTCTGTTTGCAGGATTTTGCCTTTTTGATCCGAATGCGGATTGTGGAGAAGAAAAAGGTGATCAGGTAGACAACTTTAATGAGGATACCTTTCAAAGTGTGGAACATGTATTAAAAATATCACGATCTGATGTTTCGGGTTGGTGGGCAATTTGGCGATATCTTCCGACCGGAACAACGAAAGTAACAGACGATGTTCCTAATTTTAAGATATTTAATGAGGCAGCGATTGCGCTGGCGGATGAGGAAACACGGAAGGAATTTGTAAGAGATTCCGTGCAGAGAATAGAAGAATCCTTGTTGAGACTTTTAAAGTAATCTGTCGCAGAGACGTTATTGCCACGGGGAGCGCCCTTTGTCATGGGCTGAGCGCGCTGCTGGACACAAGATCCTGTTTGTCCTTGCCGCACAATGGAATAGGTGTTATAGTAAAGTTGTACATACTGTGTCATATCGTGGGCGTTTCATGTATCGGACTCATCGTATTAGACGGAGGAAATGCCTATGGTGAAAAACAAAAGAGAACCGGTACATAAATCATACGAAATGGCAAGCGGACCGATTGCATATAATATGACAAATGATTATATGTTTCGCGCGATATTACAGTATGAGATATCAGGTCGAAGCACGTTGCTGCTGAGACCGTGAGAATATGATTCAGGAGTGCAAAAATTCCATTGCGAAGCAATTTAAAATGAATTTTTGCATTGCTTGCGAGGGAACCGAGCAAGCTGATCGGGGCATTATTGCATTTGGATCAAGCGGATATTAAATCTGTTGAGATCACAAATCCAATAATCCTTGGGGAGCAGATCGATAATAAGCAGTTTGTTCTGGATATTAATATTACACTGAACAATGACATTTGCCTAAATTTGGAACTGCAGGTTATCAACCGTACAAATTGGCAAGACAGATCGTTAATCTACTTGTGCCGAATGTTCGATCGGTTGCAGCGCGGAGAAGATTATGCAGAATCGGGAAGTGCAATACATATCGGAATTCGAGACTTTACATGTATGTATAGAACAGGTCGGAGCGGAACCGCGTAGACCGTAAGAATATGATTCAGGAGTGAAAAAATCCCATCGTCGAAGACGATTTTCATGGATTTTTTCATCGTGACTGTGAAGGGACTGAACAGTTACGACTTTACATTGTTTGAGGAAGTCCCGGAATTCTATGCGTGTTACAAGATGCTGAATGTAAAAAATCATCACGTTTTTAACGAAAAATTCGTGTTGAACGTGCTTGACCTGAAGCGGATCGACCTTGCAACGGAGGAAGACAGACGTTACGAGATTGATTGCTGGGCACGGATGTTCAAGGTGGGAACTTGGGAGGAGCTACGCATGATAGCAGAGAAGAATAAATACATGAGTGCAGCCGTTATGGCGATGTATGAGCTGAATGCGGACGAGATCATCAGGCAACAGTGCATGGCGCGCGAAGAATACAATCGTTATGAAAAGATGATGGCGCGAAAGCTTGCGGAAGCGAATGAGCAGCTTGCAGAAGCAAATGAGCAGCTTGCAGGAGCGAATGAACAGCTTGCAGAAGCGCGTAAAGATGCTCAAGAAGCTAAGGAACGGGCAGAACAGGAACGCAGAAATGTTGCGAAAGTTACGCGTCAGCTTGAACAAGAACGTAGCAATTATGAGGCTGAAATAGCAAGGCTACAGGAACTGATTGCACAAAAGCAAAATTAACTATGTATAACAGATGAGCGGATAGGTGATCGCTGGCGAAAATGACACAGATGTGATGCCCTGCATACGTAATCGTATGCGGGGCATTAGATTAGGACGGTTGAAGGTGGAGAAGCAGATGAATATACAGATTTTTGGAACGAAAAAGTGCAATGATACAAAGAAGGCAGAACGTTTTTTCAAGGAGCGTGGCATCAAGTATCAGTTTATCGACATGAAAGAAAAGAGCATGAGCAAAGGGGAATTTACTTCCGTTGCCCAGGCAAATGGTGGAATTGAAAATATGATCAATTGGGATGGAAAAGATAAGGACACACTTGCTCTGATCAAGTATATTGCTGATGAGGACAAGCTGGAAAAGGTGCTTGAGAATCCACAGGTGATAAAGATACCGGTTGTTAGAAACGGAAAGCAGTCTACACTTGGATATCAGCCTGATATATGGAAGGGATGGAACGAATGGTAAGAAAGATCATGCGAGATCCTCTGTTTCTTGCACAGAAGTCAGTGGATGCAACAGAAGCAGATAAGCAGGTTGTAGTTGACTTGCTTGATACGCTTAGAGCAAATTCAGAACACTGCGTTGGTATGGCTGCCAATATGATCGGAGTAAAAAAGAATATGATTGTGATAGCGGTAGGCCCATTTCAGTTTGCAATGATAAATCCGGTGATCATAAGCAAATCCGGAGCATACCAGACGGAAGAAGGCTGTCTTTCCTTGGAAGGTGTAAGACCATGTACGAGATATCAGGAGATTGAAGTGGACTATTTGGATCAGAACTTTGTAAAACAGCATGGAAAATATTCTGGATGGACGGCGCAGATCATTCAGCATGAGATTGATCATTGTAATGGAATTGTCATATAGGTAGATAATAGAAATGGAAGATTTATGAAACCAAGAACGGCAAAAAGTATGGAACTATATGATGTAATGTTGAAGCGTGGTTATCTAAAAGAATTCTGTGAGCAGATTACATTGAATTTGAATACGGATTGGACCGCCACAAGAATGCTTGGTTATTTGTCACATTATAATAAACTTCCGATGGAAGAAGTGGCAGATGAAATGCTGGCTATTCTTAGTGACCGAAACAGGATCATGCAAAAACATGAGATGGAAGAAACAAATATGAAGTGGAACCAGCTGATGATGCAGGGGTTTGACGAATAAGGAACTGGGATCAGAATAACAAAAGATCGGAGATATTACAAATGAATCAATCATACGCTAATTATTTTCAGAGCATTATAGATCAGGACAGAGCGGCTGTGGTGATCTGCAATCTGGAGCATGAGATCATATATATGAATCCGGCAGCAGTGCTTAGTTATGAGAAGTGGGGAGGGCAAAAGCTGATTGGCAGAAACCTTCTGGATTGTCATAAT
>JALFNQ010000232.1 GCA_022773965.1 Lachnospiraceae bacterium
TGCTCACGTACTTGTACCGGTTCCCACCAACCCCGGCTCTCTGGGACGTTTCGTAAGACCTACTGTCTTCGTCATTGCATTTCATTTTTACAAAATTTCCATTAGTATAATTCAAAAAAGCAGGAATTGTCAAGGAAAAGCCAAATAATAGTTGAAAAAAGCCACAACACTCGTCAGTCTATGCCACTCTGTCAAAATCAACAATAGAAATTTCCTGCATCATTTCTTTCGCTTTTTCTACAATCTGCTCCAATTTTTTTACAACATCCGCCGTATAAATTACTTCATCGCACTCAATGCACTTATAACATGGAACATGGCGAACAATTACAAGACAATTTCCAAGATCTGTCACATCCGTTGTAAACCCTTTTTCTGCGCTTGAACCACACTTCATACACAGCATCATCATCGCTCCTTCCTTTTTCTAAAATCTTCTGACCAAATTTGCATATCCGGATAATAAGCCGTAATAAGATAAATAAAATCATCATCATGACTCAGCACAAGATGTATCATTTTTCCTGTACAACTTTTCCCAAGTACAAGACAACTGGGCAAGGGCTTATCATCCTCGTACTGTTTTATTATCTCACCTGTATTGATGCCATTTACCACATCATCCGTTAAAATCCCACGTTCTTCCATTCGTGTTTTTCCATGCTTTGTAATAGCAATCTTTTCTAACTGATTCATTTTTTGAAATTCAGATATATTTAGCATGAGCATTCCCCATTGTACTATTCCATATTTGAAATTATTGCATTCTATCTACAGATCCTGCCCATGATGATGCCCGTCAAATGGCAGATCAGGCTCCGGATCGTCTCCGTCATAATCAAAGTAATCATCACCATCCATGAAATACTCAAAAGGCAGCGTTTCTGAATATATCCACGAGGTTGTTCCCACTCCTGCATATAGGAATCCCACGATCATGATCACGGTAAGGATCACGGATATCGCTGATGTCACGATGCCTGCGATGGCAAAGCCGATGCTGCCGGTCTTGCGATTGATATGAATGATACCAAATATGATCGAAATGATCGCCAGCGGAATGTTGATGCAGCCGCAGAAAAATACAAGTGCCAATATACCGAGCACCATAGATGCAATGCCAAAACCATTGCGATTCGGCTGAGAGGAGTGATAAAAGCTGCCTCCGTCCGTATTCGTCTGATGCGCGTTCTGCCCATAGCTGCCCTGATGATAACTATTCTGGTTATAAGCGCTCTGACTATAACTGTTCTCGCCATAACCGTTCTGGCTATCGCTCCCCTGCGCATAACTCTGTCTGTACGATTGTTCGTGCTTCTCATTCACCGTCCCGAAGGTATCTGTATCATAACCGGGCTGATTGTCCCGGTATTGCTTTTCGTCCATTTTACCGCTCCCTTTCCAATGATGTGTATCAGTACATCTTTTTTATGAGTTTAACACAAAATAGAAAAAGCGGCAACGCTATTGTTTCTTGACGCTCCGGAAAAATAAGACTATACTGAACCTAATTACTCGTGTAAACGCAACTATTACTCACAGTCCCCGTCATTTTCACCCAGGATATCCACATACGGACTGTGAAAAACAAATAATCAGGAAAGGGGCGTCAGGCACTGCCTGGCAAACATGCTATGAGCACCTTAAAGCTATCCCTGCTCACGGATCTCTACGAATTAACGATGATGCAGGGCTATTTCAAAAATCAGAATCACGATGTCGTTGTATTTGATGCATTTTACCGCAGCAATCCCTGCGGCGGCGGCTACTCTGTATGCGCGGGTCTGGAACAGCTGATCGACTACGTGAAACGGCTGCAATTTGACGAGGATGATATCAATTATCTACGATCCTTGAAAATCTTTGATGAAGACTTTCTGGACTATTTGAAGGATTTTCGTTTCAGCGGTGATATCTATGCGATTCCCGAGGGCACGCTCATTTTCCCCCGCGAACCACTGGTCAAGATTGTTGCTCCCATCATGGAAGCACAGCTCATGGAAACAGCGATCTTAAATATCATCAATCACCAGTGCCTGATCGCCACCAAAGCAGCCCGCGTCTGCTATGCAGCCAAAGGGGACGGTGTCATGGAATTTGGTCTTCGCCGCGCACAGGGTCCTGATGCCGGCACATACGGTGCCAGAGCAGCGGTCATCGGCGGCTGTAAGGGAACGTCCAATGTACTTGCCGGTCAGATGTTTGATATCCCCGTTCTGGGTACCCATGCCCACAGCTGGATCATGAGCTTTCCGGATGAATATACCGCATTCAAGGCATATGCCGACCTCTATCCGAATGCCTGCATCCTGTTAGTAGATACCTATGACACGTTAAAATCAGGTATGCCCAACGCGATCCGCGTCTTTACGGAGATGCGTGAGGCAGGCATCCCGCTGACCTACTATGGCATCCGCATGGACAGTGGAGATCTCGCCTATCTGTCCAAAAAAGTCCGCAAAATGTTAGACGATGCCGGCTTCCCGGATGCGGTCATTTCTGCATCCAACGATCTGGACGAATACCTGATCGAGTCGTTAAAATTGCAGGGTGCCACCATCACCTCCTGGGGTGTCGGCACAAACCTGATCACCTCCAAGGACAACCCCGCATTTGGCGGCGTATACAAGCTGGCTGCCATCCAGGCTGAGGACGGCACATTTACACCAAAGATCAAGCTGTCTGAGAACTCGGAAAAGGTGACAAATCCCGGAAACAAGACCATCTACCGCATCTACGACAATGACACTGGAAAGATCCGGGCAGATCTCATCTGTCTGGCAGACGAGGTATTTGATCCCCATGAGGATATGCTTCTTTTTGACCCGCTGGAGCCCTGGAAAAAGACGCGCATCGCCGGAGACAGCTACACGTTGCGCGAGCTGCTCGTCCCGGTATTCAAAAAAGGCGAATGTGTCTACGAATCACCCTCTACGATGGAGATTCGCGCATACTGTGAAAAAGAAAAAGATACGATCTGGGACGAGACAAAGCGATTTGTCAATCCCGCAAAAATTTATGTAGACTTATCAGACAAACTATATAAATTAAAGAATGATATTTTAAATCAGATGAGCCAGGCGTAGAAACATTTCATCCGGCATGCAAAACGTTCATTTCATGTCAGAAAAATAATCGCATCACCAACCGGTAATGTAAACGGTTTGCAAAGAATACGTAGTGAGGGCAACAAGAAACAGGTAGCCGAGAATGTATTTCAATGTAAGACCCGTGAAAAACGTTGGTACTTAGATTTTCCAAGTGAAATTTTCACGACGGAAAATCTTTAGTATCCGTTACGTTTTTTGCGGAACGAGAGCGTGTCTTACATGAAAACATCCTGGCTACCTGTTTTCATGTATCCTTTAATTAAATCCCACAATCTTCTGGGTCAGCTTGTAAGCCGCCACAGAGATCTTGCGTCCTCCCTTGCCCGGCAGGTTCATTGCGTTACCCATGATCCCATTTCTCAAATGATGGAACAGGCGGATGTCATAATCCTTGATGTACTTCCACAGATCTCTCTTTTTCTGCAGATTTTCATCCGTTCCGGAGCGCAGCAAAAGCACCGTGGAAATCACCGTGATGATCTCCAGATAGTTAAACATATACTTACGCAGACGCTTATTTGGAATTCTCCACAGATCATAATCCTCGATCATGATCTTATTCACCTTGATCTGCTGATCAATACGACCGATCATGATCTCCTCATTCACAGACTGATCCTCACGTCCGATATAGTAGTGGTACAGATCCACATCCATATAATACATCTTCTTTACATAGGGTAATGGATGGTACACATAAATATTATCCACATAAAATGTATGCTTGGGCAGCTCTAATTTACATTTATGCAGCATATCTGTACGGTAGATCACCGAATGCATAAGCAGATAATGCCCCTTCGTGATCATTTTCACATCATTCCAGCCAAATACCTGATCAGTCGGGAACATGGATGTATAGCGCATCACCTTTTTATGCTTCACACCCACCTTATCATAGACGAAATTGGCGATAAAAAGATCTACTGTCTCATCTCCACCAGCCAGCTGGCGCAGCTTCTCCAGCACAGCCAAAAATGCCTTCTCGTCCACCCAGTCATCACTGTCCACCACCTTGTAGTATAATCCGGTGGCATTCTGGACACCGGCATTGACCGCCGATCCGTGTCCACCATTTTCCTGATGGATCGCACGCACGATGGTCGGATAGCGTCTGGCATAGGAATCTGCGATCTCCGGAGTCGCATCCTTAGAGCCATCATCCACGATCAAAATCTCCACATCCTCACCGCCTACTAAAAGTGATTTGATGCAGTGCTCCATGTAATCCTGCGAATTGTAGCAGGGAATTGCAATCGAAAGTAATTTCATCCTTTTTTCTCCATAATCCTTTCTGCCAGTTCCAACGCTTTGCGTGCCATGGCGTCCATATTATAGTATTTGTATTCGGCCAGCCGTCCCAACAGATAAAAGCCAGTCAGCCCTGCCGTCAACTGGCGGTACTTTTCGTACAACGCCTCATTGTCTGCGTTCAAGATCGCATAATAAGGGATTTCACCCTCAGCACCACTGTAGGCAAAGGGATATTCCCGTACGATCGTTGTCCCGTCACAGTCCTTTTGCCCTGTCAGATATTGAAACTCTGTAATGCGCGTAAAGTCTTCACTGACCGTATAATTTACAACCGAATGCCCCTGCTGATAATCGTTCTGCTCTAAATGCTCAAAGTCAAAACGCAAAGAGCGGTAAGGCAGACGCCCATAGCGGCAGTCAAACAGCTCATCCAAAGCTCCCGTAAAGATGACCTCCCCGTCAAAGGGCTCGCCGTCAAATAAAATGCCATCCTCCGTGATCGTCAGACGTTCAGAAGCCTTGACTCCAAGTGCCACCTCAATATTTTCATAATCCAGCATTCGCTCAAACATCGGGGCAAACCCATCCAACGGCACGCCCTGGTACTTATCCTGAAAATAGCGGTTATCGCGGGAGATCAGCACCGGAACACGGCCGGTCACCTCCGGCGAGATCTCCTCCGGCTTCTGCCCCCACTGCTTCATCGTATAGCGCAAAAATACATTTTCATACACATACTGCGCAATCTGCTGAATGTCGGGATCATCACTTTTTTTCAATTCCATGATAGGCACGCGGCTGCCCTCTCCATAGGCTGCAATGAGCTTTTGCTCCAGCTCCTTTGCCTTTTTCTCTTCATAGACCATATGCAGCGTATTGAGATTGAACGGAATCGGGATCAGCGTTCCGCCCACATTCGCCACCACCTGATGTCCCTGTGGATACAGATACCAGTCCGTAAAACGGGACAGATATTCGTATACTCCCTCATCATTTGTATGAAAAATGTGCGGACCATATTCATGGATCAGCACACCATATGTATCTTTTTTGTCATAGCAGTTACCACCGATGTGATCACGCTGCTCCAAAACAAGCACGCGTCGACCACCCTTCTCTGCCAGCTGACGGGCTGCTACCGCACCTGCGATGCCCGCTCCGATCACTATTGTATTGTACATCTTTACCCCCTTTTCCAAATGTTTACAAAATGTTCACAAACCAATCATAACCATGTCATAATTCATCAGTATTATATAACCATATCAAACAACAAACAAGCTAATTTACGAAAACTTCCCATATTTTCTTTTTCATAATGTAAAGGGGCGATGCGCAAACGCGCATCGCCCTCCTCTTTTATTCCAAAAATTTCTCCTGACCGATGCGTATATTCATATAACGGGAATATGCCGCATAAGCAGCGGGAATTGCGTAACGCTCCTCCGATGCAGACGGCTCCACAAAAAGGAAACCACTCTGCGTCTGCGGCTCTTCCACCAGCACGGCATACCCTCTCATCTGCCACTCCACATGAGAAAAAATATGTTTTGCCTCCGGCAGCTTCTGGATGCGGATGGGCGACAAGCCCTGTTCTTTGATATAATCAAGCACCTTTTTTTCTGAAGGATAACCCTCCAGATACGGAAACTCATACATTCCCGCCAAAAGTCCCTGTTCCGGACGCTTTTGCAACAGCACACGGTCACCGTCCCGGATGACGAGCACTGTCTTTTTTTCCAATCGTCTTGCCTTTGGTCTTGCTTTGACCGGTAAACGCTCTGTTGTCCCGTGCGCGTGGGCAAGGCAAAGCGTCTGCCACGGACACGCACCGCACAACGGCTCACCGTTTGGCACACAGACAGTCGCTCCCAGCTCCATCATCGCCTGCGTAAACATCCCGGCGCGTCCTTCCGGAATGATCGGGCGCAACGCCTCCTCCACCTTTGTTTTTACCGACTGTTTTGCGATATCTGAATCATCCTCTGCCGCGCGCATGATGATGCGTAGCACATTGCCATCCACAGCTGCCGCCGGGCGGTTATAGGCGATAGAAGCGATCGCAGCCGCCGTGTAATGTCCGATCCCTTTGAGCTTTAAAAGCTCTTCATAGTCTGACGGGATCGTTCCCTCGTAATCACTCATGATCGTGCGGGCGGCAATCTGCATATTGCGCACGCGATTGTAATAGCCCAGCCCTTCCCACAGCTTGAGCAGGCGATCTGTCTCACATTCTGCCAATGCCTGCACATCCGGCAACGCCTCCATAAAACGCGCATAAAAGGGCTTTACTGCCTCCACCCGCGTCTGCTGCAGCATGATCTCTGACACCCAGACATGATAAGGCGTCGGATCCTCTCTCCATGGCAGCACCCGCGCATGTGACGGATACCACTCCAAAAGCGGTTCTACAAGTAATGATAAGTCGTAGGTTTCTAACATCTTTTACTCCTAAAAAAGCTGTGGCATTCGCCACAGCTTTTTGCACTTGTTTACTTCCAAAATTATTTGTTCTGGAAAGGAACAACCTTTAATTTCTTCTCGGGATCCTTCTCTAAGAAGTTACCCATACCAGCCTTCTGATCCTCAGTCTCGAAGCAGCTGCCGAACAGCTTCTCCTCGATAACGATCGCATCATCCATTGTTGCATCAAGACCATCGTTGATCGCTTTCTTGCAGGCACGAACTGCGATCGGAGCATTTGCAGCGATGATAGAAGCAAGCTTCTTTGCTGCGGGCATCAGCTCCTCAGCGGGATATACGTTGTTTACAAGACCGATTCTGTAAGCCTCATCAGCCTTGATATTGCGTGCGCTGTAGATCATCTCTTTTGCCTTGCCTACACCAACAACTCTTGCCAGTCTCTGTGTACCGCCAAATCCGGGGGTAATTCCAAGACCAACCTCAGGCTGTCCAAAGATCGCATTGTCTGAACAGATACGGATATCACAGCTCATTGCGATCTCACATCCGCCGCCAAGAGCAAATCCGTTGATCGCACAGATCACGGGAACCGGTAAAGTCTCGATTCTGCGGAATACATCGTTACCCTTCTTTCCAAAAGCCTCACCCTCAGCCTTTGTCAGGGTGCTCATCTCACCGATATCTGCGCCTGCTACAAAGGACTTGAATGCGTTGCCCTTCTTGTCAGGACCACCGGTCAGGATCACGGCTCTGATGTCAGCATTAGACTCGATCTCGGTCAGAGCAGCGTCCAGCTCCTCTAATGTCTCACTGTTCAGTGCGTTCAATGCTGCAGGTCTGCTGATCGTTAAAACCGCAATGGCGCCTTCAATTTCTAACTGTAAATTGTTCATTGGTTTACCCTCCTAAGATTCGTATAATCACGACAGTAACTGCACCTGGCAGTCACCATTCAAATGTTACCTCTAATGTACCATTTTGTGAAAGATTTGTCAATGTTGTACTAACCTTTGCAGCTGACTAATTGCATGATCTTTTAGAATGCATTTGCCATGCTCCCGTATGTATGCCACCTGCCCCTCCCTGGCGCTGACCGCATCCAGGAATTCAATGGATGAAGCCATGATCCGGCAGACCTGTTTTTCATCCATCCCGCCCCGCTGCAGGATCAGGCAGTAAACATTCTCATCCTCCAGCAGATACAGCTCACTGTTCATCTGCAGCTGCTCCTCAATATCCTCTGCAATCCCCGCACAAAAAGCCTGCAACGACTTCAGATCTGCGAATTCAAGCAGATAGACATCTTCCTTTTTTTCCGAAACTGCAGCCTGCTTCTCCGGCTGCTCCTTTTTCTTCTCATTCACCGCATTTGAAAGATTGCTCATCGCAGAACGCAACCCTTCCAAAAGCTCCATCAGATTTCCAGTCTGTCTTTCGGAAAACGTCAGTGCCAGCTTATTCTCAGGCAATACCGCCACCTGTATCGTAAGGGGCCCGCCCTGCACCTTAAAGCCGACCTCCTGCTCCGCAAGAGCGATCATTTTCCGCAAAAAATCCTCTGTCCTGCCGTCATTAGACAAAAAATCGTCTACCTCCAGCCCGTTTGCTCTTAATTCATCCTGTGTCACAATACACCGCACGGTATCTGTGCTGATCCGTTTAAACCTCATTTGTAAACTCACCTCTGATGCATGTTGGCTCTGTTAATGCCTATTGTAGCACAAAAAAACGAGGTTGAAAACTGAATTATTCTACCATGCCCATAAACCTAAAATGAAATTTTAAATTCTACTCTTGTTAGAACCGGTAGAGTTTACTCTTGCACAGTTGATATTTACTCTTTCATACAAAAGTGGTACTGTTATCTTTCCTTCTGACAGCAGTAGAAGGAGGCTCCATATGAGTA
>JALFNQ010000243.1 GCA_022773965.1 Lachnospiraceae bacterium
GGATCGCTGTAATACCATCTTTTGTTCCGGTTACCTTAAAGTCCATGTCTCCGAAGAAGTCCTCAAGACCCTGAATGTCTGTCAACAATACAAAATCGTCATCAGTATCTCCTGTTACGAGACCACAGGAAATACCTGCTACCATCTTCTTGATCGGAACACCGGCAGCCATCAGGGACATGCAGGATGCACAGGTAGAAGCCATAGAGGTAGATCCATTGGACTCAAAGGTCTCGGATACGGCACGGATCGCATACGGAAACTCCTCCTCTGAGGGAAGTACCGGAATCAGTGCACGCTCAGCCAGCGCACCGTGACCGATCTCACGACGTCCGGGACCGCGGGAAACCTTTGTCTCACCTACAGAATAAGCAGGGAAATTATACTGGTGCATATAGCGCTTTGTAGTCACATTTGCATCCAGACCATCAATCTTCTGTACTTCTGAAAGCGGAGCTAATGTTACAATATCACAGATCTGTGTTTGTCCACGGGTAAACATTGCAGAGCCGTGAACGCGGGGAATGATATCCACTTCTGCAGCTAACGGACGGATCTGATCCAGAGCACGTCCATCCGGGCGCTTGTGATCCTTTAAGATCATCTTTCGAACAGTTTTCTTCTGATACTGGTAAATCGCATCAGGAAGCAATGCCAGACACTCCTCACGATCAGCAAAAGCAGCCTCTAGCTTTTCTGTGATCTGACGGATATTCTCCTCACGAACCTGCTTTACATCAGTGAAAACGGCCTCTTCCATTTCAGCCGGAGGAACGATCTTTTTGATCTCCTCAAACAGCTCATCAGGAATTGCACAGCTTGTATATGCATGCTTGGGCTTTCCAACCTCGGCAACGATCTTGTTGATAAACTCAATGATCGTCTGGTTGATGTCATGTGCCTTGTAAATGGCCTCGATCATCTTGTCCTCGGGGATCTCATTTGCACCGGCCTCGATCATAATCACCTTTTCTGAGGTGGATGCAACAGTCAGCTTCAGATCACCCTTGTCCCACTGCTCCTGTGACGGATTAACGATCAGCTCACCATCTATCATGCCCATCTGAGTCATGGCACAGGGACCATCAAATGGAATATCAGAAATACAGGTTGCGATTGCCGCACCTAACATTGCCACGATCTCAGGTCTGCATTCGGGATCCACACTCATGACCATATTATTCAGGGTAACATCATTGCGGTAATCCTTCGGGAATAAAGGGCGCATCGGACGATCGATCACACGTGACGTCAGAATCGCATTCTCAGATGCTTTTCCCTCTCTCTTATTGAAACCACCGGGAATCTTTCCAACTGCATACATCTTCTCCTCAAACTCAACACTCAGAGGGAAAAAGTCAATGCCATCACGGGGCTTTTCAGACGCAGTTGCAGTAGATAATACAGTCGTATCGCCATATTTCATCAGCGCAGCGCCGTTTGCCTGTGCAGCAACTCTGCCAATATCTACGGTCAGAGTCTTACCGCCAAGCTCAATCGAATAACTCTTGTACATTTGTCTTCTCCTTTACATATTTGCTAGTGAAGGCAGATGTTCCCGAAACTACTGAAAAAAACACAAGCCTTTATATTTTTTTCAGTGGTCTCGGAATCTTCATCTGCCGTCTGTTGATGGTAACAACTTAAAATAGAGCGGAGAGGAACTCCGCCCTATTTCGCAAGTCTTATTTTCTTAAGCCTAAACGCTCAATCAGAGAACGATAACGCTCGATATCCTTCTCCTTTAAGTAAGCCAGTAAACGACGTCTCTGACCTACCATCTTTAACAGACCTCTACGAGAGTGATGATCCTTTGCATGTACCTTTAAGTGCTCGTTCAGCTCATTGATACGAGTGGTCAGTAATGCGATCTGTACCTCGGGTGAACCTGTGTCATTAGGGGTCTTGCCATACTCAGCGATGATTGCTGACTTCTGGTCTTTTGCTAACATATTTGTTTCCTCCTTGAAATTTAATCGCCGGATATTCAGTAAGCGGTCGGAGTGTCCAACGAACCGAATATGTGGCTGTTTGCTCATACTCGAATACTATAACATACCAAATATGCAAATGCAACCATTTTTCCATTGAATCACATATTTTTATGATTCTACGTTACAATGCACACGTCAGCCAGCTGACCTGTGCATTGCAACGAATTTGGCGATGCTTCGCATGCAAAATCGCCAAATTCATGGCTTATGTACGTTTTTGGCACGTAGCCCGCAGTAAATGCTGGCTACTGTGTTAACAGTAACGATTCTACAACTGACGCACGCTTATTCAGCATATTCATTATGTAATAGCTTGTGCTCTTTTCCCTTTAAAATACCCTCATATAATGTCTTGATAAAAGGATTTTCATTTGACAGCTTGATCTGTGCCGCCTTATCAATATTGTACATTCCCTCAAACCGGGCTTTCTTTGTGCGCGGTCCGATAGGGGTCGGCTGTCCGCCACCGGTGATACAGCCACGCTTGCAGGCCATGACTTCCACAAAATCATAATACACTTCACCGGCTTTCATCCGATTCAGAACATCATCCGCACATTTTAGTCCGTTTACAACTGCAATCTTTACTTCACGCTCTCCGAGTGTCACCGTTGCTTCCTTGACACCGTCAATTCCACGGACACCGGTAAAGCTGATCTCCTCCAGATCCTCGATCCGGTTGCTGTTAATAAGACGACGAAGCACCGCCTCTGTCACACCGCCCGTGACACCAAAAATCGCTGCAGCACCGGATGCGAGACCAAAAGGCATATCCAACGACTCAGATGGCATCTGTGCCAGGTCAATACCGGCTTCACGGATCATTCGGGTCACTTCCACTGTGGTCAGAACAAAGTCTACATTCTGCACACCATCCGTAAAGTGCTCCGGACGGACGATCTCATTCTTTTTCGCTGTACAAGGCATGATCGATACGACGATCGTCTCCCGCTCATCTACCGGTTCATTGTTGGCAACCGCCTGCTCACGCTTCATTCGTGCCTCCTCCTTGATCAGGGCACCGAACATCTGCTGCGGCGAACGGCAGGTAGAAATATTTTTACGGTATTCCGGATGCTTTTTCTCGCAGAAAGATACCCAGCCGGGGCAGCATGATGTAAACAGCGGCAGATTTTCGCCTGATTCCAGACGCTCCACCAGCTCCTTTGACTCCTCCATCACAGTCAGATCTGCGCCGAAATTCGTGTCATAAATCTCATCAAAGCCCATACGGCGAAGGGCTGCAACCAGCTTGCCAAGTGCATTTCCGCCCTTCGGAAGTCCAAAGCTGTCACCGATCGCCACACGTACAGCCGGTGCAATCTGAACAACCACGCGCTTCGTCTTATCAGAAACAACCTCCCAGACTGCATGTACATTCGATTTGATGGTGATTGCTCCCGTGGGGCATACCACGCGACACTGTCCGCAGCCTACGCAGTCCGTATCTGCCATCTTTCTGTGGAAAGCAGATGTCACGCGCATGTTCGAGCCGCGGTGTGCAAAGTTCAAAATACCAAGCCCCTGGATCTCCTCACAGGTACGCACACAATCACCGCATAAGATACATTTATTCGGATCGATAAAAATACAATTTGAGGAATCGTCCACCGGAAGCTGCTCTTTGGTGTTCTGGAACCGTACAGCATCCACTCCTAACTGCTGTGCCAGCTTCTGCAGCGTACATACACCATTTTCTCGACAGGTCGTACAGTCCCTGCAATGGGAAGCAAGCAGAAGTTCCAGGATCATTTTTCTGTGATGCTGCAGTTTCGGTGTATTTGTGTAGATCACCATACCATCTCTTGGCACTTCAGAGCAGGATGCAAACACACGTCCCCTGTCATCCTCTACCACACACATGCGGCAGGCACCGTAAGTGGACAGTTCGGAATGGTAACAAAAAGTAGGAAGATCAATTCCTGTCTTGCGAATGATCGATAATACGTTTTTTTCATCTGTAAAAGGAATCTTCCGATTGTTGATCGTAATATATTTTGTTGCCTGTTTATTTTCTGTGCTCACGTTTTCCACCTCCTTATGCTTCTACATGGATGGCACCGAACGCACAATTGCTTTCACAGGCACCACACTTGATACAAACAGAATCATCAATGGTAAAGGTTTCCTTGATCTTGCCGGAAATAGCCCCTACCGGACAGTTTCTTGCACACTTTGAACAGCCCTTGCAAAGCTCAGGACTGATCACAAAACGGCGCAGCGCACTACAGGTATGCGAAGCGCACTTTTTATCGACCACATGCTCTATGTATTCGTCACGGAACAATTTGAGCGTACTCATAACCGGAAGCGCTGCACTCTTTCCAAGTCCGCAAAGTGCGGTCTCCGTGATCATGGTTGCCAGTTCCTCCAATAGATCCAGATCCTCCATCGTGCCGTTGCCTGCTACGATGCGTTCCAAAATCTCCAGCATGCGTTTAGTACCCTCACGGCATGGCACGCATTTTCCACAGCTCTCATTCTGCGTGAAATTCATAAAGAAGCGTGCAACCTCTACCATACAGGTATTGCTGTCCATGACAACCAGTCCGCCGGAACCGATCATTGCTCCCATCTTTTTTAAAGAATCAAAATCAAGACTGATATCCAGATGCGGGGTGATCAGACATCCGCCGGAAGGTCCTCCGATCTGCACTGCTTTGAATTCAGCGTCACCCTTAATGCCACCGCCGATATCAAAGATCACCTCCCGCAGTGTCGTTCCCATCGGCACCTCTATGAGTCCTGTGTTTTTCACACTTCCGGTCAACGCAAATGCCTTTGTTCCCGGGCTGTTCTCCGGCCCGATCGTCTTATACCAGGCTGCTCCATTCAAAATGATCATAGGAACGTTCGCATAGGTCTCCACATTGTTGAGTACTGTGGGCTTTTCAAACAAGCCCTGCTCAACCGTACGGGGCGGTTTTACACGAGGCATACCGCGATTTCCTTCGATAGAAGCCGTCAGCGCGCTACCCTCACCGCAGACAAACGCACCTGCGCCGCGGTTGATATGTAACCGGAAGCTGAAATCGGTGCCCATGATATGATCGCCTAACAGACCGCTCTCCTCTGCATCCTGCATGGCCTTTTTCAGACGGGCGATCGCCAACGGATACTCTGCACGCACATAAATATATCCTTCCTGCGCACCCACTGCATAAGCCGCGATCATCATACCTTCGATCATCTTGTGGGGATCGCCCTCCATGATGCTCCGGTCCATGAATGCACCCGGATCGCCCTCATCACCGTTACATACCACATAGCGGATCTTTTCTGATTGTCTTGCCACCTGCTTCCACTTGTATCCCGTCTGGAAGCCTCCGCCTCCACGTCCACGTAGATTGGACTCCAGAATCTCATCGACTACCTGCTCCGGTGTCATCTCAAAAAGCACCTTTGCCAGTGCCTGATAGCCACCCTGTGCCACGGATTCCTCAATGTGCTCTGCGTCAATATGTCCGCAGTTTTCCAAAACCAGTCTGGTCTGTTTTTTATAAAAAGGGATCTCCTCCTGCTTTTGGTATTCAATACCGTTCTGTTTATATAACAGGTGACGGATCACATCCCCCTTTTTGATCGTTCGCTCGAAGATCGCCTCACAATCCTCCAGCTTTACTTTCGTGTATAAAATGCCCATCGGCTCAATGCGCATGAGCGGGCCCATCTCACAAAAACCGTGACAACCACTTTTTTTCACCTGCATCGGTCCATTGCCATGGGCGATTTCCGGGCCAAAATGAACCTCAATATCAGGGTCCCCTGCCACCAGTTCACACATTCTCTTATATACTTCACCGGAGCCACCGGCAAGGCAGCCGGTTCCGGCGCAGATCAAAATACGGCACTTGCTCTGCTCCATCTGCTGGCGGGACTTGTCCCGCAAATCATTCAGAATTTCTCTATTCTCTACCTTCTGCATGGTTACCTCCTTCTCACTTCGTTATCCTTCATCTCGCAGCCGCTGGATCAGTTCTGCCGCAGCATCCGGTGTCATGGACGGATACACCTTGTCATTGACCGTAAGTACCGGTGCCAGTCCACAGGCACCCAGACAGGATACCGTCTCCAGTGTAAACAGCATGTCATCCGTTGTCACCTTATCCTTGGAAAGACCGAGCTCCGTATACAGCCGCTCCAGAATCGGAATGGATTTTCTCACGTGACAGGCAGTACCATTGCATACCTTAATGACATATTTTCCCTTTGGCTCAAAGGAAAAATTTTCATAAAATGTGGCTACCCCGTAAGCCTTTGCCTCTGTAACGCCGATTTTCTCAGCCACATAGGACAAAAGCTCCGGCGGCAGATAGCGGTATTCACTCTGAATATCCTGAATGATCGGGATCAAAGCAGACGGTTTTGCACCATGTTCCCCAATAATGGCGTCTGCTTTCTCATAATAGCTTTGCTCTACCATAAACCTATTTCTCCTTATTTTTTTCTTGCGCTGTGCATTCCCCCGGGTGTCATAGCGCAACATCACCCTTTTATACCATCTTAACAAACCTTTCCAAATAAATCCAGCTTTTTTATCATTTATTACAATATCTTTTGTTCTTTTGCAAAAGTATATTGTAATTTTTACCAAATCAGTGACGCATGGGTGCAAAAAAACAGACAGCCTGTCAAAGACTGTCTGTTTGATCGCATCCAAATATAAAATTAAAGGTAACTTACCACACAGATCGGTGTCCGGTAGTATGCATTGGAAATCTTGATTCCATCGCGATGATTGCTGGCATGTACCACCTGTCCGCCACCGATATAAATTGCAACGTGGTTGATACTACCGCCGCTTCCATAGAAGAACAGATCACCCGGCTGTGCTTCGCCGGCACTGATGCGTCTTCCACAACCCGGCTGTGCCCGTGAGGAATGCGGCAGGTATACGCCATATTTTGCATAAACCTGCATGGTGAAGCCGGAGCAGTCAACGCCGCGTGTCAGGCTTGTACCACCCCAGACATAGGGATTGCCGACAAACTGCAATGCATACTGTACCAAGTCAACGCGGACATTGGAAACACCCTGTCCATATTTGACCTCAGAGATCGTCATTGCCTTCGGCAACTTCTGAGAGATCTCCACATAGTCGCCGCTGACATAGCCCTCCTCGTCATCAATCTCGATCTTATACCATGCACCGTCATCGACTTTCTTTAATACCGTCAACTCCTCTTCAATCGGAACCATCGTGATCACTGCGCAATCTGTATTTGGTTTTTCACGTACAAATAAGGTCGTAGTCGTAACAGTGGCAACTTCCTTGATATAATCCTTTGCTTTTTTCTTTGCTTTATCTCCGGTCAAAAGAAAATCTGCTGAAACATAGCCCTCTACCTTGCCGGATCTGATACGATACCATCCATCCTCCTTATCATAGACCTCGCAGCCTGCTCCGGCGGGCATCTTTCCCACCAGCTCAGCGTTCTCACCAGGCTCTTTTCTGACATTCAGATAATTATCTACATTCGCTAATCCAAGATTTGTATAGCCGCAAAATTTCTCATCTTTTTCTTCAGCAGCTTTTTTCTCTGACTTTTCACTTGCAACTTCCTTTTCATCCGCTGCCGTCTCTTCCAGTGCCGCTGCCCTTGATACAGAAACATCACTCTTTGCGATCACCAGCCCCTCAGACTGATGCAGATAATCTGCAAGCACTGCTGACATGCCGGCGTGTACAGATGCAGAAGCCTCTTGCGGTACTGCCACTAGTGTCATCACACCGATCACCGCTGCAAGAGCAAGTTTGTTTTTTCCAGATTTCATGGATGCCTCCTGACTTTTCATCAATCAATTGTGTTTTCGTTTTCTAATCATCATCCGCTAACATTTCACATGAAATAACAGTAGATGTTATCATCTACTGTTATTTTTAAACATTATAGCAACATTTTTTTAACATGTCAATCAGCATGTAATATTTTTGTAACATATATTATTCCTACTCAGCATCCGTATTTGTCAGTGCAAACGCAATGTTTGTGGCATGATCAGCCACGCGCTCAAGACCAGACACAAGGTCAGTAAAGATCAAGCCGGACTCAGGCGAACACTTGCCCTTTGCCATTCGGCGTATATGAGAATTCTGAAGATCAATTTCCATCTGATCGACTTCCTCCTCGATCGCACGGATTTCCTGCATGTGTGAACGATCCTCATTTTCAAACATTTCCAATGCACAAACAAGAATATGCATATCTTTCTCAAACATATCGTGGATCTCTTTTGTGGCTTTCTTGGAAAACATGATATTCTCCTGCTTCATACGTACTGCCGCATCCGCGATATTTTCTGCATGATCTCCAATGCGTTCAATGTCATTGACCACATGGAAGAGTGCACCAATCTTTAAGCTATCAGATACCGGTAACTGCCGCTGGTTCACATCCACCAGATAATCCGTGATCTCGTGGCTGAGATAGTCAATATATTTTTCTGTTGCATAGACCTGATCGATCTTTGCCTGATCTCCATCAAAAAATGCTTCCATTGACAGCTGAAGATTCTGCTCTGCCTTTCTGCCCATGCGTGCAATCTCCTGCATTGCCTCAACAATCGCAGCCGTGGGTGAAAATACAGTATTCATGCTGATATACTGCAGTGAAAATCCCTCATGCTTCACATCATCACCAGACACAAGACGGTTCACCAGTTTGATAAACTGGGTTGAAAACGGCAGGAAGATCACTGTCTGGAATACCTTGTAGATCGTGTCTGTATTTGCCACGCTACGTTTGATATCCGAACCGGAAATTGTCTGAATAAATGCGGTAAATGGTTCCATTGCAAAAATCAGGATGACTGAGATGATGATCATACCAAATACGTTAAACAACACGTGAATGAGCGCTGCCCGCTTGGCATCTTTCTTCGCATCCATGGCAGCCATAACTGCCGGTGTACAGGAACCGATATTACATCCAAGTATAAAGTAAAAACAGATGGGCAAAGTCACAAGGCCCTGCCCTGCCATAAGCAGCAAAATACTGACTGTAACGGATGAACTCTGTACGATCACGGTAATGATCAGACCAACCAGAATCGCCAGGATCGGATTCGTCAGCTTTGCCAGCGTGCCGATCACGGCCGGATAATCATTTAGCTGGCTCATTGCACCGGACATCATGCTGATGCCCATAAACAACGCACCAAATCCAATGACAACCTCTCCGATCTTTTTAAAGATCGGTTTTTTCAAAAACAGGAACATCACAACGCCCACAAATAAGATCACTGGAGCGATCGCAGTCAGGTTAAATGAAACAAGCTGCGCGGTGATCGTTGTACCGATATTGGCTCCAAAAATAATACCGACTGCCTGCGTCAGTTCCATCAGGCCCGCATTCACAAATGTGACAACCATAACAGTCGTTGCGCCGGAAGACTGGATGATCGCAGTGAACAGCGCACCAAACAACACTGCAATATACTTATTTTTTGAGATCGCGGTCAAAACAGAGCGAAGCTTTGCCCCGGCTGCTTTCTGCAATCCCTGACTCATAAAATTCATACCAAACAGGAACAGGCCCAGGCCGCCCATCAACGTCAAAATCAAACTCATATGTACTCCTTTTTCTTTTGTTGCTTTTCCTCGATGGAAAGACTTCCATTATTTTCCAAAGTAATGCTCACTGAATACTATATCTTTTTTGATCTGCGCTTGCAAGTCCGAAATTGAATCAAACTTCCTCTCCGGTCTTTCAAAGACATAAAATGAAATGCGCACCGGCACTCCGTAAATATCTCTGCTGAAATTCAAAATATGCATTTCTATACCGATTGGATTGCACGCACCCTCTTTGGGCTTGATTGTCGGCTTTCTTCCTATATTTGCAATACCAAAAAAACGCTCTCCACGAACATCAATGGATGCAGCATACACACCAAAGGGTGGCAAAAGCTTTGTGGAACCGGCCTCGATATTTGCTGTTGGAACACCGATCGTGCGTCCGATCTGATTGCCGGTCTGTACGATGCCATCGACAGAATAGGGATGTCCCAGCAGCCGTGCTGCCAGTTCCATATTCCCTTTCAGGATCTCTTCACGAATATACGTACTGCTAATGTCCCGCCCTTCAAATTGAAGCTTGTGCACGACCTTTAATTCATAGCCATACCGGCTGGCAAGCTGCGCCAGCAGTCGGTGATCCCCGCGCCTGTTATGCCCAAAACGGCAGTCTTCACCGACAACAATGCTTTTTACATTCAGGTTTGTAACGATCCAGTCTACAAAATCCTCCGGTTCCATACACATAACTTCCTGTGTAAAAGGGCACTGGATCATATAATCAATTCCACGCTCCTCAAAGAGCGCCTGCTTTTCGCTATTGGTCGACAACAGCCGGATTCCCTCACCATCTGTCAGCTTCTTTGGCGGAATGTCAAATGTGAAAACCACTGATTTTAGCCCGTCCTTCTGCTTCTCCAGAAGATAGGAAATCAGCTTTTCATGCCCTCTATGCAATCCGTCAAATTTGCCGATCGTAAGTGCTGTCGGCTCATCAATATGAAATTGTTTGATTGTTTCCAGATAAATCATGATTTATTCCTTAGTTATAAAAACATTTTTATACTTTTCATATCCCCGCGTGTCTCATCCCAACCGTAAATGCCATAAAATCTGCCGGTTCCATCGTAAACACGAAAACGCGCGTTTGCACTCGATCTTGTAAGATCAAATGGCTCTAAAAGATCACAGCTTGTCAGACGATTTCCATTGTGTAATCGTTTTTCCGCTTCTTTCTTCACGCACAGTGCAGGGTACTCTGAAAACACCTCGTCCACAGGCATCAAGATCTGATCCAGAGTCCCCCTATCGCGATGCTTTTCTACCTGTGCCAGCGTCAGCGCCTGTTCCAGCGCAAAGCAGCTCACCCGCGTGCGCACAAGGCTTTTCATAAACCCTCCCACGTTAAGCTGTTCTCCGATGTCATTGCACAATGTACGAATATAAGTACCTTTTGAACAATGCACACGCATCGTAACATACGGCAGTTCCATATCTGTGATCTCTATGTCAAAAATGTGTACCAGCCGTGCTTTTCGCTCCACCTCTACACCCTCTCTTGCAAGATCACACAGCTTTTTGCCGTTCACCTTGAGGGCGGAATACATTGGCGGAATCTGCTCGTAATCACCGATAAAGCCCATGATCACCTCACGTACACAATCTTCTGTAAGCGTAGGTAACAACTCTCTGCGATCCTGCAAAACCTGTCCGGTGGCATCCTGTGTATCTGTCGACAGTCCAAGCTGCAAAACTGCTTCATATTCCTTATCTTTATCTGTCAAAAGGCCACAAACCTTTGTTGCGTTGCCAACGCAGACCGGAAGAACACCGGTTGCAGCCGGATCCAGCGTGCCTGTGTGTCCGATCTTCTTTTCCCGAAGAATCCCTCGCAGCTTCGCCACCACATCAAAGGATGTATAACCGGCCTCCTTATAAATATTTATGATTCCATTCATAACTGTTTTTTCTCGATCAAAGCCCCATATACTTCGATCATTTTTAATAGTTTGATCTCAAAAACTGTTCCTTAATATCTTCCAGCAATGCCTGCAGAATCCTCTCCGGATCACCGGTCATTGTTGCACCTGCCGCCCGGACATGTCCGCCACCCCCGTGTCTGACACAGATTGCAGCCACATCCACCGCTCCATTCGTGCGCATGGATACCTTGTACGTGCCATCCGCATTCTCATAGATGAGCACTGCTACATCCACACCCTTCGTGCTGCGAAGCTGCGCAACAATGCCTTCTAAATGCTTTGGCAGCGCATGGCAGTCAGCCATATCCTTCGCCGTAATGATACAAGCTATACAGCGGTCATCGAAATACCTCTTTGCCTTTAAAAGTGCGGTACCTAAAATCTGATTCTGCTCAAAGGTCTTTTCAAAAAACGTCTTGTCCACAATATCCGGATAATTGATGCCCTTATCCATGAGCTTTCCTGCAATATTCATGGTCTTTGATGATGTGCAGGAATACTGGAAGACACCGGTATCATGAACGATACCTACATACAGGCATTCTGCAATCTCTTTCGTGATCTTTTCCTCATCCAGCAGTTCAAAAACCAGTTCCGATGTGGAGCTTACCTCCGGCTGGATATCATTCAGATCTGCAAAGCTCTGATTGCTGATATGATGATCGATGCAGACCGTTTGTTTCGCCGCATCAAAATACCGGATCGCACCACCCAGTCTGCCGCCATCGCCGCAATCCAGCGAAAAGAATAAGTCGTACACTGCATCCTTTGAAAAATCGCTGACAATCTCCTCTGAGCGCTTTAGAAACTTAAAAATATTTGGAATCGGTTCCAGATAAAGCGTCACGGAAATCTCCGGATAATTATCCCTGATATAATTGTACAATGCCAGCGTAGAGCCAGTGCAGTCTCCATCGGGCTTGATGTGCCCGGCGATTCCAACCGTCTCTACATCGGACAATAATTCATCGATCTGAAAAGGAATCTTCCCATGTTTACTTCCTGTCAAATCAGTTTTCACGATTTTCTCCATGGTTTACCTCATCAATGAGTTTTGACATCTTTACGCCATAAGCAATGGACTGATCCATGATGAATTTCACCTCGGGCGTATTGCGAAGATTGATATTTTTTGCCAGCGTACGCCGGATATATCCTTCTGCACTCCGCAGACCCGCCAGCGTACTCTTCTGTGCTTCCTCGTCACCAAGCACACTGATATATGCCTTACAGGTCTTCAGATCAGGCGCCACCTCCACCGCCACGACACTGGTCATGGGGTGGATGCGGGGATCCTTGATCTCGCCGCGGATGATATTCGAGAGCTCACGATGTACTTCCTCGTTGATCCTCGTATTTTTAATGCTGTTTTTTCTCATATTAACGTGGTACCTCCACCATCTTATATGCCTCAATAATATCTAATTCCTGAATATCGTTAAAGCCGTCCAGTACAAGACCACACTCGTAACCTGTCTTTACTTCCTTTACATCGTCCTTGAAACGCTTTAAGGATGCAAGATCACCCTCGAAGATCTGCTCGCCTTCACGTTTTACACGAACCTTACAGCCACGCTCAAATACACCATCGAGGATATAAGAACCGGCGATATTGCCAACTCCGGAAGCCTTGAAGATCTGACGCACCTCTGCGTGACCAATGATCTTCTCCTCGAAGATCGGGTCTAACATACCCTTCATTGCCGCCTCAACATCCTCGATCGCATTGTAGATTACCTTGTACAGGCGCACATCCACACCTTCGCGCTCGGCTGTAGATTTTGCCATCGGGTCGGGTCTGACATTAAATCCAATGATGATCGCGTTGGAAGCGGAAGCCAGAATGACATCTGATTCATTGATCGCACCAACACCGCCATGGATCACCTTGACAACAACCTCATCATTAGACAGCTTCACAAGCGACTGCTTGACAGCCTCCACAGAACCCTGTACATCTGCTTTTACGATAATATTCAATTCCTTGACATTTCCAGACTGGATCTGTGAGAACAGATCGTCCAGAGACATCTTTGTCTTTGTCTCCTCAATGAGCTTGTTCTTGCTCTCGGAAATATAAGTCTCCGCGAATGCCTTTGCCTCTTTTTCAGACTCCATTGCCACAAAGGTCTCACCTGCATCAGGCACATTGTTCAAGCCTAAGATCTCAACCGGAGTAGAAGGGCCTGCCTCTTTGACACGTCTGCCGTTATCATCGATCATGGCACGCACCTTACCATAGCTGCTTCCGCAGGCGATAGGCTGACCAACCTTCAATGTACCCTTCTGTACCAGAACGGTTGCAACTGCACCGCGTCCTTTATCAAGCTGTGCCTCGATTACAAGTCCTCTTGCGTTTCTCTTCGGATTTGCCTTCAGCTCCATCACTTCAGCAGTCAGAAGGATCATATCCAGCAGATTATCAATACCCTCTTTCGTGTGTGCGGAAACAGGACAGAAGATCGTACTTCCACCCCAATCCTCAGGGATCAGCTCATACTCAGACAGCTCCTGCTTTACCTTATCAATATTTGCTGCCGGCTTATCGATCTTATTGACAGCAACAATGATCTCAACACCTGCTGCCTTGGCGTGGTTGATTGCTTCAACAGTCTGAGGCATCACACCGTCGTCCGCTGCAACAACCAAAATTGCGATATCTGTAGAATTTGCACCACGCATACGCATTGCAGTAAACGCTTCATGACCCGGTGTATCAAGGAATGTAATCTTTTGACCATTCGCGGTCACAATATACGCACCAATTGCCTGCGTAATTCCACCGGCCTCCTTATCGGTTACTTTCGTATGACGGATCGCATCCAGCAGAGATGTTTTACCGTGGTCAACATGACCCATGACACAGACAACAGGCGGACGGGGAACCATCTTTTCTGTATCCTCCTCATCCTCTTTCAAAAGCTCAGCGATCACATCCACTTTTTCCTCAGGCTCCGCGATAAAATTGAACTCCAATGCGATCTCTTCCGCTTCCTCATAACTGATATCATTATTTACGGTCACCATCTGACCTTTCATAAACAATTTTTTGATGAGCACGGATGCCTGCACCTTCATGCGGTCTGCCAGCTCTTTGATTGTCATATGCTCAGGCAAAGTGATCTGCTTGATCGTTTCGTCATCTTTTGCAGCAGGCTGCTGGGGCACAGCATTGCGCTTCTTGTGTCCGGTCTGCTTTTCCAGATTCACAAAGCGCTCCTGCTTCCTGCTTCCAAGCTTATCATAATCCTTATTGCTATTATTATTGTTATTATTATTTTTCTTGCGGTTATTATCACGACTCTCTTTTGCGCGAACCTCATCAGGCACTGCCGTTTTTGCAGAATCCTTATTAAATTTGTTTAATTCGCGGTCGAATCGCTGTCCGCCAGATTCCTTCTGGCGATTGCCACCGAATCGATTGTTACCTCTATCACCTTGATTATAACCGGAACCGCCGCGATTATTCTGGTTATCCTTGCGATCCCTGCGATCATTCCTTTCAGATCTTTCATTATTCTTTTCAATGCCTTCACCTCTGTTTGGACGATTGTCAACGGGTCTTGCCGGGCGATTTTCCTGAGGACGCTCGCTTGCAGGACGTACCGGACGTTCTCCTGCCGGTCTTGCCGGACGCTCTCCTGCCGGTCTTGCCGGACGCTCTCCTGCCGGTCTTGCCGGACGCTCTCCCGCCGGTCTTACCGGGCGTTCTC
>JALFNQ010000245.1 GCA_022773965.1 Lachnospiraceae bacterium
ATATCATCCGTTCCCTTCAGCCCATCACCGATAATAATCGGACACCCTACTGTAAGAGGTGTGAATCCATTTTCCCATGCGCAGTACAAATGCTCCAGTGCATTTTTCCTGCTTCCTGGATATAACGTATTGCAATCCGTAAGAAATGGCTTGCCGCCAAGTTCTTCTACCACATCAACCACTGCCCTTGCATAATTCGGACGCAGGAATCCCAGATTTCCAAGTTCTCCAAAATGCATCTTAATCGCCACAAATTTTCCATCCATATCGATCTGGCCGATTCCAGCAGCCTTAATCAGACGTTTTAATTTTGTTGGGAGTCCTTCCCCCAGTTTTGTGCGGAAGTCCGTATAATATACTTTTGCCTTTTCCATTTTATAACTCCTTTCTATTTTCCTTTTTTTCTTAATAATTTTATCAATATAACTATTACTGACAGTCTTTTTGTTCCTCATCATATCGGATTCTTTCCATCGTAAAACCACGGCCCCTAACTTCGTTGATCTGGGTAATCGTAATAAATGCCTTCGGATCAATAGTCTGAATCATCTCCTTGACAGAATACAGTTTTCGATTCTGAACAACGCAAAGTACACCCTGCTGCCGCTTCTCACCATACCCCGTCTCAATATCTACCATCGTTACACCAGCATCAATTTCTTTCAAAACCCGCTCTTTGATCTCCTTGTATTTTTCAGACACAATAAATAACTGAATCTGAGATTTTCCCATCAACATTACACGATTCAGAACTGTTGTACTTAAGATCAGACACAGAATGCCATACAATATCTGTTCCGAATCCGAGAAAAATATCTGGAAAACCAATACAGTAAAATCCACAATATACATCAGTACAGCTACTGGAGCATGAAACCACTTATTAAACACCAGCGCCAGAATATCCGTTCCACCAGTAGAAGCTCCCACACGTACCACCATACCGATTCCTAGCCCAAGAAGTGCTCCTCCATATAATGACGCAAGCAGGACATTGTCTGTAAGCTGATCAATTCCCGGAATAGCCTGAATCACCGACAAAAACATTGGATATACAAATGTACTGATAATCGTTGTAAAAGCAAATTTCTTTCCAAGCGTCAATGCACCTAATATGAATAATAGAATATTTACAACAAAAATAACTGCCGACAGGTTCATCGGAAAATAATGTGTAATAGTAAGGCCAATACCAGTCGCGCCTCCCATAATAATTCCATGTGGTACAACAAACGCTGCAACCGTGAATGCCAGTATCACATTTCCCGCCAATACCCCTATTAAAGTTACTATACTTTTTTTCCAATTTTCTTTCACGTGTTATACACCTCTCTCAACAACCATACCTTGATTCTACGAAATTCCTTTCATACTGAGCTGAATCCTCTTTTTCTTCAGATCAACGCTTAATACTCTGACATCCACTATATCCCCAACACTCACTGCTTCAAGTGGATGCTTAATAAATTTCTTATCCGTAATCTCAGAAATATGCACCAGGCCATCCTGATGTACTCCGATATCCACAAACACACCAAAATCGATAACATTTCGTACTGTTCCTTTTAAGATCATCCCCTCTTTCAGATCTTTCATCTCAAGGACGTCCGTTCTTAAGATCGGTTTCGGCATCTCGTCACGAGGATCCCTGGCCGGCTTTTCGAGTTCTTTTACAATATCTCTTAAAGTGATCTCTCCGATTCCAAGCTCTTTAGCAAGTCTTCCATAATCTTTGATCGTAAGTGACAACCCGATCAGCTTACCACCGGTAATATCATTTACAGAAAATCCTTGTTTTTCAAGAAGCTTTCTTGCGGCCTCGTAGGATTCTGGATGCACACTGGTTCCGTCTAATGGGTTATCTCCTCCCTGAATTCTCATAAAACCTGCACACTGCTCATATGCCTTTGGTCCTAATTTTGCTACTTTTAAAAGCTGATTACGATTCGTAAACTTTCCATTTTCTTCTCTGTACGTCACAATATTTTTGGCTATGGTTCCCGAAATTCCGGAAATATATGCAAGCAACGGTGCAGACGCAGTATTCAGGTCTACTCCTACTTTATTTACACAGTCTTCTACCACACCCGACAATGCTTCGCTCAACTTTTTCTGATTCATATCGTGCTGATACTGACCAACTCCGATCGACTTCGGATCAATCTTCACCAGCTCTGCCAGCGGATCTTGAAGTCGTCTTGCAATAGACGTCGCACTTCTCTGCCCTACATCAAACTTCGGAAATTCTTCCGTCGCAAGCTTACTTGCGGAATACACAGATGCTCCGGCCTCATTTACAATCACATACTGCACTTTTTCCGGAATCTCTTTTAGTAATTCTACAATAAACTGTTCCGACTCACGGGACGCCGTTCCATTTCCCAGCGAAATCAGTGTAATGTTATACTTCTTGATAATCT
>JALFNQ010000257.1 GCA_022773965.1 Lachnospiraceae bacterium
GAAGATTGTAAGAAATATTTCAAAACGTTCCTCTTGCATGACAAAGCATGTGACTCCGCATGTAATCAGGCACACAACGGCAACTACTGCTATTCGAAACGGGATGCCGGTTGAAGATATCAGCAAATTGTTAGGACATTCAAATATCGATACTACAATGATTTATTATGGAAAGAAAAACCTTATGACAAGTTGCACTGACGGTTCTGCATATTTACAGAGGTATCCGCCAGAACAACTTTCCATAATTAATGCTTCAGACCATTAAGCCAGTCCAAAAGAGACTTGTCTTCTGTCCAGTCCTTTAGAGGCTTTTCAGGGATGATGTCCTTTCCAGATTTCATCTTATCAAGTGCCGCTTTCTTCATCTTGATGCTGGTTTTCGAGTAAATCTCAGTTACTTTTAAATCAGTATGGCCAAGAAAATCCCTGATAAAAATCGGGTTTACGTCTGCTTCTGTAAGGTGCATGGCTTTTGTGTGGCGCATTCCATGTGGAGAAATCTTATCGATTCCACACTCATTTGCATACTTCTTTAAAATATATGCGATACCCTGACGTGAAAGCTTTTTACCCTGTGAATTAAAGAACAACGGATGTTCAAAACTCGAAGGAGTGTCTAAACGCTGCTCTGAAAGATAATTCTTCAGAAGGACTACAGTTTTATCCATCAGCGGTACACTTCTGGTTTTTCTTCCCTTGCCGGTTAACTTTACCTGAGCGGGACAATCCAACCGCAGGTCGCCAACACATAAATCAGCGAGTTCCTGGACACGGGCACCGCTATCATATAAGAGAGTGAGCATGGCCTGGTCACGGCGCCCTTTCCTGGTTTCTGCATCTGGCATGGCTAACAGGCTTTTGGTCTCAGCCTCACTTAAGTATCCTACCTGATGCTTTTCAGCTTTTTTATACGGAATGCCCAGTATCTGCTGGCACTGAAACATATATTCCGGAGCCTGCATCTGAATATATCGGAATAATGAATGGATAGCAGCAAGCCTTTGATTTCGGGTACTTATACTGTTATTGCATTCCTGTTCCAGCCAGTTTAGATACTCAGTAATCCGTTCAGCAGTCAAATCGCTAACACGAAGCTTTTCAGGCTTTATCGAGAGTATATCGCAGCAGTATGTTAGCAACCGTATGTAAGTGTCTCTGTAAGAAGCAATCGTATTACTGCTCTGATTGCGCACACCGGGCAGTTCTTTCAGTAAAAAGTCACTGAGCAATCGGGGAAAATCAGTCGTCTTCATACTCTGTTTTCACCTCCAGATCCGGAATAATGTCAGCGTAAATCCGGTTGATTTGATCGACCAGGTCCGGGAACGCCTCGGCTGTAAGTTTCAGATAACGCCCGGTGGCAGAAAGGGAGGAATGCCCCAAGTAGGTCATCAATAAAGGAAGGGCAACCTGATGCGGTATGCCATTTCTCAGCATTGCTTCCAGACTGTGCACACAAAATGTATGGCGAAGATTGTGGAGATGTGGTCCACCATCACTTTTGTTTCCGTGCATAATTCCGCAGTCGAAGAGTATATCCCGGAAGTAGTGGTTTACAGCAGTTTTTTCATAATGCCCCGTGCCGCGGCGGCTCTTAAAAAAATATTCATCAGGCACATAGACAGGATGTACTTTCCGTCCATACCATTTGATGTACTCCATTACAGAACCGCTTACCGGGATATCACGATCCTTGTTGTTCTTCGCATTTATGACATGGAGGATGTTTTTATCCATATCGACATCTTTCATTCGTAGTCCCAGAGTTTCTGAGATACGAAGGCCGCATCCGTACTGTACACGCAGGATTGCAGGATAAAAAATGTGTGCATTGGATGAATGCGGATGTATGGAATCTGCGGCATTAAAAATGTCGCTTATCTGTGAGTGGGTAAAAATATACGGCTTGAAATCCTCATTTCTTTTGGTTACGATAGAGAAGTCAACCAGGTACGCAGGGATTTCGTGTCTGATCAGATATTCGGCAAAAGTACGGATCAGGGTAACACGCTGTTCCTGCGTCCTCTGTTTCCAGTTTGGATCCCACTGGATAAAGGCAAGGCATAGATCTTTAGGAAGCCCGTTGGAACAATCAAACTGCTGACTCATCCTGTCAAGGACGGAGAGAACTCGTTCCTGCTCTTCGTATTTATAGCCGAGCGTGCGCTTCTCATTAAGGAAGTTCCGTATATGTTCGGCGAGAGGACCGGTAAATGTCTTATTCTTTGACATAATCCTTCACCTCCACTTCCAGGGCGCACTTGCGCAGGCCATTTATATCTACTCTGAGATAATGTTTTGCTACCTGTGGATCCGAGTGGCCCAGTATATCTGAGATGGTTGATGTCTCCACGTCATTCTGAAGCAGGTTTGTTGCAAGTGAATGGCGGAGGGTATGCCAGCCATAATGCTTTGATTTATCGATAGGAATGCCCGCCCTTTTCAAAGCCTTGTTGATGTTGTGTCGGAGTGTGCTCTTAAACGGGCTGCCCTTATAAGGTGCATTGTGCGTTACAAAAATATTTGGATAGTCCGTAACCGGCCTTCCATTTTTCAGGTAATCAATGATTGCCCACCCGGCATCATCTGGAAGCGGAAGCGAAAGAGGCTCCCGGGTTTTACTCTGGATAATCGTGATAAGCTTTTTATCCCAGTCAATGTCATTCAACGTGAGGGAAAGAATATCTCCGATTCGAAGCCCAAGCCTTGCCCCTAAAAGGATAATGGCGTAATCCCTTTTCCCGATTGGCGTGGTGATGTCAACACTATTGATCAGGCGCTCAATCTGTTCCTCATTCCATACAGTGGGCAGCTTTGTGCGCAGCCTCTGCGGTGGATGCGGCAAAAACACTTCTATCGGTTTGTTTACATACTCATGTAAAAATGCATACTTGAAGTATTGCCTGAGAGCAGACAACCTTTCCGCAATCGTTACCGGAGCGAGTCCAACCATTGTTTCAGTAAAACGTGACATCAAGGCGGGGGTAATGCCATTGAGATCATGGATTCCCGCAGAATCCAAAAACAGTATCAGGTCTTTGATAATATCCCGGCAACGCCTGTACTGATAATGGGAGCAGCCGTATTCCACTTCATACTTTAGAAACCCTTCCGTCACCTCCTTAAAGGGAATCGGCCAAACGATTTCGCCGTGGTAATCATGCCGCCGAAAAAGTGTGCCGAAGTTGAAGTATTCAGCAAGAGAGCGAATTGCACGGAAGTAATACATTTCATTTTTGGAATGCTCTCCGGATGTGACGAAGCCCCCGAGCTGCTTGAATTTCCAAAGAAGGAAATCCGTTCCTTTTGACTGTGAATAATCACAATCACCTGCGTATTCCTTAAATTCCTGGAATACCTTGCGATATCTCCGCATTGAGTCTTCGGAATACTGAAGATCAACCAGTTTTTCTTCCAGCTCATTGCAAAGATCCGCGACTTTGATTTGTCTTAGCATAACAAACCGTCTCCTTTCTGATTATGACGTATTGTCAGTTACATCAGAAAGTATCGGTTATTATGTAAAGAAAAGCCACAGAAAAAACGTTAACTATGCAGACTTAAGGACATCGCTTTCCATAAGTACTTGCTTTCCATAATAGTGCATAGTTGTGTCGATTCGGACATGTCCCAACAATTTCTGCACTTGTTCCACAGGCATTCCTTTATCAATTGCCATTGTTGCAAGGGTTCTTCGAAATTTGTGAGGATGGACATTTTTGATATTTGAACGTTCTCCAAGCGTGTTTAACATTTTTTCTATGCCGCTGACAGAAAGCCGCTTATATGGGGAATTCCTGGAGACAAAAAGAGCTTCATTGTCATCTTGACGAGAGTTGAGATAGATTTGCAGATGTAGTTTTGTCGGAGCATCGAAGTAGATTTCGCGTTCTTTGTCACCTTTTCCAAATACAATACAGGAACGTTCAGAAAAATTAATATCCTGCCTATTAAGCCGCACGATTTCTCCGACACGAACCCCCGTAGATACCAGGAATTCTACAAGAGCAAGATCACGAGCATTTGTGCATGAACTTTTTAATATTTCCAATGTTTCATCTGAAAAGGTTTCTTTAATAGTCTGAGCTGTTTTTATCTTATGAATTCTTCGGGCAGGGCTCTTGATAATATAATTTTCGTCTTCCAGCCATGCAAAAAATCCAGAAAGAATACGACGCACATTGTCAATTGTAACTTTACTTACATTATGAATTTTTTGGTAATCAGCGAGATAAACTCGAAGTTCCTCTGTTGTAATCTCACGAATATCTTTTCCTAAATACGCAATCATTTTTCTAATGGTTGTATCATAATAGCTCAAAGTCTTTTCTGAGCAACCTTCAATGCTTTTGGCAGAAATATACAATTTCAGATAGTCGATGTTGCTTTGCATATATTCTGTCCCCTGTAAAGGTTCAATTCTTACTTTGTTTAGACATGAAAGCAGAACATCATGTAACTTATCTAATTGCCGTTCCGAAAGAATATCACTCATTTCCGTACGAATTTCTCTTATTAACTGTTCCTTCATTGATTTGTACCTCCCGTTTTCTTTTATTACACCATACCTAAAAAACAGGTAACCAGTTAACGTTCCGTAAAATGATAATTTATAGGATTTTTATAAAGAGATGGGAGTAAGTGAATATGAAAAAAATATATGTAACCCCGCAATTTTATGCCGAAAATTATAAGGTAGTTTCTAGCATAGCAGCATGTGACTATCATGTTGGTGATAGCG
>JALFNQ010000065.1 GCA_022773965.1 Lachnospiraceae bacterium
TCTGAAAAAGCAGCCCGGTTCTCCTCCGATAACATCTGTTGCAATGCATCACCCGTACTATGGCGCATCTGCGTCATTACACAGTCTTCAATACCATATTGCTGCAGTCCCACATCGACAATACCGGATGTGTATGATGGAAGCGCAAGATCACAGTAGGCCTGCATGACCAGCAGCAATATGATTGCTGCCACCGATACCTTGTGCCGGAACAGATTTTTAAAAATATGCTTCATAAACAATCCTCTCTCAAATAAACATTTACAGTTACATTGTATATCTGTCCGTATACAGATTCGCTAAAATGGTATTTTATTCCTTGATTTTTTATTCGTCAACGGAATAAATATAAATTTTTTATAAATTTCAAAGTCGAACTTGCGTTCGGTTTTCTCTTGTGGTATAGTCAATATAGAACAAACGTTCTCATTTGTCAATAGCAGAAAAGGAGACGCAAAACATGGAACTTTGTATACAGCCCGATCTCATGAAAAAACTGGCGATCTTAACAGATGCAGCAAAATATGATGTCGCCTGCACCTCCAGCGGTGTAGACCGCAAAGGAAAAGGACATGGCATGGGAAATTCCGTGGCAGCAGGTATCTGCCACAGCTTTGCCGGAGATGGACGCTGTATTTCTTTATTAAAAATACTTATGACCAATCACTGCATATACAACTGCTCCTACTGTCAGAACAATTGCAACAATGACCTGCCACGCGCCACCTTTACCCCGGAAGAGATCTGTACACTGGTAACAGAGTTTTACCGCCGTAATTATATCGAAGGTCTGTTTTTGAGCTCCGGCATCATCGACAGCCCCAACCATACCATGGAGCTCCTGTTTCAGACGCTTTACCTCCTGCGGACGCGCTATGATTTCAATGGATACATCCATGTGAAGGCCATCCCGGGTGCTGATCCACGACTGATCGAACTGATCGGATATCTTGCAGACCGTATGAGCATCAATCTTGAGCTGCCTACCGCAGAAAGCTTAAGAACTCTCGCCCCCTGTAAGAGCCGTAAGACCATTCTTCGCCCTATGCGTCAGATCCAGAATAGCATCAAGGCCTGCAAGGAGCTCCCAACACACGAACTGACCATGTCCTCTCCCACACTTCCGCAGGTGATCCGTCTCGCCAGTGGTGATCCGAATAAAAAACGCTTTGTCCCTGCCGGACAAAGCACGCAGATGATCATCGGTGCCACCCCGGAAACTGATTTTCAGATCATCAAGGTGGCCGAAAGCCTCTATCAGCGCTTTGAACTCAAGCGCGTGTTCTACTCGGCGTTCGTAAATGTTACCCATAGCAGTGATCTCCCTGCTCTGCCGGGCGGTCCGCCACTCCTGCGTGAGCACCGGCTCTATCAGGCAGACTGGCTGCTGCGCTACTACCATTTTCAGGCCGACGAGCTGCTGAGCGAAGAACGCCCGGATTTCAATATATACCTTGATCCTAAATGCGATTGGGCACTGCGCCATCTGGAGTATTTTCCGGTGGAGATCAACCGCGCCCCTTACCAGACACTTTTGCGCGTACCGGGGATCGGTTATCTGTCCGCAAGGCGCATCGTTGCCGCCAGACGCAGTAGCCGTCTGGATTTTTCAGACTTAAAAAAGATCGGCGTTGTGCTCAAACGTGCTCTCTACTTCATCACCTGCAACGGACATACCATGTATCCAATCCATATGAATGAAGACTATATCACCAGACAGCTTCTCTCCGATCAGACACAGATCCCAAAGGAGATCCGGAATGCAGGCTACGAACAGTTATCCCTGTTTGATACTGCATTTCCCGTAAAAAATGCTGCAATCTCATAATCCATCATTTACAGAAAGGAATCGTCTGCCATACATCTGACAGACACAAGGACAGAAAACTATGTACACATATATCTGTGAAAACTCCATAGATGGCATTCTCACCGGCGTATACAACGCTTATGCAGACCATCACTCCCACCGTGAGATCCATCTGACCATCCACGAACCCGATAATCTTTCTCTGTTCACCCAATACATTCCGGTTGCGACAGACAGTGAAAAGGCTTCCAAGGTGGCTCGTACACTGAAATCACGCTTTGGACAGGACTTTTATGAGACCATCTATCAGGCAGCCATGTCCGGTGATGTGCCCGGAAAAAGCACCATGGATAAAGCAGATGCCATCTATGAGACAATTGCGCTCGCCCTTGCCTGCGGTGACGGTACACAAACACTGCTCTCCCTTGGCGAGCCCTGCGTGTTCCGTGTCTTTGAGCTGTGCCGCGCCACAGGTCGGGAAGCGATGCACCTTCTGGGCTTTGTGCGCTTTCAGGAACTGGAAAATGGCATTCTCTTCTCTAAGATCCACCCGAACCACCATGTACTCCCCATTCTTGGAGAACACTTTTCTGACCGTCTGCCGGAAGAAAACTTTCTGATCTACGATGAAAACCGAAAGCTCGCTCTGCTCCATCCCGCAGGTGAACACTTTTTTCTGGCAGATGCGGACAGTCTGGATCTGACGGCAACCGAACGTTTTTCCGCAAACGAAACACACTTTCAGAACCTGTGGGTCACCTTTTTCCATAGCATTACCATTGACGCTAGAAAAAATCCAAAATTACAATCACAGATGATCCCCAAACGTTTTCAGCGTGGTACTGTAGAATTTGCCCAATAAAGCCAGCGCCTTCCTCTTGTTTCATACTTCGAGTGCATTTTTTGTTAGCACTCATCTCAAAAGAGTGCTAATTTTCTGTTGACATTTGCCGCTTATCGCGTTACACTATGTTCTAACGAGGAATCGCAGTACTATGAAAGCATCATTTTTCATAACTGTGAAGCTACTGAACAGTTACTATTTTGCCGCGATTCCATCACAGAACCTGTAACAACTGTTCCGTATCCGGGCAGTTACGAACGAAAATGAAAAATAAGACAAGGAGTGATTTCAATGAGCAACAAGCATGGAAGCCTTTCCATCAACAGTGACAACATTTTTCCGATCATCAAGAAGTGGTTATATTCTGACCAGGATATCTTTTACCGTGAGCTGGTAAGTAATGGCTGCGATGCCATCACAAAATTAAAGAAGCTGGATATGATGGGCGAATATACATTACCCGCAGACTATAAACCCAAACTGCAGATCGTTGTAGATCCTGACAACAAAAAAGTAACGATCACCGATAACGGCCTTGGTATGACAGCTGATGAAGTTGAAGAATATATCAATCAGATCGCATTTTCGGGTGCAACGGATTTCATTGAAAAATACAAGGACAAAGCAAATGAGGATCAGATCATTGGTCATTTCGGTCTGGGCTTCTATTCTGCATTTATGGTTGCAGATGAAGTACACATCGACACTCTTTCTTATAAGAAAGATGCAAGTGCTGTACACTGGGAATGCGATGGCGGTACGGAATTTGATATGACAGACGGTATCAAAGAAGAAGTGGGAACAACCATCACCTTATTCTTGAATGAGGATTGTCTGGAGTATGCAAATGAATACCGTGCACGTGAGGTTCTTGAAAAATACTGTTCTTTCATGCCCACTCCGATCTACTTAAGCAAGGCAAATGCACCTGAGGAATACGAAACCATTGATCCCGCAGATAAACTCGACACTGATACTGTCATCGAGACGATCGTGGAAGAGGCAAAGACCGAGGAGAAAGAAAATGAAAACGGCGAAAAAGAAATCGTAGAAGTTTCACCTGCAAAGGAAAAGCTCAAGATCGTAAAACGTCCGGTGGCTTTAAATGATACTACTCCCCTTTGGACCAAAAACCCCAACGACTGTACGGAGGAGGAATACAAGGAGTTCTACCGCAATGTATTCCATGACTACAAAGAGCCTCTGTTCTGGATCCATCTGAATATGGATTATCCGTTCAATTTGAAGGGTATTTTATACTTCCCTAAGATTAATACCGAGTATGATTCCATTGAGGGAACGATCAAGTTATACAACAACCAGGTATTTATCGCCGATAACATCAAGGAAGTAATTCCGGAATTCTTAATGCTCTTAAAGGGTGTCATCGACTGTCCGGATCTGCCTTTAAATGTTTCCCGTAGTGCACTGCAGAACGATGGATTTGTAAAGAAGATCTCTGAATACATTACCAAGAAGGTCGCAGACAAGCTCATCGGTATGTGCAAGACAGAGAAAGAAAGCTATGAAAAATATTGGGATGACATCAGCCCCTTCATCAAATTTGGCTGCCTGAAGGATGAGAAATTCTGTGACAAGATGAATGATTACATCCTGTTCAAGAATATTGACGACAAATATCTGACTCTGCCGGAGATCTTAAAGCCTGTTGAGGAGGAAGAAAAAACAGAGAACGAAGCAACGTCTGACACCTCATCTGAGGAAGCAACGGCTGAGGAAAACAAAGACTCTGAGGAAGAATACAAGGATGAACGTTCTGTCATCTACTATGTAACAGATAAGAACCAGCAGAGCCAGTACATCAATCTATTCCGCGAGCAGGGTATGGATGCAGTCATTCTTGATCACAATATTGACAGTTCCTTTATTACCCAGCTGGAGCGTCGCAATGATAAGTATAAATTCATGCGTATCGATGCGGATGTCACAGATACCCTGACCGAGGAGAGCTCTGAGGATGAATTAAAGGATGCCACTGAGACATTAAAGGAAGTGTTCTCCAAAGCACTGAACAATGACAAGCTCACCATTCAGGTACAGAAGCTTAAAAACGCTGATACACCTTCTATTATCACCCTCTCCGAGGAAGGCAGACGTATGCAGGATATGATGAAGATGTATGCAATGGGCGGTATGGATGCCTCCATGTTCGGCGGCGATTACACATTGACATTGAACTACAACAATGCTCTGGTACAGTACATTTTGAACAATAAGGATTCCGAACATGTACCCATGTTCTGTGAGCAGCTGTATGACCTGGCAATGCTCAGCAATCAGCCTCTCGCACCGGAAGCCATGACCAAATTTATGAAACGCTCCAATGACATCATGCTGCTTTTGACCAAATAAAGTATGAAAAGTAACCCAGTAGTTACTTTTCACACAGTAGCCAGCATTTACTGCGGGCTACGTGCCATAAACGTACATGAGCCATGAATTTGGCGATTTTGCATGCGAAGCAGCGCCAAATTCGTTGCAATTCACAGGTCAGCTGGCTGACGTGTGAATTGTAACACCCAGTAACGGTTTTCCCTGCTATTTTTCAGAAAATAGTACCTTTCCCGAGCTTTTTGTGTTATAATTTAGCCAGATAAACAGTTTGAAATAACGAAATATCTAAAAAGGGAGGGAAAGGATACATGAAGAAGTACACGCGTGTTCCATTAGAGGTCACTGCAGTCAAGTATGAAATTGGAAAGGGCATGGAGGACGGTTTTCGGCTGCTTAGTCAGGTCGTAACCAACGATGGACTCAACACAGAAAAAATCATCAAGATTACCAGAGAAGACGGTTCCATTGTCTGTCCTTATGTACAAAACCGTCGCGGTCTCGTATTTATACGCGAAAATGATTATATCATCTGTGAGGCCGGCAACGAAAAGCATGTATGCGGTGCAGATCGTTTTCTAGAGCGATTCAAACCAGTAGAATAATATCTTGTAACTGTTTTCTGTACCTTCACAGTTACAATACCTTTTATCCCAAAAAGGAGACGGAAGAAATTAGTCTTTCGTCTCCTTTTTCATGTATTTTTGATATCTGAATCATTTTCCCATACTTCAAACAAAAAGTGTCCCGCGCTGTCCTAAGCAGTTACCAAATCACATCTTGCTCTAAGCAGACCGCTTTCTGACCACAGCTTTCTCCTGGCAGACCGCTCTCTGATCACATGATCTCATGCAACTTCTTTTTTACATCTGCATAGTCACCGGTAAAGACGATTCCCTTCATACCGACAGCCTCTGCCCCCTTCACATTCTCCGGCAAGTCATCAATGAACACACACTCCTGCGGCTGTAATCCATATCTGCTGCACAGCAGCTCGTATATGCGCGCATCCGGTTTGAGCAGACGCACGGTAGATGAGACCAGCACTCCATCAAAAAAATCCATGTCATAGTATTTCGGAAAATACTCAAAAAAATTATCACAGGCGTTTGATAACACATAAATCTGATAGCCTGCTTTGCGGCAGCTGTGACAAAATTCCTTTGCACCCTCGATGGGCAGCATACAGATATCCCAGTGCTCCACGCACTCCTTCAGCTTTCCGTGAAGCTCCTCCGGCAAATGTTCTTTTGCCAGATCATATCGCTGCTCATTGGTGATCTCTCCTCTGTCACCCATCAGCCAGATCTCACTTTCAAATAAATTGGCAAGTATCAGCTGCTTTTCTTCCTCTGTCTCACAAACCTTGTTTAAAATCACATGGGGATCATAGGATAACAGCACATTTCCCATGTCCAATACAATATTTTTTATCATTTCTTTTTCCTCCTATATATGATCCGGTAGACATCTGGTATAACCCCTATTTTCCCATAAACACATAAGAAATACATCATTTATAAGTATCGTTCATGAAAAGCGCTATACCAGTCTCCCGGATGCTTCTCTCAAAAATCAAATCCCAACAATCCGGCGTTTTATCTTTTACCTGTCCAAATCCTCCTCAAAAACCTTTAAATATTCCATTACCGCAAACAGATCCGGCAAAATCGCAGTCGCAAGCCCACGCATCTCCTCGGTGGGAGCTTTCAGATCCGGCACCATGATCGCAGGCACGCCCGCCGCTGCCAGAGAACGGATCCCGTTATAAGAATCCTCCACTCCAAATGCCCGTTTTGGCGATACTTCCAGCACTTCACAGGCTTTCAGAAAAATGTCCGGCTCCGGCTTGCTCCTCGCCACCATATCACCACAGATCACCGCGTCAAAATAAGCGATCAGGCCACCGTCACGCAGCTCCTGTTCCACCACCTCACGTCTGGTGGATGATGCGAGCGCCACCTTTTTATGGTTTTCCTTTAAAAATTTTAAAAGCTCCACTGCGCCTTCCTTTTTCGGAAGTCTGCCACCGCCATAGCGGCTGTGAAACAACTCTGACATTTCTTTTTTATAGATATCATAGGGAAAATCCGCCCCATAATGCTCCAGCATGATCGCCCGGCTCGCCTCTCTGGTAGTGCCAAGACACGCATGGCACTGCTTCTCAATGCCCTCAATTCCATACTTTTCCGCCACCACCTTCCAGCACTCAACGACCTTCACCTCGGAATCAAAGATCACGCCATCCATATCAAATAAAACTGCATCAAAATCCATCTCTTTCTCCTGTTATACTCGGTCACAGCAGGAATTCCTCTGCCAAAATTACGCTTTTTTCTGTGACTTGCAACCAAATCGTATCACATATGCTTCAGCTCCTCCAACGCCCGTTTCGACCACTGGTATGTTTTCAAATCTACCACTCCATCCGGGCATGGAATCCCGTCCGCTTCCAAAAGTTCAATCTGACGGTTCCCTCCGCCGAATGCAAAGGCAGGTGACACTTCACCCAGACGGTTGACGACCCGGTAACACGGAATTCCCTCTGGATCGGGATTCACATGTAGCGCATATCCGACCACCCGAGCCCAGCGTCTGTTGCCCGCCAATGCCGCAACCTGCCCGTAGGTTGCCACTTTTCCCCGTGGAATCTGACGCACGACTTCATATATTTTTTCGTAGGAGCTTTTTTTCTTCTCTGCAAGCCCCCGCTCCTTCTGAGAAATCTGCATGTTTTGGATCATTTGCATATTCTTCCTTTCATCTGTTACAATTCACACACCAGCCAACTGACCTGTGAATTTCAACGAATTTGGCGATGCTTCGCATGCAAAATCGCCAAATTCATGGCTCATATACGTTTTTGGCACATAACCCGCAGTATATGCTGGCTACTGTATAAACAGTAACTTTCATCTTCCCCGTCATATTCCGGCAATGTGATCATACCAGCTGTAGGACATATTTTTTTCTCACCGCTATTCTGCCAGAATCGGCTAAATATATGAACCCTGGTAACTGTCCAGTCCCTTCACAGTTACGATGAAAAAATCAATGAACATCGTCTTCGACCTATTCCGAATAGTTACTACCCCTGAATCATCGCTTTCTCAACCATGCAAGCATTTTGTGAATGGGGTCACGAAGCGGCAGCATCCACAGCCACAATCCAAAAAACATCCGGTAACCGATATTTTTCACCGAATATGTCCTGCCACAGCGCACCCACTCCACCAGGATTCCACGAATCTGATCCCCGCGCAGCGGTCCCTCGATCACACTCTGATTATCACCAACCATATAAAACGCATCCCCCGATCTTCGGTAGATCCGATGCATGACGAGCAGCCCTCCTGCCTGCGGATCTCTGCGGTATACAACCACATCCCCCCGCTTGAGTTTTGCGACATCTGCGGGGGCTATAACAGCCTCATCTTCAGCACCTGCAAACATCGGATACATGCTTGTTCCCTGGGGATGCATGCGTATCGTCTGACCGGATGCAAGCAGCGCCTCAATATCATATTTATATTGCTTCTGGGCATTATTGCTCATGCCGAATTTCCTCATTGTTTCACCCATTCTCTCCGCACCTCCCAGCAAAGTGCTCATCGTGGGTATGAAAAGTTACAAAAAAACGTTACTTTTCACACAGTAGCCAGCATTTACTGCAGGCTACGTGCCAAAAACGTACATAAGCCATGAATTTGGCTATTTTGCATGCGAAGCATCGTCAACTGTGTTGCAATTCACAGGTAAGCTGGCTGGCGTGTGAATTATAACGAATAAACAATCGCTTATCTTCACATTTAGCTTTTAGTATATCATTTCATACAGGAAAATGCTATAATTTTAAAAGCGGATTCCTCTCCGCGATCCATAAGAAGTTATACTTCAGACCCCGGTAACAATCAAAATCAAAGTTACCGGAACAAGATACGAGTGAAAAGTAACGAATCAAAGGAGTTTTTGCCATGACAAATCTTGACGGATACGTGCTGCGCAAGCTTTCCGGCCAGCCCTATCTGCTCCCCTATGGACAGAATATCGCGACTTTCCGGCGCGGATTAAAGCTGAACGAAACCGGGGAACTGATCTGCCGCGCCTTACAGGAGGGAAAAACAAAAGAAGAGCTCCCCGCTATTTTGGCTGAGCATTTTGAGGCAGATCAAAGTGAGCTTCCGATTCTAAAAACAGATATTGAGCATTTTTTAGCTCAGCTCCATGCACTTGGCATTACCGGTCAGCCGTCACCACGCCTGTATTTTCCTGCAGACGCCACCCACAGCTTTCGGATCGGAACGATCACGCTGCAATTAAATATGGAAGAAGAACTTATTAGCAAAGAATTCTTCCCTTTCCAAATAAATGCTATGGAAAGCCACTCTCCGTTCCTTCCGGCCGATGCGATACCGCCTGCTGACCTGACCGTCAGTGTCCATTTTGTCCAGCCGGTGCAGCGACCGGTGGGAAAAATACTGGTTCACAACGAGGAACTACTCATCATGGAAACAGATAGCTGCTACGGCCTCATCTTTCTGACCTCGCCCGATATCAGCGTCTGTTATATGGATAAAAAGGCGCACACTGCCTGCTTTTACTGCCGCAGGCGCAACAGTGAAACACTTCGCGAGGAATTGTTCCATGGCATCCGTTTTGCATTTCTGCTGGCTGCCAGTCGAAAGGGACTCTATGCAATCCACTCTGCATCCATTTTATATAAAGAAAAAGCATGGCTCTTTTCCGCTCCTTCAGGCACCGGAAAATCCACACATGCAAAGCTCTGGCAGGAGCAATATGACACACCCCCGCTCAACGGGGATCTGAACCTGCTGGGCATGGAAGATGGTAAACCGGTTGTCTACGGACTGCCCTGGTGCGGTACATCAGGCATCTTTACCGAAAAGACCTATGCACTGGGCGGCGTCATTTTTTTACAGCGGGACACCTCTGACCATGTAAGAACACTCACCCCGGATGCGCGAAGCCTCATGCTTTCCCAACGGCTGATCTCTCCCACATGGACGAGGGAAATGCTGGGCAGTACACTTGATTTCTGTGAACAGCTCGCGTCCCTCATCACCTCTTTTACGCTCTGCTGCACTGCCAAGCCCACAGCAGCAAATGTCTGCCGTGCGGCCATTGATACTGCACTTTTGGACAGGACTGCACGCTGATCTCACACAAAAGATCAGGAAAATGACAAACACAAAGGAGTATGCACACCCCTATGAAACAAATGATTGCTGTTCTTGCACAAAAACTGAGAAAAGGGAAATACGGACATCTGGTTGACGAGATATTCTGGATCTACCAGTATGCCAGACGTTACTGGAAGCAGATGGTCTTTTACACGGCACTGGGCCTTGTGGGCACCGCCGTCTCCCTGCTCTCCAGCCTTGTCTCCCGGGACATGGTGGATATCATCACCGGTCATCAGACAGGACTGCTTGTGCGTACATTTGCATTTTTTATCGGTCTGAATGCGGGCAATATCCTTCTCAGTCAGGCCTCCGCCTATTTTTCCAACAAGATCAGCATCCGTGTCGACAATGCCATCAAGGCTGACGTTTTTGACAAAATGCTCATCACCGATCTGGAATCCCTGCAAAAATATCATACCGGCGATCTGCTGACGCGCTGGAGCAACGATGCATCAACGATCTCCAACGGAATCTTGAGCTGGATCCCGAATCTGATCATTTACAGTGTGCGCTTTATCAGTACCTTTCTCATGGTTTTTTACCATGATCCGTGGTTTGCACTGATTGCCATGATCGGCATGCCCATCAGCATCCTCACTACACGCCACATGCTGCGCAGCATGCGAAACACCAACAAAAGTGTTGCTGCCATGAATGCAAAAATGACCGGTTTTAATCAGGAGACCTTCTCTAATATCCAGACGATCAAGGCCTTTGACATGATCCGCCTCTACAGCCGCCAGCTGCGCAGTATGCAGGAGGAATATCTCGGTATGCGCATGACCTTTCAGCGATTATCCCTGACTGCATCTGCCATCATGTCACTGGCGGGACTTGCCATCTCCTACAGCTGCTATGCCTTTGGGATCTACCGGGTGTGGAGCGGTGCCATCACTTACGGAACCATGACGATGTTTTTAGGATTGTCCAGTTCTCTGACCAGCACCTTAAATCAGCTGATCTCCCTGATCCCGACCGCTGTTGGCATCTCTGTCGCAGCAAGGCGTCTGCTGGATATCTGGGAGCTGCCAAAGGAATCCTTTGCCTTCTCTGAGCTGGTGGAAGAATTTCAGGAGAAGAACCGCACAAGCGGCATTCACATCCGGCTGTCCGATCTCTCCTACAGCTATCAGTCCGGCTCCCAGGTCTTTTCACACACAGATTTTGAGGCGCATCCCAACGAGATTGTCGCTCTGGTTGGTCCCTCCGGCGAGGGAAAAACAACGCTTCTTCGCATCATGCTCTCCCTGCTGCACCCGCAGTCCGGCAATGCCATCGTCTATGGCGATGTGACAGACCAGAGACTGCGCCTCGTTCCTTCCACAAGACGATTGTTTGCCTATGTGCCGCAGGGAAATACGATGTTTTCCGGCACGATTGCCGAAAATATGCGGGGTGTGAAGGAGAAGGCCACTGACGAAGAGATCATAGATGCCTTAAAGCTGGCATGTGCATGGGAATTCGTAGAAAAGCTCCCCCATCAGATCAATCATCAGATCGGAGAGCGTGGAAAAGGTTTTTCAGAAGGTCAGGCACAGCGCCTGGCCATTGCCCGGGCGCTGCTAAAAAAATCGCCCATCTTACTCTTAGATGAAGCAACCTCCGCGCTGGATCCGGCAACAGAGGAAGCATTGTTAAAAAATATTGCGCGTGATGATTACCCGCGCACATGCATCGTGACCACTCACCGTACCTCAGTCCTCGGTATCTGCGACCGGGTGTACGAGATCAAAGCCCGGAAGCTGTCACAGTGGACGCAATGAGCTCCAGATCTCCCTCAAACTGCATCATCCCGTAGCCCGCAGGCACGATCAGATGATCACCTTTTTTGACGCACTGTCCGTTCAACGTACCACAGCCCTCCAGAATACTGATATTCAAAAACGGATGGCTTTGCTTTACTTCGACACTGCCCTTCAAATTCAGCTTAAATACGCGGTAGTACGCACAGGCAATCAGCTCCTGCCAGTCATTTTCCGGCAGATCGTCGTAGTGCTTTACACTGTCATCCACACTCCTGGCAGGCACAGTGATCACATCAATGCTCTTGTCCACATGCAATTCTCTCGGTTTGCCATTTGTGAGACGGCCATAGTCATAGACACGGTAGGTGATATCGCTGTTCTGCTGTGTTTCAAGGATCATACATCCTGCTGTGATGGCATGTACCGTTCCCGGATATTTGTTTTCGTTAAATTTAATTAATTTATTTAACTTAATCTCATTATGCTTATTCAGTTAATTTAGTCATCATTTATTTTTGTATTTAACCATATATTATTGCTTCTATTACTCTTTTTGTTAAAAATATTTATTTTTCTCATTTGTTTTTGTGCATATTCCACATAGTATTTTTCTATATTTTCGGTCAAAATTAAATTAGCTTCTTTTTTAAGTTAAATTTAGTTCAGATATTAAATCGTATTATATAAAGAAGGGATTACTATGAATTTCGCAGAAATGTATCAGAACTGTATTACGATCAGAAAGCACACCAGTGTTGTGCAAAATCTGAATATCCTAATCCCCAATCTGTATTCCTATGAGAACCTGCCGATCAGCGAGTCAGAGCGCTGTTCCTTTTTGCATCTTCTGGCTGCCGGCAATCTGTTCTGTGAGGATCTGTTTTCCTTTTCTTTTCAGCCAATGGATTGCTGTATGCTTCTCTATACAACCGCAGGCAGCGGTACACTGACCGCGAATGGCCGGCCGTTTAACCTGACCACCGAACAGATCCTGTTTTTTGACTGTAACCAGCGTTTTTCACTGCAGAGCGCGATCCTGCCATGGTCGTTCAAAATCTTTTTTCTTTCAGGAGAACAACTCCATCTGTTTCAAAGCCTGTTTCGCGCACATACTGCACCCTGCTTTACGCTCCCTGAATTTTCCCAGCTGCGCCGTGATATCGGTGACCTCCTTGGCATCGCCACAGAAGTAACTCTGCCTGCCTTCCTTCAGATGCAGCAGCTGCTCAACAGTATTCTGACGACCCTATATCTGTCTGCGCAGACAGATGCGCCGGGGAATCCTGCGGATATTCCGACCTATTTAATTGAAATGAAGGATACGTTTGACCATCACTATGCAGATCCCTTCTCCCTGGATATCTATCAGGACCGCTACCACATCAGCAAATACCGGCTGTGCCGGGAATTTTCCGCACAGTTTGGAGAACCGCCCCTGCGCTACCTGAATGAAAAGCGCTTAGAAACGGCAAAAAAATACTGCTGACCTCGGACCTGAATGTCCAGACGATCAGCAGCCTTGTCGGTTTTGACAATGTCAACCACTTTATTAATCTGTTTAAAAAATATGTCGGTACGACACCGAATGCATTCAGACAAACGGTACAGGCGGACCGACCCGTTTTACGCTCTCCCGCTCGATAAAACGTCCGGCGATCATATAGACACCGGAGCTGTACTCGGAATTTTCCAGCTTGTGGATGGCAATGTGCACCACGCGCTTTGCCATCTCGCTGGTGTTGATCGCATACGTCGTCAGACCGATTCTGTTATACGAATCCGTCACAAAATTATCAAATCCGACCACCGATACATCCTCCGGTACGCGGTAGCCATTTTCCTGCAGCTTGCCGATCAGCATGAGCGCAGCGATATCATTGTTGCAGAAAAACGCAGTCGGCAGATTCCTCTTGGGCAGCTGAAGAAACAGCTCTGGATCGGTGTCACCGGTCTCCCGGTCGCGGTCATCGATAAGCCACTCGTCCTCTGTCTTCATCCCATGCTCCATCGCGGACTTGAGATATCCGAAAAAACGGTCATCGATACTCGCCGTCGCAAGTCTTGTGCCTACAAATCCAATCTTTTTATGTCCCATCTCAAACAGATAATTCGTCATCCGATAGGCACCCATCATATTGTTGCTCACAACCGCATCACAGCTGCCATCCGCACCGATCGTGTCGAAAAACACCATCGGAATGTGGATGTTTCTGCTCAGAAACTGCGCATACTCCACCTTAAAGCTTCCCATGACAATGATCGCATCTATTTTTTCCTCTGAGACCATTTTCGGAAGCTGATGTGCATTCTCGTCCTCCAGACCGATCACCTCAAGCATCGTGAATGAACTTCTTTGCAGTGCACGCTGTGCCACATGCTGATAGAGCTGCCAGTAAAACGAATTATTTTCCTCCAGATAGCGCTCTGCAACTGCGATTCCAATCGTATAACTCTTTTTCGGTGTATTTTTCTCCCGTGCCGCCGTTTTTACATACCCCATCTCATCTGCAAGCTGCCGGATCTTCTCACGCATCTCCTCGCTGACACCCTTCTGTCCAGACAGAGCCTTCGAGACAGTCACCGTGCTCACGCCTAGACGCTGCGCGATATCTGATAATTTTACTGCTTTCGCCATAATTACCATAACCCCTTTATACATTGATCATCAAGCGGATATTTGAGGTCCGCTTTGCTACTTGCTCATAACCAAATCTCTGTTTTACAGTGACTCGATTAAATTAGTCTAATGAAAAATAACTAAATTAGTCACTTCAAATCTATTCCTTTTTCCTGATTTTGTCAATAAAGTCTTTCCATTTTTCATAAAAATGCTACAATAAAACCACCTATATGTGAACTATCTTGCTAAAACTCATGAAAGACCAATTGTTAATTTTGCTCAATAGACGCAATTATATCCCTGGTCTGGAAAGGGAAAAAATGACATCTGAATTAAAAAAAGAAACCGACAAAAAAATCGAAAACTACCGCAAACAAAACGAAACCGTTCAAAAAAACGAATTATTGTTTGTCGGTTCCTCTCTCATGGAAATGTTCCCCATCGAAGAATTTATAAAGGAGCGCAACCTGCCGCTCATTGCCTACAACAGAGGTGTTGGCGGCTATCAGACCATAGATCTGTTACAAGTGCTGGACATCTGTGTATACGATCTGGCTCCGAGACGAATCTTCATCAACATCGGTACTAATGATCTGAGTGACCCGAACCTTCCGATCGAGCAGATGATCCAAAACTACGACCAGATCCTGACAGACATCCAGGAACATCTCCCCCATGTGGAACTGTACCTAATGGCATATTATCCGGTAAATTATGATGCCTCCACATGGGAAATGAAGCCCTGCCTTGCAATCCGGACGAATGAGAAAATACAGGAGGCCAACCGGAACGTAAAGGAACTGGCAGAAAAACACAACGCCCGCTATATTGATGTAAATTCAACCCTCAAGGATTCCAACGGAAACCTCAAAGCAGAATACACGATTGAGGGAATGCACATCAAACGCGAGGGTTATCTGGCGATTCTTGATGACGTATTGAGATACGCATGCGAACCGGCATGGAGCTAAAAGCTCCATCTGCCCTGCTAAAAAAGAGCCATTTACGGCTCTTTTTTATTCATGATAATAGAAAGTTCGCAGAGCGTACTTTCTATTATATCGGATCTTTTGTGATGATTCCGCACACCCACAGCTACAGCCTGTCATTTATTTCTCATGTATTTCGATGATCTGTGCCTTGAAATCTCCCCAGGCTCTTTGTAAGATCAGTCCCGCCGACATCAACGTTTCCCCGAGATAGGTCTTTCCATCCACCACATACTCTGCGTCCGCATCAAGCCCCTGCAGCTTTAGCTTTCTGCTTCTGAAATTCGGCTCACCAAGCACCTGGACAAAGCAGATAAGTGCTTCTTTTTTATCTTTGGAGACGACCTCATAACAGTCAAACCGGTGATTTTCCTGATAGGAGGCAATCCGGTAATAGTCGCCCTCACGGATCAGTGAGGTGTATTTTTTGTAATCTGCGATCTGCCCCGGTATCTTTGCCTGATCCTCCTCACTGATCTTTCGTGGATCGAGCTCATAGCCGAATGTACCTGCCAGCGCCACGATACCGCGCGTCTCAAAGGGTGTCACCCTGCCGACCGTATGGTTCGGGCAGTCGGACACATGCGCCCCCATCGTTGACAGCGGATAGAGTAACTGTGTGCCCTCCTGGATCGCCAGACGCTCGATGGCATCTGCATCGTCCGAACTCCAGATCTGCGGGCTGTAATAGAGCATGCCCGGATCAAAGCGCGCACCGCCGCCGGAGCAGTTTTCCAAAAGCAGATCCGGAAAATCGCGGGTCAGACGCTCCTGCAATTCGTACACAGCAAGGGTATGGCGATGCGAAAGCTCTCCCTGCCGGTCTGCAGGAAGATAAGCACTTCCGATATCTGTCAGCTGCCGGTTCATATCCCACTTGACATACTCAATATTCGCAGAGCGGAGCACTGATGCCACGCACTCATAGACATAATCACGCACTTCGGGGCGGCTTAAGTCAAGCACATACTGTGCACGGCACTGGGATCCACTCCTGTTTTTTAACTGCAGCGCCCAGCCAGGATGCGCGCGGTACAAATCAGAATCCGGCGAGATCATCTCCGGCTCAAACCAGATACCAAACTTCATGCCCAGCGCATTGACCTCATCCACCAGATGTTTTAAGCCGCCTTTCAGCTTTTCCTCGTTGACCGTCCAGTCACCCAGGCTGCCTTCATCTGAATTCCGTTTTCCAAACCAGCCGTCATCCATGACGAGCATCTCAATGCCAAGCTCAGCTGCTTTTTTTGCCAGCGCAAGCAATTCATCCGTGTCAAAATCAAAATATGCAGCCTCCCAGCTGTTGATGAGCACCGGTCTTGTCTGGTTTTTATATTTGCTGCGGATCAGATGGTTCCGGTAGAGATCATGGAAGGTGCGCGACATTTTGCCCAGGCCCTCGTCCGAGTAGACGCAGACAACCTCCGGCGCCTGAAAGCTCTCTCCTGCCTCTAATTTCCAGCGGAAGCTTTCCGGATGGATACCCATCACCATGCGCACCGTGTCATGCTGGTTCCGCTGCGCTTTTGCAAGAAAATTTCCAGAGTAGACAAAATGCATGGCATAGACCTCGCCGACTGTCTGTGTACAGTTCTTTGAGAGCAGCGCGAGGAAGGGCTGATCCTGATGGGACGACTCGCCGCGCACAGACTCTGTAACATAGCTTCCGTAGCCTAACGGTACGCGCTCCATATGGCGTTCTCTCGCCCACGAGCCGTGCAGGGAAAGCACCTCAAATTCCTCGTTGTCCATATCCAGACAGGCAGACAGCACCCGGTCGATATAGACTGCATCATTTCCACCATTGATGACCTTTACACTTCGGGTCAGCGCATCATTATCCTCAAACACACTGTAGGAAAGCAATACTCGGATGCCTGTAGGTACATCTTCCAATGTAATTTCCAATGTCTCACTGTTCTCTCCCCATGTGGCAGGCAGTCCCTCCAGCGGCTCTTTTCCGTTGTAGATCCGGTGGCTCACATAAGTCAGATCCAGTCCCTGCTGGCCGTCCGCTGTCGTAACCGTGATGCAGCTCTCCCTGAAATCCCCGGTACCTCCGAAGGAATATTCCATCGGATAAGTGTCCAGAAATGACACCTTCTCGCGCAGGTTTTTTGACGGCACAAAGGGCGGCTCGTCGATGCGCAGCAGATACGCAAGGTCGGTGGACGCCAGCTTTTTTCCATAATATGCGTGTCCCACATATTTCTCATCTGCCAGACCGATCACGTAGCTCGTTGTCAGAGTGTCAAGTTTAAAGATCTTTGTTTTTTCATCATATTTAATCATTTTCTATACCTCATATATCTTTTATGTCTTATTTCACGTTTTAAGTGACAAAAATGCAATGATTGGCAGCATTTTTATCACTTAAAATGTAATTCCGAATCACATTTTTCGAAATCAGACGCACAACCGTTTGATACACACTCCGTTACAGCATGCACACATCTACCGCCCAAGAAATGCGAAGGGCTCCCCCTCACTGCCAAGAAACTGCATCATGAGATACGCCCCGCGCAGGGAAACGCGCTCTGTCTCAAGAATCCGGCGGACGGTGGCTTTGTCCGCAAGAAGCACCTGAATCTCCTCCGTGGCTTCGTTGCCGCAGTCTGAGATCTCGCCGGAAACCGTACCAAAAACTGCCGCACTCGTCTCATCCGTAAAGCCCGGTCCCATGAAAAACGGTCGGCGGCAAAGCGGACTGCCTCCGGTGTATTCCACGAAATCCAGTCCGGTCTCCTCCTTCATCTCGCGCGCCGCCGCCTGTGCCGGTGTCTCACCGGCGTCCACAAGCCCCGCCGGAAGCTCATAGATATAAGCATCCAGCGGATAACGGTACTGACGGATCAGAACCAGTCTGGGTTCTGCTTCATCGGTCACGGCATAGATCACAATGCCCTCCGGCTTCATCTCCTTTGTGTGGATCTTGATATGCGCCTCGTCGTTTCGCGACGCAAAATAATAATCAAAGCCTTTTCCATTTCTGTCAAGAGCATCGATATGATACAGATTTAAAAAACGGTTATCCGTAAGCTTCTCTACACGCTTGTATTTTTTCATAAACTTATAACCTCATTGTATATGGTCAAATGGCGTCACGATCTAGTGTGACGCCATCTGATTCCGATATTATAGTTACGATGCGATAATCCATGAAAATCTTCTTCGATGAAGGGGTGTTAGGTGCCAGTGGCACCTGCTTAACACCGACCGAAGCGAAGCGGAGAATTTCCGTCCTCCTGAATCATCTATTCACGGTCTGCGCGATTCCACTCCGACCTGTCCTGAAATCATTCCCTATGGTCTCTCTATTCTGACACCATATCTTTTTTCAATGTCTCCAGCTTTTCTGCTGCGTCTGCCAGTGACGTGCCCTTGACACCGAAGTAGTATTTGATCTTTGGCTCGGTTCCGGACGGGCGCACACAGCACCATGCATTGTCAGAAAGCTCATAGTAAAGCACGTTTGAAGAAGGAAGTCCGGTAGCATTCACTTCTCCAGTTGTCATATCCTTTCTCGTATCCTCCTTATAATCGCGCACTGCGAGCACCTGATAGCCGCCCAGCGTTTTCGGAGGATTGCTTCTTGCATCGCTCATCATCTGCTGGATCTGGTTTGCGCCGTCAATACCCTTTAAGGTAAGCGTTGCAAGGCCTTCCTTGAAATAGCCGTATTTTTCGTACATATCGACCATGGCATCCCACAAGGTCTTTCCCTGCAGCTTGTAGAATGCAGCTACCTCGCACAGCATCATCACTGCCACACAGGCATCCTTGTCACGGGCATAGGTTCCGGCGAGACAGCCATAGCTCTCCTCCAGACCGAATACGTAGTGATAGGTGTTGTTCTGCTCAAAGAGCTTAATCTGCTCTCCGATATATTTAAAGCCGGTCAGCACCTCGATCAGTTTCACGCCATAATCTGCTGCGATCACCTTTGCCATATCCGTTGTCACGATGGTCTCAACCAGAGCCGGAT
>JALFNQ010000101.1 GCA_022773965.1 Lachnospiraceae bacterium
TCCCGTACTGACTCTCATTGATCATCGACTGCGGATGCTCCACGCGAAAGCCTACCGCAAACGCCTTTGGCTCCATCAAAAAGCGGTGTATTTGCAACAATTCAAACGTATCTCTTGCCGAATGTCCCAGTGCCAGCACTGCAACCTGTGTATCCAGCAGACGTTCTCCGTGGATTCCCCTGACCGTCAGTCCCTTTAGTACGCCGTCTTCCATCAAAAGATCCGTCATCTGGCTTTCAAAGAAAAACTTTCCTCCCAGACGCAAGATCTCCTCGCGCATATTGCGGATCACGCTGGTCAAAATATCGGTGCCGATATGTGGCTTACTATCGTATAAGATCTCTGCGGGAGCCCCATGCTTGCAAAAAATTTCCAATACCCGACTGCCGCGCCCCACGGGATCCTTCACCATCGTATTCAGCTTTCCGTCAGAAAAGGTTCCTGCGCCGCCCTCACCAAACTGCACGTTCGATGAAGGGTCGAGCACACCGCTCTCCCAGAAGCGCTCCACATCCGACTTCCGCTGTTCCACACACTTTCCCCTCTCTAAAATAATGGGACGATAACCATGCAGCGCCAGTTCATAGGCGCAAAATAATCCCGCCGGTCCTGCGCCCACGATCACAGGCGGTGAATTCAGAGGTGTCTCTCCGGGCTTTGGAAAATGGTACCGCACATGCTGTACAAGCTGAATATTGGGCTTATGAAGCTTTTTTACAAGCTTTGCCTCTCCGGACATTGCTACATCCACGGTATAGACATAAGTAACCTGCGGCTTTTTTCTGGCGTCCACAGAACGCCTGACGATCTCATAGGTAAATGCCTGGTCTGCCGAGAGCCCCAGGACATGACGGATCTTATTTTCAATTGTATAATGATCGTGCTCCAATGGAAGCTTTAATTGTTGAATTCGTATCATCTTTCACTTATCCTTTTTTGTCTGTACGACAGCGCCGAAACAATTCACACACGGGATCCGCGCTCATGGCGGGAAATATCAGAGATAGAAGCCGCTGCACACATTCCGGCCACCGCACCGCTGGACCACGCCCACTGCAGATTAAACCCACCGCAAATGCCATCTACATCCAGCATTTCCCCTGCAAAGTAAAGTCCGGGAACCAGCTTTGATTCCATGGTGTCAGCCACCACCTGTGCGGTGTCCACACCTCCGGCAGTGACCTGTGCCTGTTCAAAAGAACGGGTTGCCCGGATCGGCACAGAAAAATGCTTGATTTTTTTCATCAGCTGCACTGCCTGTTCCCGTGTCAGTTCACGACCCATCTGTGTGGGTACAATACCTGACTCCTCCAGCAGTGCCACACCCAGTTTATCATTAAACAGACCGATCATACACTGCGCCATGGTCTTACCGGACGCATACTTGCTTTTGGCACGCTCCAGAATCAGATCGACAGTCTCATCCTCTGTTTTGTCAGCAAGGAAATCCAGCTCTACACAAACGGATTGCTGCCGGGCCAGTGCCTGAGAAGCCAGATAGCTGATCTGAAAAATACAGATACCGGAGATGCCGTAATCGGTCAGCTGTAATTCCCCCGATTCAGATGCCTGCATTTCATTTTCAATGTAAATTTTTGCCGAAATTTCTGCACGAATTCCTGCAACCTTTTTAAAAAATGCGAGGTCAGATTGCAGCGGAACAAGTGCCGGAACTAAATCTTGTATTCTATGCCCCAGATGTTCAACATATAGAAATCCGCTTCCGTCACTTCCGCTCTTTTTATAGGACTTTCCGCCCGTAGCAAGAATACATCTGCGTGCTATGTATGTACCGCTTTTCGTTTCAATGACAAAGGGAATGTTTTGCTCCGTAGAAAAATCACTTCTACTAATGTCTGTTTTTTCCGCTCTGCGAATTGACCTTATGCCAATTTCACAGGCAATCTCAATCCCCAGACGCCCGCATTCCATCAGCATTGCAGCCAAAACACCGGATGCCTGACCACCCGCCGGATAATAACCACCTCTCCGTTTGACCGGAACGATCCCCAAATCCTCAAAAAAATTTAATGTAGATGTAAGATTAAACTTTTTGATTGCAGGCAACACAAATGCAGGACAAGCCCCGTGATAATATTGTTCATATCCGGTCTCGTCCTGCGATTTGTCAAAATTGAAAAACGCTTCATTTGTGAAGTTGCATTTTCCATTTCCGGTCATCAGCAACTTTTTTCCCGGTCGTTCCATGTGCTCTAAGATCAGCACGCTGGCACCACCCCTCGCCGCATGGATTGCCGCCATGAGTCCGGCGGCACCGCCGCCCACAACGATCACATCCCAGCAATCCTTCGCTTGTTGAACATTCTTTTTACTCATGTCTGATTCCTAACTCGAATAGTTTTCCAGAAACTCCAGCAGAGCTTCCTCTGACTCAAAATATTTTCCCTCATCAATCTGATACTGCACTGTTTCAGGCAACAGATCATAAACAATTGTAGTCTCCATATAGAGCGCTCCGGTCTCTACAATATACACCTGCAAACAACCATCTGTCACTGTCAGACCATAAGTGGTTATCTCATCTTTGATCGCAGAATCGGAAGCTACTTCACCCGGAACTGTGGCCGTTGTCTGGCGATCCCGGGAAGCTTCCGCTTGCACGGTCTGATTGACCTGCTGCAGATCAGGCGTATCACCATTGATCGTTTCCGTCTGTTCCTGCGCCAGCTGTGGAGGAAGTGTATTTGCATGACTTTCATCCCTCATGGCAGTATACACCACCATACACACAACTGTCAAAAGCAATAACGAAAAGCAAAAATATAATCTTGTTTTTATTATTTTATTCTTATCCATATTTATCACCACAGATAGTATGTCCCTGTCTGTGGAAAAATATACATAAAAAATTTTTTCTATCCGGTCTATAACAAATGCATCTTTTGTCCAAGTGCGATCAGTTTTCTGCCGCCAGGGAATGACAGCAGATCCTCCTCATTCAGACCTTTTAGTACAAGCATAAGGACGAAGTAGACGCCTGCTCCCGCTACGATCGCTACGACCGTACTGATCGCATTGATCTTTAAGAGCATCTGAAGCACCATGTAAACGACATATACGACCACTCCCATGATTCCGGCACAAAGCGCCGGAATCAGAAACGTCTTTTTCACTTCCTGCTTAAATCCAAGATAGCGGTAAATACCATAGCCATTCAGCAGACACATGAAAAGCGCAAAAAACGTGTTTGCCCAGATTACCGCAAAAATATTCAGATTCGCCAGATACATCAGCGCCACCAGAAGCCCAGCCTGTAACGCAAGCGCAATCGCTGCATGGATCACCGGAACCTTCATACGGTTGATTCCCTGTAAAATACCATTTGAGAGTGTTGACAGCGAATAAAAGATGACAGATACGACACCAACCTGAAGCATATGTGCTGCCAAAGGCGTGCTGTCATGGAATAAAAGCTGCATCACCGGAGAGGCAAGCACTCCAAGACCGATGGCACAGGGAAAGGCAATGACCATACTATAGTGGATCGCATTGCCTGTCTTTTTCTGAACTCCGACCATGTCCTTATTCGCAAAGGATGCCGTGATCGCAGGTACACTGGCTGAAACAACCGCTGATGCAATGGAGATGGGAACATTCACAAGCACGCGGTATTTTCCACCGAATACGCCCCAGAAGGTATGGATCTCAGCTGCGGTATACCCCTGAAGATTTGCTACATTTTTGAAGATCGCCTGATCTACGATCGCACTCAGATTATAAAGGGTCGTAGAGAGTAGCACCGGAACAACTGTCCAGATCAGCACATGTAAGATCGTGCCATAGGATTCCTTTGAGGCACCACGCTGTCTACGAATCTTGCGTTTTAGCACCCGTTTATAGACGGTAAATACAAAGAGCACAAACAGCAGACCTGCCAGCGCACCGGCGCCGGTACCCAGTGTCCCACCAGCTGCACCAAAAGCAGCGCTGTACTCTTCTGTATCACCGAGCACCGCTCCGATCTTTGCCCCATAACGGAACAGGTAATAAGCAGCAACCACACTCACAATCGCATTGATGATCTGTTCTACGATCTGAGACACCGCACTTGGCATCATTGTTCCAAGCCCCTGAAAAAAGCCACGGATCACACCGAGGATCGCTACGATAAACAGTGTCGGTGCCAGTACACGAAGCGCAAAAACGCAAAAGGGCGTCTTTAAAAAAGCTGCAAAATAGTCTGCAAAGAAAAATACGATAAGTCCTGCAGCCAGTCCGCTGCAGACAGCAAACCCAAGCGCCGCCTTAAATACCCGGTAGGCATCTCCCATCCGTCCCTGAGAGACACGGGCTGACACCATTTTTGACACCGCTAACGGCAGGCTCATGGAAGAGATCAAAAGCAGCAGGGAATAGATCTCAAAGGCCGTGCTGTAATAATCATTTCCGAGATCACCCAGAATAGCCGTCAATGGGCTGCGGTAAAGCAGACCAATGATGCGGCTTACGATCGAGGCGATGGCCAAGATCGAGCCCTGTACCAGAAAACTGGAATTATTTGTATTTTTGCACTCCTGAATCATGTTCTCACGGTCTACGCGGTTCCGCTCCGACCTGTTCTGAATATTTACGCCTGTTCTACTATTATTTTGATTCATAAATAAAACTTATCCTTTTGTCATTGTACAGCTCAGCGAGCATTCCATGCGTCTGCTGTTTCATAGATACCAATATTATCGGCAGAATCAGTTGTAATGATACAGATACTTGTTTTTCCCGGATTCATGATAAGCTGTGCTCCATCTGCGTCATAAAAGAGCGAGGGCGACTCCAGATTATCCTTTTTCCATGTGATATCCTCACATTTTCCACCAGTAAAATAGATTGCCTTACCG